>NZ_JAUSVF010000001.1:1683571-1990714 GCF_030814475.1 Pararhizobium capsulatum DSM 1112 | reverse complement strand
GAAGTGAAATGGCGTGGCGTACCCGTCTGGTCGCATGACGGGATCATCTGTACCGGGGAGACCTACAAGAGCGTGGTCAAAATGACCTTCGCCAAGGGCGCGGCGCTGGAGGACCCGTCAGGCCTGTTCAATTCCAGCCTCGAGGGCAACGTGCGTCGCGCCATCGATGTGCGTGAGGGAGAAGCCATTGACGCAGAAGCGCTGAAGGCCCTTGTCCGTGCAGCCATCGCGCTGAACACGTCGAAACCGGCCAAGCGCAGCGCGGCGAAAAAACCGAAGGCTGACTGAGCCCCGCCCTGAAGGCAGTTGGTCAGCTTACAGCGCCGTGCGTCATATATGACGCGCTAAGGTTCGCTGTAAGCTTATACCTGCTGCATAATTTTATCCTTAAACCGATTCCGATCTAAGGAATTATGCAGTAATGCCATAGAAACGAGAAAAGGCCGGATCGCTCCGGCCTTTCCTTCATAACATGCTTCTCTAATTGGGGTCGTTGGGTCAAGACTCCATTCGGCATTCCTTCGCTGCTTTTTACCGTCCCGTCCCGCGGGTCACTCGCTTCTCTTCGCGGTCGGGGCGAGGCCCGCCGCATGATGGGGTATGGGGAAGGAAGTTCAGCAATCTATCGGACGTCTTCGCCGTAAGGCGAGACAATGCATGTTTCGCTGTAACTCCATTCACCGTCCCCTCGGGGCGGTTCAGTCATCGCCCGGTCAGGCGAAGCTCCAAACCTCGAGCGGCGGTTACGCCGCAATCTCCTTGCCGTACCGGAAGTCCGTCTCGTCACTCCACATGTGGTGGAGGATCGTCGCCAGCTTTCTCGCGACTGCAACGCGGGCGCGGTTCAAACCGCGCCGCTTCGCCACCGCCATTCCCCAGACCTTGAGGCTGGACCATTTCCTCGAAACGCAGAGCAGCGCGTTCGCTGCCTCGTAGAGCAGCGCCCGCATCGCTTCGTCACCGCAGCGACTGATATGCCCCTGCGTGTCGGTCTCGCCAGACTGATATCGTCGCGGCGTTAGTCCGAGATGCGCTCCGACGTCGCGCGACCGCCGGAACCGCGACGGATCGTCGATCGTCGCGACATAACTCACGGCCGTGATCGGCCCAACACCCGGGACGGTCATCAGCCGTCGGCAAGTATCGTCACTTCGGCAGAGGTTCATGACGATTTTCGTCAGACGGTTCAGTTGCTGCTCCATGGCCGTGAGAACGGCCAGCAGCGGTTCCACCGCTGCCATAAGCGCCTCTTCCCCTCCTGCTGCTTCCCGCGCCCTGGCGATGAAACTGGCGCTGGACGGCCGTCCCAGCTTTATCCCCTCCTCGCGGAGCAACGCGCGGATCGCGTTCTGGATGTCTCGCAGGTTCTGCGCGACCGTCCTTCGGGCGGTCAGCGTTGCCCGCCACTGGCGCGAACGCCTGCTCTTCACATGCACCTGCGTGAACCAGCCGGTCCGCATGATCTGGGCGATGGACCTTGCGTCGTTTCGGTCCGTCTTGTTCGGCATCGTCTTCATCGCTGCATTGGCGCGGCGCGCGTCAATGCAGATCGAGGCTACGCCTCGCTCCTGCATGCCGTCGTGCAGCCAGGCCGTCGTGCCGCACGCTTCCATTCCTATCCGCTCAAAACTCAGTCCCGTGCCGGCGAGGGCGGCTGCCAGCGCCTCCGGCTCTGACACCGCAACCATCTCGCGGACTATTTTGCCCGTCTGATCGACGACGCAGATTGCTGTCTCTTCCAAAGAAACGTCGAGTCCGGCATAATACTGCATGGCTGTTCCTTTCGGTGATTGAGGTGCTTTGCTAGCAACCTCGTTTTATCATCCGATTGGAGCAGCCACCATTCCTCGCCAGGAACTCGGGCCAAGACCCCAATTACCCCATCTATCTGAAATCAGAACTTCACGCCCATACCGACGCGAACGCTATGCTCGTCATAGCCAGAGGAAACCTTGCCGCTCGGCAGATCGAAGTCCTTCGAACCGTAGTCGGTGTAACGGTATTCGACACGCGCCGTGATGTTGTCGGTGACAAAAGCTTCCGCACCGGCACCAGCCGTCCATCCGATCATCGTGTTGCTGTCGGAAGAACCGCTCTCGGAGGCCTTGACGTCGGCAGCAGCGATACCAGCGGTACCATAAACCAGAACCGGGTTGACATCGACACCGACGCGAGCGCGCAGCGAGCCGTTGAAGCCCTGCTTCATGGTGCGGACCGGGTTGGTGGCGTCGTTGCCGCGGTAGTTGACGTCGGCTTCACCGCCGTAAACCAGCTGACCGCTCTGGACGTTATAACCGCCATAGAGGCCACCGCCGAAGGCTGCAGCGCCACGGCCGCCGGTGCCGTCGAATTCGCCGCGTGCCCAATCAGCCGTACCACCGACATAGGCGCCCGACCAGTTCTTGATCGCCGGCTCGGTGTATTCGGCAGCAGGAGCAGCCGGAACTTCGTCGATCGCGTCAGCGGCCTGCACGGCCGTGAAGGTGATCAGGGTCACAGCCGATGCCATGAGGGTGGTGATGAGAGTACGCATATAAAAGTCTCCTTTCAGACCAGTGTCACGAGCCTATCGCGGCTCAAATCGATACACCGGCAATTACATTTAACCCCGCCCGGTTGAGGTGAAATTGGCTGCCAAATGAGGAATCTCAAGAGCCAAAATGTGAAATTTTAGTGGCACAACCATGTCGAAAATTCGATGTTGCTTGAGAGCCACAGGGTACTTGTTAACCGTGAAATAATAATTAATGCCGCTATACTTAACATGCGCTAATTTATCTCAGTTCTTGTTACAGCCATTAATTTTTTCGAAACTATTGTGCATTCGCAGTTTCGCGAAAGCGCCTGGCCACCTATATCTTGCGGCTCACCGCATCCGAATCTGGCAATGGGACAGGCCTTGAGAAAACCGCTGAAAACCGCCCTTGTGACAGGCAGCGCCAAGCGCATCGGCAAGGCTATTGTCGAGGACCTTGCGGCCCATGGTTTTGCGGTGGCGATCCATGCCCATCAGGCCCGTGATGAAGCAGAGACCTTGGCGGCATCTATCCGCGACCAGGGGGGCAAGGCTGCCGCAATCGTGGCTGACCTGACGGATACGTCGGCCACGGAAGGCCTGATGAGCAAAGCCGTGGAGGCAATAGGTCCGATCGGCTTGCTCGTCAACAACGCCTCGATTTTCAAGAAGGACAGCATCGATCATTTCGACGAAGAGATCTGGGACCGGCATTTTGCGCTGCATGTGAAGGCACCTTCCATCCTCGCGCGCGACTTTGCCGGTCAGCTGCCGAAATCCTGCGGCGGACTGATCGTCAACATCATCGACCAGCGGGTCTGGGCTCCCAATCCGCGCTTTTATTCCTATATGCTGTCAAAGGCGGCATTGCTGATGGCAACAAAGACGATGGCCCAGGCGTTGGCGCCGGCCATCAGGGTCAACGGCATCGGGCCGGGACCGACGCTGCCGAACGAGAGGCAGAACCAGTCCGACTTCGAGGCGCAGGTCGAGGCGCTGATCCTGCGGACCGGACCGGAACTTTCGGAGTTCGGACGCACGATCCGGTTCCTGTTCGAGACACCGTCGATCACCGGTCAGATGATCGCACTGGATGGCGGCCAGCATCTGGCCTGGGAGACGCCTGACATATTGGAGATCGTGGAATGAGCGGACGCACGCCCAGTGATGCCGGCATCCTGTATGACGAAAATGCCGCAGACGACGAAGACCTGATCGAGATCGCGACCGATGGCGCCCTGCCCGAAATCGACTGGGCCGAGGCCGGAGCGGTCAAGGACGGGATTCGCGGCGCGGAGCTGATCCAGGAATTCGTCAAGCACCTGCCCAACAGTCCCGGCGTCTACCGCATGTTCAACGAGGCGGGTGACGTCCTCTATGTCGGCAAGGCCCGCAGCCTGAAGAAGCGCGTCAGCAACTATGCGCAAGGTCGGCTGCATTCGAACCGCCTCGCCCGCATGGTGCGCGAGACCGCCAACATGGAATTCGTCACCACGCGGACCGAGATCGAGGCGCTGCTGCTCGAGGCGAACCTGATCAAGCGGCTGCGCCCGCGCTTCAACGTCCTGCTGCGCGACGACAAGTCCTTTCCCTACATCCTCGTCACCGGCGACAGCCGCGCACCGGCGCTTTACAAGCATCGTGGCGCACGCAGCCGCAAGGGCGACTATTTCGGCCCCTTCGCCTCCGCCGGCGCCGTCGGCCGCACGATCAACTCGCTGCAGCGGGCCTTCCTGCTGCGCACCTGCACCGACAGCGTGTTCGAGACCCGCACGCGGCCCTGTCTGCTGCACCAGATCAAGCGTTGCGCGGCACCGTGCACCCATGAGATTTCCGACGAGGGCTATGCCGAACTGGTGACCGAGGCCAAGGACTTCCTGTCCGGCAAGAGCCAGGCGGTAAAGGCGACGATCGCGTCTGCCATGAGCGAAGCCTCCGAAAATCTCGACTTCGAGCGGGCAGCACTTTACCGCGACCGGCTGGCGGCGCTGTCCCATGTGCAGAGCCATCAAGGCATCAATCCCGCAGGGGTCGAGGAGGCCGACGTCTTCGCGATCCATCACGAGGGCGGCATCTCCTGCATCCAGGTGTTCTTCTTCCGCACCGGGCAGAACTGGGGTAACCGCGCCTATTTCCCGAAGGCCGACCCGGCCATGCCCTCCTCCGAGGTGCTGAGCGCATTCCTTGCGCAGTTCTATGACGACAAGCCCTGTCCGCGGCAGATCCTGCTCTGCGAGCAGGTGGAGGAACAGGATCTGCTTGCCCAGGCGTTCTCGGAAAAATCGAACTACAAGGTCGCGATTTCAGTGCCGCAGCGCGGCGAGAAGAAGGATCTCGTGGACCACGCCGTCGCCAATGCCCGCGAGGCGCATGGGCGCAAGCTGGCAGAGACGGCGTCACAGTCGCGGCTGTTGCAGGGCTTTGCCGAAACGTTCAAGCTGGAACGCGCTCCCGAACGCATCGAGATCTACGACAACTCGCACATCATGGGCACCAATGCCGTTGGCGGCATGGTCGTCGCAGGTCCGGAAGGTTTCGTCAAAAGCCAGTACCGCAAGTTCAACATCAAATCGACTGACATCACGCCGGGCGATGACTTCGGCATGATGCGCGAAGTGATGACCCGCCGCTTTGCCCGCCTCCTGAAGGAGGAAGGCAAGCCGGATCGGACAATATCGCCTTCCGAGGATGCGGGATTTCCGGCGTGGCCGGATGTGATCCTGATCGATGGCGGCCAGGGACAGATGACGGCGGTGCGGGCAATCCTGAAGGAACTCGACATCGAAGATAGCGTGATCGCCATCGGCGTCGCCAAGGGCGTGGACCGCGATGCCGGGCGCGAACGCTTCTTTCCGCCGGGCAGGGAAAGCTTCACCATGCCGCCGCGCGACCCCGTGCTCTACTTCACCCAGCGGCTGCGCGACGAGGCCCACCGCTTCGCCATCGGTTCGCACCGGGCACGGCGCAAGAAGGAAATGGTCAAGAACCCGCTCGACGAGATCGGCGGCATCGGGCCGACGCGCAAGCGGGCGCTGCTTCATCACTTCGGGACGGCGAAAGCGGTATCGCGTGCGGGCGTCAATGATCTGATGGCGGTGGAAGGTATTTCGGCTTCGGTCGCAAAGCTGGTCTATGACCATTTCCACGAGGATGGGGGGAAGTAGCCGGCGGCGTCAGGCGGCGACGCGACCCAAGCCACTCAGGAGGCTTGCCAGTTCCGGCTGCCGGCGGGTTCCCGTCTTGAGAAAGATGCGCTTCAGGTAGGTGCGCACTGTCTCGATGCTCAGGTTGAGTATCGCCGCCACGGCTTCAATGCTGGCGCCCTTGGCGAGTTCGCGGGCGACACGTGCCTCCCCCGGTGTCAGATCGAAAAGCCCGGCAAGGACCCCAATATCCGGCAAGCCGGCGCCGCCGACCGGGGTTGCCATAAGGACTGCCATGCTGCGTGAGAAAATATCGCGCGCGTTGCGGCGAACCGGCAGAACATGCAGCACCAGTGCCGGCTCTTCAGCGGTGGCAGCAAGCGGCAGCGACTGTACTCGCGGGCTCTCCGGCACGCTCAGGAGTTCGAAGCTGCGCTGCAACAGCCTGTTGGCCTGCGGCTGATCGATGGAGATACGGTCTCCCGCGCCCGTGCGGATGCGCGGAGCCAAGGCTTCCATCTCGTCGTTCATGGCCAGGACCTGCTGTTCATCGCCAAGAACAGCGGCCGGCAGGCCCACCAGCGACAGCGCCGACGCAATCGATCGCGCCTGCTGGAAAACCATGCGGGAAGAAATCAGCGTCGCCCGCGCCAGATCGCCCTTCAGGCTGTTGACGAAATCCAGATGCCGGGGCTCGAAAGGCCCGAGATCGGTCCTGCGCATGAAATCGAAAATCAGTGTGTGGCCTGATGGCTCCGGCAAGACACTGCCCATGCTCCAGCCCACTCCCAAGGGGCGCAAGAAGGCATTGTAGATCGCGTCGTCCTCTATCTCCTTCGCGGTCATGACATCGATGTCGCGGGCAAAAGACATGGGAAACATCTGAATCGAGCGTCCGGGACGCACATTCTCAAATCGGAGTTCACTGCGAGAATACTTTTCCAGCGCATCCTGAATGTGGGGAGAAGAAACCCACCGGGCCGATTGGTTTGAATCAATCGACCATATGCAGGTCGAATAGCCGTCCACCGCAGCTGCAAGGCTGTCGCAGACATCCGACCAAAGTTCCGGAATGACCGCCGCCTCGTAAATGCGGTCGATAAGTGCGGGTTTATCGAGAATCACGAATGCCAGCTCACATTTTTCCCTGAAATTGAGGGGTTTTTCTTGATATCAGACTGGGGAACGATTCAAAGGGCGGAGACGACGCAGAAGGCAGTCTTCACGTTGTCGTGATCGCCCCGGAAGCCAAAATGGCGGCATGGAGTCGCAATCGGGGGGTTCAGCATGCGTTCAGGTGGATATCGTCATAATTCACCCTGATTTCTCCGCGACCGGTTGACCTTACGGTCATAAAGTCTTCATTTGTCGCCCATGCCTCCCAGAGAACAAAAGTCGATGTCAACGCCTGCTGCCTACAACATCCCCAATCTGCTCACCTATGGCCGTATTCTTGCCGTTCCGCTGATCGTGCTGTGCTTCTTCGTCGAAGGCCGGCTGCAGAGTTCGGATTTCGCACGCTGGTCGGCTCTGGTGATTTTCGCCATCGCCTCGATAACGGACTTTCTCGATGGTTATCTCGCGAGAATTTGGAATCAAACGTCAAACATCGGACGAATGCTCGACCCGATCGCTGATAAATTGCTGATTTCAACCGCACTGCTGCTGATGGCCGCAGACACGGAACAGACAATTGCCGGCTGGTCTCTTTGGGCCGCGATCATTATTCTCTGCCGGGAAATCCTCGTTTCCGGACTCCGTGAATATCTAGCGGCGCTCAAGGTTAGCGTACCCGTAACGCAGATCGCCAAATGGAAAACAACGGTTCAGATGTTAGCGATTGCTTTTCTTCTGGCAGGTCCAGCTGGAGATAAGGTTCTGCCATACACGACGGAGATAGGCAGAATATTGCTCTGGATTGCTGCAGTTCTGACCATCTACACCGGTTACGACTATTTCCGTGCCGGCCTCAAGCATGTGATCAACGAATGAGCAGCGTCCGGCTTGTCTATTTCGCCTGGGTGCGGGAGCGGATCGGCAAGGACGAAGAAGAGATCGTGCTGCCGGACAGCGTCGTGACGGCCGGCGATTTGCTCAGGCATCTCAAGGGTCTCGGCGAGGAATATGAGATGGCGCTGGAGCATGAAAATGTCATCCGGGTTGCCATAAACCAGGAGCATGTCGATCATCACGAGCCGATCGCCGGCGCCCGCGAGATCGCGCTTTTCCCACCGATGACCGGCGGCTGAGGCCATGGCTCAGCCGACGATTTCGGTGCGGGTGCAGCGACAGGATTTCGACCTTGCCGCAGAAGTCGCGGAGATATCCAGGGGACGCACCGATATCGGTGCCGTCGTGACCTTCTCGGGACTTTGCCGGGACGAAGCCGGCACGCTCGGGGCGCTGGAACTCGAACATTATCCCGGGATGGCAGAGGCGCAAATCCTGCGCATCTGCGAAGAGGCCAGCGCACGTTTCGGCCTGCAGGCCCTGCGGGCGATCCATCGTCATGGCCGGATCGTTCCGGGGGAGAACATCGTTCTCGTCATCGCGGCCGCCAGGCATCGCCAGGCCGCCTTTGACGGAGCAAACTTTGTCATGGATTTCCTGAAGACATCCGCCCCCTTCTGGAAGAAGGAGATCGGCATCAGCGGCGAGGCCGGTGAATGGGTCTCGGCCAGGGATGCCGACGATAGTGCACGGGATCGGTGGACGGACGACTGACTAAAGCGCGTCGCGATCTTTCAGATTCGCTTCCTCGCTTTAGCTCTTTTTTTGCGCATGTCGTTGTCGCAAAACCGCTGCACACTTTTGCGCGACATGCTTTAAGGCTGAACGCGCTCCCGCCGTGTCAGCACCAGCAGCAGCACGAGAAAGCTGAAGATCGCGAAATCGCGCCACAGGATCGGCCCGTAGCCGCTCCACATTGTTTCCGCGAGCCCCATGAGAGCAGCACCTGCTGCGGCGAGAAGCGGCGTGGTCTGCCCGCCGATCGAGGCAATGAACAGCACCTTGACGCCGAAAACGAGGCCTGCGCCGAAATCCATCGTGCCGTAATAGGCTGTTGCGAGAATGCCGGCGATTGCCGCCAACAGGGCTGACGCGCCGTAGGCGACTACGAAGATACGGGTGGGGTCGATACCGCACAGCGCCGCCGCATGCCCGTCATCGGCAACGGCCCGCCATTTCCTTCCCCAGGCAGACCGGATCAGGAAGAGGTTTCCGGCAACGACCAAGGCCAACATTGCAGCAGTATTGATGATCTGGATCAATGTCAGGGTTACCGGAAAGCGCGGGTTCGCCCATAGCACCAGCGGCGAGTTCAGGAATGGCGGCAGCCAGATGGCGCGGGTATCCGCCGCAAGCCGCGACATTTCCATCAGCACGATCGCAAGCCCGAGCGACACCACGACGACAGTGTTGGGCGACTTCAGCACCACGCGCCGCATGACGCTTCGCCCGAGGAAGATACCGGTACCGGCGGTGTAGACCAGTGCCGCCGCAGCGCCGATTGCCAGCGACGCCGGCAGCACCAGCCAGAGCTTGTTCCAGGCAAAATCGGTAAACAGCAGGAAAATCTGCCCGGAAAACCCGAAGAGAGCACCGTAGGTCAGGTCCGCCCGGCGGGTGACCGCGAAGGCGATGGCATAGCCAAAGGCAAGCAGCGCGTAGAGCGCGGCAACGGGGACGGCATTGGCAAGCTGTTGCAGGAAATAGGCCATGGCGGGTCCCGTTGCGTTCGCGAATTATAACTTGTAAAAACGCTTTTACCAGTTAGAATTTACTCATGACCTTTTCCTGGACACCCCATCGGTTTTCCGGCGGCGCACTGGCGCTCGATGTCGCCAATTCCGTCGTGCTGCGCTTCGATCCCCTGCGGCGGATCGATCGCTTTGCCGACCCGGTGGCGATGGACAGTTTTGCCGGGGCGGCCGCAAAGTTCTGCGGCGAGCGATCTGCCTTGGGACCAATTGCGCCGGCGACACCGGCGCGGCGGCCGCATCTGCTTGCTCTTCGCGAGGCGACGGATCGTTATTTCCGGGCTGATATCGAAGGGCGCGGTTCGAACGATCTGCTTGCCGACCTGCTTTCGGCCATATCGGCCTCCATTCGCAACCAGCCGCATAGTGGTAGCGGCCCCGTTCCGCTTGAGGCGGCGACTGCGCATTCGGCTCTTCGCCTGACCGCTGCGACTGGCGAAAACCGGATGAAGATCTGCCCGAATTGCCAATGGCTGTTCATCGATCGGAGCCGAAACCGCAGTCGAAGCTGGTGCGACATGGCCGTCTGCGGCAATCGAACAAAGGCAAGCCGGCATTACCAGAAACGCAAGGAGGCGAACGCATGACCCAGAACCGCATTTCGCCTATCCGCACCATGACTTTCGGGATAGCGGCGATTGCCTGCGTCGGGCTCTCGGGCTGTCAGCGCGAAACCGGCGACGAACCATTGCAACTCACCGGCAAGATCTTCGTCTTCAACTACCGGCTCGCCTATGCGACCTACATGCTGACATTCGAGAAGAAGGAAGCCCTTCCCGAGGGTAGCTTCGTGGTCGCAAGCTTCGAGAACCCGGCCGGTGGGGCGCCGCTGACGCTGGAGCGCAAGGTCTTTGCAAAGCAGACCAAGATCGTGCTGGAAAGCCCGGATATAACCTGCGTGCACAAGGAAAAGCCTTACGCGGTGACTGTCGAGCTCAGGGGGCCTGATGGCGATATCCTGCAAACGTTGAAAACCACCGTGACCTCCAATCTCGATCAGAACGTCTTGCCGGCCAAGCCACTGGTCATCGGCCCGGCCTACGAGAAAAACCCCGAGGTCTTCAGGGATGGCAAGGTTCCCGCCCATTTCGAGACGGCCTCCTGTGCCTCCTGACGAAGAGATTGCCTGCCGACTGACCGAGATATCCGTCACTGCCGGACGTGGGGCCGATCTCCAAGTTCGATGGGCAACAACGGCAAAAGCCGGGACGTTTCCGTCCCGGCTTTCAAAATATAATCTTTTCAAGACCTTCGGGACAAAGCCCTTAAAGCGTGTCGCGATCTTTCAGATTCGCTTCCCACGCTTTAACTCTTTGTCGTTATCGCAAAACCGCTGCGCACTTTTGCGCGACATGCTTTAGAAACTGATTCAGCCGACGATCTCGGTGCCCGAGAACCAGTAGGCGATTTCGATTGCTGCGGTTTCCGGAGCATCCGAACCGTGAACCGAATTTTCGCCGATCGACAGGGCGTGGGTCTTGCGGATGGTGCCTTCATCGGCGTTTGCCGGGTTGGTGGCGCCCATGATTTCGCGGTTCTTCAGGATGGCGTTTTCGCCTTCGAGAACCTGAACGATCGTCGGACCCGAGGTCATGGATTCAACAAGTTCGCCGAAGAACGGGCGTTCCTTGTGAACAGCGTAGAAGCCTTCGGCTTCGCGGGTGCTCATCCAGACGCGCTTGGACGCGACGACGCGCAGGCCGGCGTCTTCGATCATCTTGGTGATCGCGCCGGTGAGGTTGCGCTTGGTCGCGTCCGGCTTGATCATCGAAAAGGTGCGTTCAATCGCCATTTGTGAATTCCCTTGGGTTTTCGTGGATTTTGAGGTTTTCGTGGATTTTGCGCGTCAATAGCCGCCCACGCGCCGCAAAACAAGGGGTGGCCACCGGATTTCGGCCGATCGCACCTGCGGAGCCGCACAATCAGCAAATTTCATCGGTGCCATCACCCAAAGCGATCCGATCTTCGGTTATGCTCCTTCGAACACAGGAGACACCGATGCGCGACCATTACCTCATGATGGCTGACTACAACGGCTGGGCAAACAGACTGGTCTACGAAGCTGTCGCCACACTGAGCGAAAGCGAGTTTCAGGAAAACAAGGGAGCCTTCTTCGGCTCGCTCTCCGGCACGCTCAACCACCTGCTTGCCACCGACCGCATCTGGATGCGCCGCTTCACCGGCACGGGCGACGCGCCGACGCGGCTCGATGCCGTCATTCACACGGAGTTTGCCGCACTTGCCGATGCGCGGCGGGCTGAAGACGAACGTATTGCCGGTTGGATCCGCGATCTGACGGAGGAGGATCTGCGGGCGACCTTTAGCTATACGCCCGTCAGCACTCCTACCCTCATCACCCAGAAACTGGCACCCGCGCTCGCCCATCTCTTCAACCACCAGACCCATCATAGGGGCCAGTGCCACATGATTTTGACCGCGCTGGGCAAGCCAAGCCTTTCGCTTGACCTCGTCTTTTTCCAGCGCACGCCAGAGGGGCGCAAGCATGCGGGCTGAGAGTTGCGTGGGCGTGCATTTGGCGTAGCATACGACCATGCCGCGCGAGCTTGGTAGGAGGAAGGGCAATGCCGGGACGATGCCGCCTGCCGATGATTGTTTTAGCCGCGCTGGCTGCTGTAGCACCAACGACGGCACGGGCGCAGTTCGTTGACGGCGTGACGCTGCACGCGTTTTGCCAGCCACCGAGGAATCCTGCCCTTGCCGGCTATGTTGCCGGTGTCCTCGACCGCTGGTCCCGCGATCTGCATCATGCGGAATTGGCGGATGTCGTCGATGCGGAGAACAATCGGCCGAAGAGCACGATCAGTGTGACGGCAAAGATCCGCGCCAATATATGCGCGCCCGATACGATTATCCTGCAGGAGCATATCGACGTTGTCTGCGCCTTTCTGGAGGCTAACCCGCTGGAGCTGGGGCGTAGCGCCGACATCCTGGTGCAGACTGCGACAGCGCTGAGATGGCCATGTTCTTAAGCGCTCTGTAACCATCACATACAGGCGCAATCGCAGATTGACGCTCTTTTAATGTCAACGGCTTATCCAATTCCATAACAAGGAAAACGGCGGCAAGGCCGCAAGATGGCAATATCAGCTGTTTCAGGGATTGAACCGATGACGAACCCCAAGCAGAACGCGCAGCGGCCGGCACGGACGGAAATCGACGCCGTGTTCGTCAGGATTGCCCAGGCCATGGCGAGCCTTGGCGTTTCTCCCCTGCCGCGCAACTATGCGCTGTTTTACGAGGCGCTTTCGGGACGCAATCCAGATCTTGCCCGCGAGCTTTCGGCACTCGGGCCCTCTCCCGATGCAGCCAAGATTGACGAACTTGGTATTCGTCACAATCTTGCAAGCCACGCGACACTGAGTGCCGACAAGGTTCAGGCGCAGGCCGTGAAGCTCCTGGGTGACGTTTCGGTGGCGATGCGCGAGGCCACCAATCGCAAGACGGGTTTCGTCCGCCAGCTGCAGGATTTTGCGCTTCGGCTCGAAAACGATCCGGTGGTTGCCATGTCGGACTTTGCCGATGCGACGCAGGCGATCCGTGATCAGGCCGCAGCGCTGCTGCGCGACGAAGCAAGCTTCTCTGGGCGGCTTACCGAAACCGTTGCACAGCTGTCTTCCATGGAAGGCGATATCGATGCGCTGCGGGCAGCGGCGACGCGGGATCCCTCAACCGGGCTTCCGAACCGTACGGCATTCTCGGCGCGGCTATCGGCGCTGTTTCTCGATGCGCCGCCGCCCACGGCCCTTGTGCTGGTGTCCCTTAACGGCCTGCGCGGCGTCGGCGAACGGTACGGCGTGGACGCGCTGGAAAAGGCGCTGAAGAAACTCGCTCCGATTTTCCGCAAATCCATCAAGAAGAACGACTTCGTCGGTCGTATCGGACTGGATGAACTGGCCTTCCTGTTTTCCGACGTCAGCGCCGCCAATGCAGAGGCAATCGTCTCGCGCATACGCGCTTCGATCGAAGCCATCGACATCCCCCTGCCCGAACGCTCGTTCACGCCGGAACGACTGTCTCTCTCGGCAGGCATCGCGATGACCGATGCCGCAAGTGGAGAGGCCGATCTCTTCAGCCAGGCGGAACTCGCGCTGCACGCCGTCAAGGCCTCCGGCCATCCGGGCCAGCTGGTGTTCTCGGCCGCCGTCGGCGCGAGATCGCCGCGCCTCTACTCTCCCCACGCGGCATAGGCCTTTTCACGAAGACTGCGGCCTCTGGGACACTTGCCTTCCGCGACAACATCGGCCAAAACGCCGGCCATGATCACGATCAACAATCTCTCCGCGCGTATTGCCGGCCGCCTGCTCATCGACCAGGCGACGGTTTCGCTTCCTGCCGGCACCAAGGCCGGCCTCGTCGGCAAGAACGGCGCCGGCAAGTCGACGCTCTTCCGCATCATCACCGGCACGATGGAGAGCGAGACAGGTTCCGTTTCGATCCCCAGGAATGCCCGCATCGGACAGGTGGCACAAGAAGCGCCCGGCACCGAAGAGCCGCTGATCGAAATCGTGCTGAAAGCAGACAAGGAGCGCGAGGCGCTGCTGACTGAAGCCGAGCATGCCACCGATCCGCATCGTATTGCCGAAATCCAGACGCGGCTCACCGACATCCAGGCGCATTCGGCGGAATCGCGTGCGGCCAGCATTCTCGCTGGTCTCGGTTTCGACCATGAGGCGCAGAAGCGCCCGGCCTCGTCCTTTTCCGGTGGCTGGCGCATGCGCGTGGCGCTGGCGGCCGTGCTGTTTGCCGAGCCGGACCTGCTGCTGCTCGACGAACCGACCAACTATCTCGACCTCGAAGGCGCATTGTGGCTGGAGGACTATATCCGCCGCTATCCACACACGGTCATCATCATCAGCCACGATCGCGACCTGCTCAACACGGCTGTCAATTCGATCATCCATCTCGACCAGAAGAAGCTGACCTTCTACCGCGGCTCCTACGACCAGTTCCAGCGCCAGCGCGCCGAGGCGATCGAGCTGCAGCAGAAGGCCAAGGTGAAGAATGAGGCGGCGCGCAAGCACCTGCAGTCCTTCATCGACCGGTTCAAGGCCAAGGCAACCAAGGCCCGTCAGGCGCAGAGCCGCGTCAAGGCGCTGGAGCGGATGGGGACCGTTGCCGCCGTCATCGAGGATCATGTCCATCCGATCCATTTTCCCGAGCCGGAAAAACAACCGGCCTCGCCGATCATCGCCATCCAGGGCGGTTCTGTCGGATACACGCCCGGCAAGCCGATCCTGAAGGGCCTGAACCTCAGGATCGACAATGACGACCGCATCGCCCTGCTCGGCTCGAACGGCAATGGCAAATCGACGTTTGCCAAGTTCATCTCCGGTCGGCTTTCCGCTGATGCCGGCGACATCCGGCTGGCACCGAACCTGAAGATCGGCTTCTTTGCCCAGCATCAGCTGGACGATCTCGTTCCCGGTGATACCGCGGTTCAGCATATCCGTCCGCTGATGCCGGATGCGCCGGAAGCCAAGGTGCGCTCGCGCGTCGCCCAGATGGGTCTTGCGACCGAAAAGATGGACACGCCGGCCAAGGACCTTTCGGGCGGCGAAAAAGCGCGCCTGCTGATGGGCCTCGCCGCCTTCGACGCGCCGAACATGCTGATCCTCGACGAGCCGACCAACCACCTCGACATCGACAGCCGCAATGCACTGATCGAGGCACTGAACGACTATGAGGGCGCGGTTATCCTGATCTCGCATGATCGCCACCTGATCGAGGCGACTGTGGACCGGCTGTGGCTGGTGCGCGACGGCACCGTGACGAACTATGACGGCGACCTCGAGGATTACCGCAGCGTCATCGTCGCCAGCAGCAGGACCAAGGGCGCCAAGACCAAGCCTGCAGACGAGACAGTGAACAAGGCCGACCAGCGCAAGGCAGCCGCGGAAAAGCGCGCCGCCTTTGCGCCGCTGAAGAAAAAGATCAATGAAATCGAATCCCTGACGGAAAAGCTTCAGAAGCAGATTCGGGCCCTTGATGCGGAGCTTGAGAGCCAGGAACTCTACGAAAAATTCCCCGACAAGGCGGCCACCAAGGTCAAGGAACGGGCAGAGGTTGCGTCTCGCCTGAGCAAGGCCGAAGACCAGTGGATGGAGCTTTCGACCGAATATGAAGAGGCGATGGCGAGCTGATTCATCGGTGCTAAACGATTCGTTAAAATTTTAGCGGTTTCTTTAATATGGCCTTCATCGACTCATTTTAAACTTTTGAGCCATGAGGAAAGAGCGCACGCAAAGAACGGATGTCTACCGGTTTCGCCGGGTGAAGTGGGGCAACCCGCGCCACCAGCTGACGAAGCTGCGCAACGTGACGCCGGCCATGGCGGAGGGCGAGCGGGAGGCGGCCGGCCTATGGTTCTGGATCGCCGTCGCCTGCCTTTCGGCCATCACCTTCGCCAGCGTTTTCCTGATCGCGACCGACACGCGTCTTCTTTAAAATTCAGCCAAGTTCGAAAGTGGTGATGCCGTAAATCTGCGACAGCGGCAGATCGGGCACCGGGCCGCGATACATGCGCGCCGTCTCAAAGACCGGCTTAAGATTGTATCGGTCGCACAACGCTTTTGCCGCGGCGTTCGGTTCAGGTATATCGAGGAAGATCTGGCCTCCACCGGCCATCGTCACCAGCTTGCGGAAGATGAGGTCGGCATTGGTTTCCGTATCCGCAAACAGCGGGCCGATCTTGTGGCCCTCGCGGCAGGCGCGGATGGTGCCGTAGCCTGATATTTCCGCATGGCGGATGAACGCGACGCTGTTTCGATTGGGCAGCGGCCGCAGCCATTCCTTGAGGAAAGCATCCCGTGGGCCGGGCGAAAAGCGGCGGTCATAGGCGATGATCGAGGGGATATGCACGGGCGAAACTTCAGTCAATTCAGAGGACGGAGGTTCGCTGCAGGTCACCTCGCCACCGTAGCGGAAATTGGCGTAAGCATAGGCAAAGCCCGATTTCTGGTAGTTTTCCTGCTGCGCGACCACGCCATCAAGACCCATGGTCCTGGCGCTTGTTTCGCGGAGCGCCTTCTTCCACAGAGCATGGCCGATACCCTGCCCGCGGAAATCCGGATGCGCCATGTAGAAGCCGAGAAAGGCATAATCCGGGCCGTAGCGGACGAGCGAGATGGCAGCCACGATCTGGCCCTCCTCCTCTGCGAGCCAGTAACCATCGGGATCGGCAGCGAAGAACGGCGTTGCGTCTCCGAGACCGGGGTTCCAGCCTTCGCGCGCCGCCCAGTCCAGCATCATGTCGAGATCGGCGCGGGTGGCTTTTCGATAGATCGGCGGCATGGCGGCTCCTGTGTGCGATTCGCATTATGCAAACAGGCTCACCATCGCTTTGTCCATGATCGTCATCGATCATTGCGTCAGCGCCGCTTGCCCGTATCCCGCTTTCTGATACAAAGCGCATCATAAAATCATACTAATCGAGCGAAACACCATGAGCCCCATCAATATCGCCATCGTCGGTGTCGGCAAGATCGTCCGCGACCAGCATCTGCCCGCCATCGCCGCCAATTCCGACTACAAGCTGATCGCTGCAGCCAGCCGCCACGGCGTCGTCGACGGGATCGACAATTTCAAGTCGATCGAAGCGATGCTCGAAGCCGTACCGGCAATCGACGCTGTTTCGCTCTGCATGCCGCCGCAGTACCGCTATGCGGCTGCGCACACGGCGCTGCAGGCCGGCAAGCATGTGTTCCTCGAAAAGCCGCCGGGGGCGACGCTGAGCGAAGTGGCAGACCTGCAGGCGCTGGCCGATTCGAAGGGCCTGTCGCTGTTTGCCAGCTGGCATTCGCGCTATGCACCGGCCGTCGAGGAAGCCAAGGCATTCCTTGCTTCGACGAAGATCAACAGTGTCCAGGTCATCTGGAAAGAAGACGTGCGCCACTGGCATCCGAACCAGGAATGGATCTGGGCAGCCGGCGGTCTCGGCGTCTTCGATCCGGGCATCAATGCGCTGTCGATCGTCACGCATATCCTGCCGAAACAGCTATTCATCACCGCCGCTACGCTCGAATTCCCCGAGAATCGCGACGCTCCGATCGCAGCCAGCATCACCTTCCGGGATGCAGACGCTCTTCCGGTTTCCGCCGAATTCGACTGGCGCCAGACCGGCCACCAGAGCTGGGACATCATCGCGGAAACGGATGCAGGCCGGATGGTTCTGGCCGAAGGCGGCGCCAAGCTCTCGATCAATGGCGAACTGCGCAAGGACACGCCCGAGCGCGAATATCCGGCGCTTTACGAGCGCTTCGCTGAAATCGTGAAGGCCGGCAAGTCCGACGTCGATCTGGCGCCGCTGCGCCACGTTGCAGATGCCTTCATGCTCGGCAAGCGCAAGTTCGTCGAAGCTTTTCACGATTGATTTCCGAGATTTGGGCGGGCTGCTTTGCAAAGCAGCCCGCCCGGTTTTTGCAGATTTTATGGGTTCGTCGTCCCCTTGAATCCCTGGCGTGTCCATTCATAGACGCGGGCATCGGTGCGGAAATTGCCAACCCTGGCGGCGGCAAGGTCCAGAATGCTGACAATGATCGTCGTCCAAACGATCATCAGCACCACGATCATGACGCGGACCGGCTTTCCTCTGAGACCGAACTGATAGCCGAGCGCCGCCATGCTGAGCAGCATCACGCCAAGCAAGAGCCAGAAGATCTGTGCCGGCAGGCGCATGACGGTCGCGAACCGCTCGGACGTGCTGGTATCGAATGTGTCGTTGACGGCCGCCATCAGCGACGCAGAGATCGGATCGGGATGCTCCCGTACGATGGTCGTCACATGCTGCCAGATGGTTTGCTGGAGGGCGGACGTATCCGCATTCGCCTTCGCAAGTGCCTCGGGGTCACGACCCGTAAGGACGAAATCCTCGCGAACTTTCGCATATTCCTCGAGCAACTTGGCGATCTCGATCGAATCGGGAGATCCGATCGCGTTGGCCCGCAACCACGCCGTACCGATGGCGTTAGACTCGGCGAGCGTGCCTTGACGCCGCTCGCTGAAACGGGCGTTGGAATAGGAAAGCGTAAGGGCGAGCACGAAGGCCAGAAGGCCCATCATGCCGGCGACGACAATACCGACATTTTCCGTCTGGCCAGTCGCGCGCTCCTTGTTGCGCGCTCCAAAGCGGTAACCGACCTCATGGGCCAGCAACTGCGCCAGGAGTAGCAGGGCTGCGAACGCCAACAGGCTGTATTCCGCAAGCGAAATGAGAAAATCCATAAAAACCCCATTGAGAACTCTGCAACCGCCATGCCCTGGCGGTGGCCGGACGACCGATCATGAAAACCGTCGTCGAAGACGGTGCAAAGCCTCCTATCGCGAGCCTATGGCGAGATGGCGCTGTATCGAACGCATCTTGTGACCAAGGGATGAAATCCAGTTCAATCAAACATTCAGAAATAGAAATACGTACAATAAATTGAAATCGGCGGACGAACGCAAGGGGACCGATCGTGAAGAAACCTGGACCCAATGCCGATTTCTTCGTTGCCGCGCCGATGAGAAAGCGCTGAAAATTACGCCTTCTTCACCCAGCGACCATCGTCGTTCTGCTGCCAGTAGGTCAGTGCATGCCCCTCGCCCTTCAGGCGTTTCCAATTGGCGCGGGCCGCTTCAAGCTGGGTATTGTCGTAGCCGTCGAACAAGAAAACGACGCGTTCGTATGGCGAGACGTCGGGGGGCGCCGCGCCGTCGACCATGAAGCGGACGGTGGCACCATTCAAGTTTTCAGTATCGGCCGTGAGCAGCACCGGCTGCTCCTCGGCAAGGGCCATGTCGGGCGTGCCGTGAGCAAGGAAACTGTCGTCACGATAAACCCATAGATGCTGATCCAGGCGGTCGCGGCGTTCCTCGTCCACCGTCTGCACAACCACGCGCCAGCCACGCTCGACACTTCGATCGAGCAGGCCGGGAAGCGCGTCTTCGAGCTTCGATTCGGTCAGATGGTAGAAAAGGATTTCCGTCACGCGCGGATCAAGCCTCGTAGTGGGCGCGGACAAGCTCGTCGAGCAGGCGCACCCCGAAGCCGGAGGCCCAGGAGCGGTTGATCTCGTCCGTCGGTGAGCCCATGGCCGTGCCGGCAATATCGAGATGCGCCCACGGCGTATCCTTGACGAAGCGCTTGAGGAACTGCGCCGCCGTGATCGAGCCGCCGTAACGGCCGCCGGTATTTTTCATGTCGGCGAACTTGCTGTCGATCATCTTGTCGTATTCCTTGCCCAGCGGCAGGCGCCAGAGGCGTTCCTGCGTGGCAAGGCCTGCCTCGGTCAACTGCGCGGACAGTTGGTCATCATTGGAGAACAGGCCGGCATGATGACTGCCGAGCGCGACCATGACGGCGCCGGTCAGCGTTGCCAGATTGATCATGAACTTCGGCTTGAAGCGATCGTTGCAATACCAGAGCGCATCGCAGAGCACGAGGCGGCCTTCGGCATCCGTATTGATGATCTCGATGGTCTGGCCGGACATGGACGTGACGATATCGCCGGGGCGCTGGGCATTGCCATCCGGCATGTTCTCGACAAGGCCGATGATGCCGATGACGTTGACCTTGGCCTTGCGGGCGGCGAGCACATGCATAAGGCCGGTGACGGCGGCAGCGCCACCCATATCGCCCTTCATCTCTTCCATGCCGGCACCCGGCTTGATCGAGATGCCGCCACTGTCGAAGACGACGCCCTTGCCGATGAAGGCAACCGGCTGCTCCTTGGACTTGCCGCCGTTCCATTTCATGATCGCCAGCCGTGGCGGGCGCACCGACCCTTGAGCAACGCCAAGCAGCGCGCCCATGCCGAGCTTCTTCATATCCTTTTCGGTGAGGATTTCGACTTCGACACCGAGCTTCTCCAGCTCCTTGGCCTTGTCAGCAAACTCGACCGGTCCCAGCGCGTTCGGTGGCAGATTGACGAGGTCGCGGGCGAGGAAGACACCACCCGCGACCGCTTCCATGACGCCTGCGAGTTTCTTCGCTTCGCCGGCAACTGATGTGACGATGGTGACCTTCACCGGCTTTTTCGGCGCCTTTTCCTCGTCTTCATCCTTCTTGGTCTTGTAGGTATCGAAGCTGTAGGCGTTCATCTCCATGCCAAGAGCGAAATCCACTGCTGCCTTGGCCGTGACCTCGATCCCGGGAGCATCTATGAAAACGGTCACCGCATCGGCATTGCGCACCTTGGCGGCGGCGGCGCCACCTGCCTTCAGCCAATCATGGGCGATGATGGAGGGTACCTTGCCGAGACCGAGCACCAGAATGCGATCAGCGGCCGAGCCGTGAGGTGCGACGACATCAAGCACGGCCAGCGACTTGCCGGTGAACTTGCCGATGCGCATGGCGTTTTCGAGGATACCGGCCGGGTCCACGTCGGCTGCACCGGCAACAGCGCCATCGACCACCTTCGCCAGGATGACAACGCCGCCGGACACGGCGGCCGACTTCGAGAAACCGATATCGAACTTGAAAGACATGGAACACTCCGGAATGGAAAACTGTGCCGCCCGGAAATTTTGCGAAGCGGCTTTGGCTCCTTTGTATTCCCCGCTGGCCAGCTTGCAAGTCGCAGTTTCTTGTTCGGCACAACCTGCCCCAGCGATCTGTTACCGTCCTGTTACACTAATGAACATTCCGGCGCCGCTTTCGGGGCTTCGCCCGATCGTCCAGTCTGAGACGCTTGGCAACGCACGCAGACGTGTTTACATCAGGTTAACCATTCCCGTTGGGACTAATTTATCCGTGTCCGTTTACAACTTGGTTGCCGTGGAAAATTTGCAGATCCTCTTGTACAGCGTGACAGCAAGCTTATCCGGCGACTGCCCCAGGGGCACGCCGGCTTTAGAAACCCGGGCGCTGCGGCGCACTGGCAAAGGCCTGAGATGAAACTGATCGAGCGCTATATATTGAAGCGGGCGACGGGCATGTTCCTCGCGACGCTTCTACCGCTGATGGCGATCGTCTGGGTGACGCAGGCCCTCACCAGCATCAATCTCGTGACCGACAGCGGCCAGTCCATTTTCGCCTTTATCAAGCTCGCGACCCTGATCCTGCCGTCGATCGTGCCTCTCATCCTGCCCTTCGCGCTGGTGATCGGCGTGGCACAGACGTTGACCGCGATGAACACCGATTCGGAACTGACCGTGCTGAATGCCGCCGGCAGTTCGCGCATGACCATTATCCGGCCGGTGCTCTATCTCGGCATCGCGCTCAGCATGCTTTCCTTTGCCGTCGACAATTTCGTCGAGCCCTATTCGCGCATGGCGGTGCGCAAGATGATCGCGACCGCCCATGCGGATCTGCTCTCCTCCGTTGTGCAGGAAAACACTTTCCGAAAGATTGCTGACGGCCTGTATGTCCAGGTCGCCTCGCGCCGCGGCGGCGGCGTACTGCACGGCATCTTCGTTGCCGATTCGCGAAATCCCGCCTATGAGCTCGTCTATTACGCGCGCGAAGGCGCGGTGGACGAAAACAGCTCGGCGCTGGTGATGAAGGATGGGGAAGTGCATCGCAAGCTGCCGGATGGCGGTGTGTCGATCATCAAGTTCGACTCCTACGCCTTCGATCTCACCGACATGAGTCGGATGGCCGGCGAGGTTAATATCCGCGCCAAGGACCGGGACCTTCCTTATCTTTTCCACCCGGACCCCAAGGATCCTATTTTCAAGAAGGACCCTCTGAGCTTTACCGCCGAGCTGCACCGCCGTTTCACGGAATGGACCTTCCCGCTGCTTTTCGCCCTCGTGGCCCTGGTTTTTTCAAGCGATGCACGGTCCCATCGCGAAGCACGCCTGCATCCGATGGTCGCTGCACTCCTGACCTGTCTCTTCCTTCGCTGGGCGACATTCTACGCTGCCAACAGCGCCCAGGAATCGCCCGCCTTCGTGCCGGTGATGTATCTGATCCCCCTCGCCTCCGGCTATCTGGCCGTGCGGCAGCTGTTTGGCAATCGCAGGCTCGAAATCCCCATTACCTGGGAAAAGCTCATCAAGGACCGGATGGTACGGCTCGGCCTGATGCGTTCGCAGCCGACGGCTGACGGAGGCGGGACACCATGATCCTGTTTTCAACACTCGGGCGTTATTTCTTCACGCGCTACGCGATCACCACCTTCTGGTTCCTGACCGGCATCTTTTCGCTGATTTTCATTATCGACTTCAGCGAACTTTCGAATCGGATGTCGCAGCTGCCGCACTATTCGATTTCGGGCGCACTGCTGATGACGACGTTTCGCATTCCGATGATTCTGCAACAGACCGTGCCCTTCGTTGCGCTGTTTGCCGGGATGGCCTCTCTGATTTCGCTCAATCGTCGCTACGAGCTCGTGGTGACGCGGGCGGCCGGGATTTCGGCCTGGCAGTTCCTGCAGCCCTTCGTCTTCGGTTCTTTCCTCTTCGGAATACTGGCCGTCGTCGTTCTCAATCCGATCGCCTCCTGGGGCACAAGCCAGGCGGAAGCGCTGGAAGCGTCGTGGGGCAGCAGTTCATCGTCGCGCTCGCGCCTGTCGATTCCGTGGCTTCGCCAGATCTATAACAAGGATGACACGATCATCGGTGCCCGCTCCGTTCAGGACGGGGGCCAGACCCTTGTTGGAGTGACGGTGATCCACTTCGATCCACAGGGCGCGATCGTTTCAAGACAGGATGCGCAGAGCGCAAAACTCGAAGATGGTTACTGGCTCCTTAGCAAGGTGACGGAAACTCGCAACGGAGAGCTGCCGCGGATTCTCGAAACGGCACAGCTTCCAACCAACCTGAAGCCGGAATTCATTCAGGAGACTCTGACGAAGGCTGATTCCATTCAGTTTTTCGACCTGCGGCACAAGATTGACGTGGCGAAGTCCTTTGGCTTGCCGACCAGCGGAATGGAAACGCAGTTTCATTCCATGCTGGCGCTGCCTCTTCTTCTCGTTGCGATGACGCTGATCGCTGCAAGCGTCTCGTTAAAATTTAGCCGGTTTAACCAATCCCGGCCGGTGATTCTCGGTGGCATCCTTTCGGGCTTCGTGCTTTATGTCGTCACCGTGCTTGTAAAAGCATTCGGGAGTAGCGGTATTGTTCCTCCCTTCGTTGCAGCCTGGCTGCCGGTCGTCGTGGCGATGGCATTGGGGGCAACGATTCTGTTGCATGAGGAAGATGGCTAGTGGCGGCAGGCAACCGCAAACATAACAGGCTGCTGACGGCCATTCTGCTTTCCGGCGTTGCGTTTACGGCAATGATCCCCGGAATGATTGCGCCCGCATGGGCGCAAACCACCAATATCGATTCGCTCCAGCCATCCGTGCCCGAAGACGCCAAGATGCTGCTTTCGGCAAACGAGATGGTCTATAACCGTGACACCGAACGGGTCATTGTTCGCGGTGCGGTGCAGATCAATTATGGCGGCTACCAGATGGTGGCCCAGCAGGTCGAGTACAGTCAGAAAACCGGCCGAATCGTCGCGACCGGCGAGATCGAGTTGATCGAGCCCGGCGGCAACAAGGTTTATGCCGACCGCATGGACGTGACCGACGATTTCGGTAACGGCTTTGTCGAAGCGATGCGCATCGAAACGACGGATCTGACAAAGCTCGCGGCGGTCAACGGTGAGCGCGTGAACGGCGAGGAGATCATCCTCCACAATGCCGTCTACACCGCCTGCACACCCTGCGCGACCAATCCGGATCACAAGTCGCTCTGGCAGATCAAGGCGCAGCGCATCATCCAGAACGGCAAGACGCACACCGTTCGCCTGGAAAATGCCAAATTCGAACTGTTCGGCAAGCCGATCGTTTTTCTGCCCGTTATGGAAATTCCGGATCACACCGTGAAGCGCAAGAGCGGCTTCCTGTTTCCGACGCTGAAATACACCCAGAAGCTCGGTGCCGGCGTCAGCGTTCCCTATTATTGGGCGATCTCGCCTTATATGGATGCAACACTGACCGCGACCGGCCTTACCCGCCAGGGCTTCCTGATGGAAGGCGAGTTCCGCCAGAGCTTCGAAAGTGGCGAGCATATTCTGCGCATGGCAGGCATCAGCCAGATGGATCGCTCTTCCTTCTCGGCGGGAACGGTCGATGAGCAGGAACAGGCCCGAGGCATGATCGCCTCCAAGGCAAAATTCGAGATCAATCCGCGCTGGACCTTCGGCTGGGACGTGCTCGTCCAGAGCGACAACAATTTCGCCAAAACCTATGAGCTCTCGACCTTCGACGGTCGCACGCTGACCAACCAGGTCTACCTGACCGGTCTTGGCAAGCGTAACTACTTCGACGCCCGCGCCTTCTATTTTGACATCCAGGATGCTGATACCAACAGCCTGGCTGAAAACCAGCAGCCGGTGGCACAGGTTCTCGATTATTCCTACACCTCGGAAGAACCTGTGCTTGGCGGCGAGCTCAATGCCGACGTCAACCTGACGAATATCCATCGCAATCGTCAGGACGAGTACACGGTTCTCGGTGTCGATCGCTTCCCTGGCCTCAGCGGCATGTCGCATCGCCTGACGGCCGAAGCCGAATGGCAACGTACCTTCATCGCACCGGGCGGCCTGACACTCACCCCGCTTCTGGCGGCACGCGGTGACATTCTCGGACTGACGATGGATGACCCGGGCGCGGCGTATAGCGGGTCTTTCTACGATGATGATGCCGCTACTCGCAGCATGCTGACGGCCGGTATCGAGGCGCGCTATCCGATCCTCGTCGCCACCGACAACAGCAGCCACATCTTCGAGCCGATCGCTCAGGTCTATGTCCGGCCGGACGAAGAATATGCCGGCGGTTTGCCGAACGAAGACGCCCAAAGCTTCGTCTTCGATGCGGCCTCGCTTTTCGACCGCGACAAGTTCTCCGGCTTTGACCGGATTGAAGGCGGTAGCCGCGCCAATCTAGGCCTGCGCTACACCGGCGCACTGGGCAACGGCTATTCGCTGCGCGCAATCGCGGGCCAATCCTTCCATCTCGATGGGTTGAACTCTTTCGCAACCGACGATCTGGTCAAGGTGGGCGCAGATTCCGGCCTTGAAACCGATCGCTCCGATTATGTTTCGATGATCGGCATTGATGCGCCTTCCGGCTTGACGGCAAGCTTCAGCGGACGATTCGACGAGGAAAGCTTCGATCTTCGCCGCGCCGACACGACCCTTGGCTATCAGGGCATCAAGTGGCAGACGGCACTGACCTATACCCGTATCCAAGCGCAGCCGGCCTATGGTTCGCCTTACGATCAGGACGAAATCCAGACGGCGGCCGCCTATCGTTTTCAAGATTACTGGTCGATCTTCGGCTCGGTCACGTATGATATCAACAGCGACATCATTACCCGCGACGGTATCGGCATCACCTACGACGATCAGGATACGCTTTTCTCCCTGGTCTATCGTCGAGAGCGCGACAACCAGGATTCCGTCGCCAACGACTGGTCGATCGGCGCTCGGATCAGCTTCCGTACGCTGGGAGATATCAATGTGGGCGACACGAGCTTCGACGGCCTGAACTGATGGATCGCCCCGCCCATAACGTCAAAATGTGCTTGATGCCGTAAATCGGCCGGATTGCCCTGCGATCCGGCTTGCACGGCCATGGGCAGGCCTTGTCATCCCAAGGCTGCAAGATTATGGATTTCATCCGACAAATGGCCACAGAAGTGCGGCCGAGCCGAAATTTCCGGAGCCGCTTGAACGGATTGTCACGTGAGGTGATCTGTTTCGCGAACCGGGGCTTGAAAGAGGACAGGACATGGGTGGAACATTTTCGGTGAAGCGCGCGCTGGCGGCAACAATCATTGCCGGCATGCTGGCCGGCTCCATGGTATCAGCGACGGCTCCGTCAGCCTATGCAGCGAGCTCTGTGGCCGTTATCGTCAACAATACTCCCATAACATCGGGGGATATTGCCAAGCGTGTGGCCTTCATGCGCCTGCAGAAGCTGGGTGGCGGTGCCGCCGAAGCGCGCAAGGAATTGATCGATGAGGCGCTCAAGCGTGACGAAATTCTCCGTATTCGCGTTTCCGTGGGCACCAGCGACGTGGATGCCGCCGTGGCGCGCTTTGCTGCCGGCAACAAGCTCAGCGTCGAGCAGCTCTCCCAGATCCTGGATAAGTCCGGTGTCACACTCGACCATTTCAAGCAATATGTCGCCGTTGCCATGAGCTGGCCGCGGGCGGTTAACCTGCGTTACAACAGTGGCAACAACGGTCGCCTCTCAAATGAGGAACTGGTACGCCGAATGCAGGAAAACGGCGGCAAGAAGCCGGTCACGACCGAGTACTTCCTGCAGCAGGTCATTTTCGTCGTGCCGGCGGCCAAGCGCAATTCGATCATTGGCAAGCGCCAGGCGGAGGCGAATGCCTCACGCGCTAAATTCCCCGGCTGCGAACAGGCCAAGGTTTTTGCCGCGACCATGCGTGACGTCTCGATCCGCAACCTCGGCCGCATGATGATCCAGGAAATTCCAGAGGACTGGAAGGGACTGGTCGAAAAGGCCGGAGAAGGCAACACGACAGGCACCCGCGTCACGGAAAAGGGCGTCGAATATCTTGCCATCTGCAAGAAGCGCGAGGTTAATGACGACCTCGCGGCGGAGGTCGTCTTCCGTGCCGAAGATATCGGCAAGAAGCAGGGAGGCGAGGATCCCAACAGCAAGAAATATCTGGACGAACTGCGCGCCAAGGCCCAGATCCTCAACAAGTAAGCGTTCATGACAGAGCACAATCCGGCGCCGCTGGCGCTTAGCATGGGCGATCCGGCCGGAATCGGGCTCGACATCAGCTTGGAAGCCTGGCTGAGGCGGCGTGAATGGAAGACGCCGCCTTTTCTGCTGATCGGCGATCCGGCGGCGCTCCTTGAACGCGCGCACCTGCTGGGCCATGACGTTTCCGTCCGCGAAGTCGAAGCACGCGGTGCGTCCTCGATGTTTCCAGATGCCCTTCCCGTCCTGCCAATAGGATGCGCCGCGCCTGTCGTGGCTGGCGTGCCGGATTCGCGCAATGCGGACGCGATCATCGGAGCGATCGAGGAAGCCGTACGCCTCACCATGGCGGGCGAGACAGCGGCCGTCGTTACCTGCCCGATCGCCAAATCCGTTCTTTATGATGCTGGCTTCGGCTTTCCAGGCCATACCGAATTCCTTGCCGATCTCGGTGAACGCGCCATCGGCCGCAAGCTCCTGCCGGTCATGCTGCTTGCAGGCCCAAAGCTTCGTGCGGTGCCGGTGACGATCCATATTCCGCTGAAGGATGTGCCGGAGCAGCTGACAGCCGACCTGATCTACCGGACCTGCGCCGTGGTGATTGCCGATCTCAAGGCACGGTTTGGCCTCAGCCAGCCGCGCCTTGCCGTTGCTGGCCTCAATCCGCATGCAGGCGAAGGCGGTGCGCTGGGACTGGAGGATGACGCGATCATCCGCCCGGTCATCGAAAGACTTATCAACGAGGGACATGACGTAACCGGCCCCCGGCCCGCAGACACCATGTTCCATGACCGTACCCGCGCAACCTATGACGTGGCGATCTGCATGTATCACGACCAGGCGCTTATTCCCGCCAAGGCACTCGGCTTCGACGACAGCGTCAATGCGACGCTCGGCCTGCCCTTCATTCGCACCTCGCCCGACCACGGCACGGCCTTCAGCCTCACCGGCAAGGGTATCGCTCGTGCAGACAGCCTGATGGCAGCGCTCAGGATGGCGCGCGAGCTTGCGGACAATGTTGACAGGGAGCAAGCATGATGGCGGCGATCGACGGCCTGCCGCCGCTGCGCGACGTCATTTCGCGCCACGGACTCGATGCCAGGAAGGCGTTGGGACAGAACTTCCTTCTTGATCTGAACCTGACGCAGAAAATTGCCCGTACGGCTGGGCCTCTCGACGGTGTGACCGTCATTGAGGTTGGCCCCGGTCCCGGTGGCCTCACCCGCGCCATCCTGTCGCTCGGAGCGAAGAAGGTCATCGCCATCGAGCGCGACAGCCGCTGCCTGCCGGCCCTTGCCGAAATCTCCGATCACTATCCCGGTCGTCTCGACGTGATCGAGGGTGATGCACTGAAAGTGGATTTCGAAACGCTGGTGACTGACGGCAGCTCCGTGCGCATCATTTCCAACCTGCCCTACAATGTCGGTACGCAGTTGCTTCTCAACTGGCTGCTGGTCAAGTCCTGGCCACCCTTCTACCAGTCGCTAACACTGATGTTCCAGCGTGAGGTGGGCCTCAGGATCGTGGCGCAGGAGGATGACGACCACTACGGCCGGCTCGGCGTGCTCTGCGGCTGGCGCACGAACGCCCGCATGGCCTTCGATGTGCCGCCACAGGCCTTCACGCCGCCGCCCAAGGTCACATCATCGGTCGTTCATCTCGAACCGAATGAAAACCCGATCCCCTGCCGCACGGAAGCCCTGGAACGCGTCACGCACGCCGCCTTCGGCCAGCGGCGCAAAATGCTGCGCCAGAGTGTCAAATCGCTTGGTGGCGAAGCTTTGCTGGCCAAGGCAGATATCGATCCGCAGCGACGGGCTGAAACGCTGTCGGTCGAGGAATTCTGCCGGCTGGCGAATTGCCTTTGAGGTCGACGTCGCACCCGCGGTGCGGCCTCAGAACGGATTTTCCGTCAGCAATCCATTGACGAATTCGAACAGGCCGGGCCGCCGGTCGCGGCGCAGGCGTTCAGCCTCGACAATCGCCTGGACCGAGGCGAAGGCGCTGTCGAGGTCTTCGTTGACGACGATATAGTCGTATTCCAGCCAATGCTCGATCTCGGAGCGGGAGTTGGCGAGCCGGGTGGCGATGACTTCTTCGGTGTCTTCCGCGCGGCGGTGCAGTCGTGATTGCAGTTCGGCCATGTTGGGCGGCAGGATGAAGATAGAGACCACATCGCCGGCCATCTTTTCCTGAAGCTGCTGGGCGCCCTGCCAATCGATGTCGAACAGCATGTCGCGGCCCGCGGCCATCGCCTGCTCGACAGCGTCTCGCGGGGTTCCGTAGAAATTGCCATGAACCTCCGCCCATTCGAGCAGTGCGTCGGTCTTGCGCAGGCTCTCGAATTCGCGGACGGACTTGAAGAAGTAGTGGCGCCCCTCGATTTCGCTCGGCCGGCGCTGGCGGGTGGTGACGCTGACGGAAATGCTCATCTGCGGATCGGCTTCCAGCAGGTGGCGTGCAATCGTCGATTTTCCCGCACCGGAGGGCGATGAGATAACCAGCATCAGGCCGCGGCGCGGAATGGTGATGGAGGAAGGGCGGCGGGTGGGGCTCATGGTCACTCCAGATTCTGGACCTGTTCGCGGAACCGGTCGATCACGACTTTCAGTTCAATGCCGGCAGCCGTGACGGTCGCCGAATTGGACTTGGAACAGATGGTATTCGATTCGCGGTTAAATTCCTGGGAAAGGAAATCGAGTTTACGCCCGACAGGGCCACCCTTGTCGATGAGATCGCGGGCGGCGGCCACATGGGCATGTAGCCGGTCGATTTCCTCGCGTATATCGGCCTTGGCGGCGAGCAGCGCCACTTCGCCGTAGAGCCGGTCACGATCGAGCGATACCGAACCATCCATCAGCAGCGAGACCTGGTGCGACAGACGCGCGGCAATCGTCTCGGGACTGCGGGACGGATCCGCTTCGATGGTGCGCGCCAGCTCCTCGATACGGGCGATCTGACCCAACAGAACATGGCGGAGGGCTGCCCCTTCCGTTTCGCGCATCAGCATGATGTCGTGGAGAGCCAGGCGCAGTGCAGCCATGATGTCGGCATCGCGGGCTGCCCTTTCGACTTCCTTCTCCTCCGGCTCGCGGAAGTCGACGATGCCGCGTACGGAAAGCAGCGTGTCCAGGCGCAGGGGCGCAGGATCAATCATCCCGGCCAGTTGTTCACGCAGTGAGAGCACGGCAGCAAGCGCGCCCTGGTTGACGACGGTTTCGACGCCCGCCTCGCTGGCGCTGATCGAAAGCCCGATCTGCATGTTACCGCGCGAAAACATCTCGCCCGCCAGCTTTCGCACATCCGCCTCGATGTTTTCCGTGCCGACAGGCAGGCGCAGTCGTAAATCAAGCCCCTTGCCATTGACCGAACGGAGCTCCCAGGCCCATCTGTAACGGCCTGAGGAACCTTCGCGGCGGGCAAACCCGGTCATCGACTGCAATGGCATGATTATCCTCCGGCATCGCGCTTCCCGCTCCAGGACGGCAGCAGCGAGGCTGTTTGGGTCGCAACCTCTCAAATGGGCTTGGCGACCTTGCGAAAATGTTTACGGCCCCGGTGGTGCCTCCCGCAAGCGGTAAGCACACCGAGGCCGCGTGATCCACAGCTGCCGTTCGAGATTACTCCTGAACGGGAGTATCCGGCGACGTCTTGCCCGCTGCAGCAGCCTTTTCCGCCTCGATCTTGCGCCAGCGGCGGACATTGGCGTTGTGCTCGTCCAGGGTCGTGGCAAAGACGTGACCGCCCGTACCATCGGCAACGAAGTAGAGGTCTTCGGTACGCGACGGGTTGGCGACGGCTTCCAAGGCTGCGCGGCCCGGATTGGCGATCGGCGTCGGCGGCACGCCCTTGATCATATAGGTGTTATACGGTGTCTTCTTGTCGAGGTCGGACTTCAGGATGGGTCGATCGGCCGGTTTACCCTCTCCGCCGAAGATACCGTAGATGATCGTCGGATCCGATTGCAACCGCATGCCTTTGTCGAGCCGATTGAGAAACACCGAGGCGACGCGCGAGCGCTCGTCCGCAATACCCGTTTCCTTCTCGACGATGGAGGCAAGCGTCAAGAACTCTTCGCGGGTGGCGACCGGAAGGTCCGGATCACGCCGATCCCAGATCTGGTCGACAAGCGCCTTCTGCGCCGCCGACATCTGGGCCACGATCTCGCCGCGCTTCGTGCCGCGCGAGAACTTGTAGGTATCCGGGCGAAGAGACCCTTCCGGCGGCAGCTCAGCCGGCAGGTCACCCTCCAGCACAGGATCGTTGCGAAGCCTGTCGAACATCTGGCGGACCGTCAGCCCTTCCGGCAGGGACACCGAGTAGAGGATCGACTTGCCCGATTTCAGGAGCTGCATGATCTCCTGCATGGACGAGCCGGCCTTGATCTCATATTCACCGGCCTTCAGCGTATCGTCGTCCAGATAGGCTTCAGACATGAAGCGGAACACGCGGCCATCCGAAACGATCTGGTTGCGCTCGAGATTGGAGGCGATTTCCTGAATGCCCGCGCCGTTGCGGACGATGAAATTGGTGTTGGCGGTCAGCAGGCCCTGCGCCTCATAGGCGGTCATCGCGTAATAGACGGTTCCGGCTGCGGCAATCGTCAGGAAGACGATGAGCGTCATCAGGAAGTTCAGGAAGATGACGAGCTGGCTGCGCGCCTTGCGCGACCGCTTCGGCGGCATCGGCACCTTTTCGGGGCGAAGCGCCTCATTGGCCGACTTGGGGATGATCGGCCCCTTGCTGCTTGCTTCACCACGGCCGAAAGGCACTGCGCTGTTGTCGTTTGCGTCGCTCACGATTGTCCTGAATCCGGATTTCGCATCATTCCCGTGTCTCGTCTTCCCGACGCGAACTCCGGAAGAGAGTCGGGAAGGAGCAAATATTTATACGCAGCAGTTTGCGAAGAAAGGCCGTTTAACACGGCAACGCGCACTCTTGATGACTGACGCGCTCCTCCAGAAGACCACCGCCCGCATCGCACGTTTGATCCGAGCAATGCGGCAAAAACAGGATAATCGCAAAATTATCCATCTATACAGTACCCGCCACCCTCTTGCGTCAGCTAGGAGACAATGCCGGGCCGGCCGCGCGGACCACGAAGGTGGCCTGCGCAACAGATATGGCGAGCATATCAGGCGGAATAGCGCCGCAGGACAAGCGACGCATTGGTGCCGCCGAAGCCGAAGGAATTCGACAGGGCGACATTGACCTCGCGCTTGCGTGCCTTGTGGGGAACCAGATCGATCTTGGTTTCGACGGACGGGTCATCAAGGTTAAGCGTCGGTGGCACGATGTTGTCGCGGATGGCAAGGGCGCAGAAGATCGCCTCGACAGCACCGGCGGCACCGAGCAGATGACCAATAGCCGATTTGGTCGAAGACATGGAAATCTTCGATGCACTTTCGCCGACCACGCGCTCAACAGCGCCGAGTTCGATCGTATCGGCCATGGTCGAAGTGCCATGGGCGTTGATGTAGTCGATTTCGGACGGATCGATCCCGGCCCGCTTCAGTGCCATCTTCATGCAACGATAGGCGCCATCACCATCTTCGGACGGAGCGGTGATATGATAAGCGTCGCCGGACATGCCGTACCCGACGACCTCGGCATAGATCTTGGCGCCGCGCGCCAGCGCATGGTCCAGCTCTTCAAGCACGACAATGCCGGCTCCCTCGCCCATGACGAAACCATCGCGGTTCGTGTCATAGGGTCGCGATGCCTTGGTCGGATCATCATTGTGCTGGGTGGAAAGCGCCTTGCAAGCGGCGAAGCCGGCAAGTGCGATGCGCGAAATTGGCGATTCCGTGCCGCCGGCCACCATGACATCGGCATCGCCGAACCCAATCAGCCGCGCAGCATCGCCGATGGCATGCGCGCCGGTGGAACAGGCCGTAACGACGGAATGGTTCGGGCCGCGCAGCTTATGGCGGATCGACACCTGCCCGGAGGCAAGGTTGATCAGGCGGCCGGGAATGAAAAACGGGGAAACGCGGCGTGGGCCTTTGTCGCGCAGCGTATAGCCGCCCTCGACAATGCCTTCGAGACCGCCAATACCGGAGCCGATCAGAACGCCAGTAGCAATCTGGTCGTCGTCGGTTTGCGGATGCCAGTCGGCATCCTGCAACGCCATGTCGGCGGCCGCCATTGCATAAATGATGAAGGAATCGACCTTGCGCTGTTCCTTCGGCTCCATCCAATCGTCGGGATTGAACGTGCCCTTGGTTCCATCACCGAAGGGAATGCGGCAGGCGATTTTTGCTGGGAGATCTTCGACTTCGAATTCAGTAACCTTGCGAGCGGCGTTTTCGCCAGCCAGAAGCCGGGTCCAGCTGACCTCGGTTCCGCACCCCAAGGGAGATACCATGCCGGTACCGGTGATAACGACACGTCTCATAAAGCGTGATCCACCCTGCCTGTTGTTCCAGAACCGGACCGGACCTCGCGCTTATTTCCGGACCCGTACATCCACGTCTTAAATTTTAACAGGAGCAGCCAGGTACGGAAGCCGAAACGGCCTTCCTAAGCCACCCCTTTTTACATCCCGCGAGGGAATGAGGCCCTCCTCGCGAAAGGGCTGCTGGCGGGCCGCGTCGCGCCCCGCCTTGCCTCGAGATCAGGCCTGGGCCTTCTCGATGAACTTGACGGCGTCGCCGACGGTCAGGATCGAGTCAGCGGCATCATCCGGGATCTCGACGCCGAATTCTTCTTCGAAAGCCATAACCAGTTCGACGGTATCGAGCGAGTCAGCGCCGAGGTCGTCGATGAAGCTTGCGCCCTCGGTAACCTTCTCGGCATCAACGCCAAGATGATCGATAACAATTTTCTTCACGCGTTCTGCGGTGTCGCTCATGTCGGATTCCTCGACCTTTGTTTTCTATACGGCGCCGTTCTGACACCGGTATCTCCATAACGCCTGATAGACCAAGACGGTCTACCGGGCAATCCTTGCAATCGGAAGAGTGGCTGCACGCGGCCACAAGCCTGCATACGCCTACACTACTTCCGCCGACTGCGCACAGTCATGGCCCGATTAACACGGTTTAACGCCTGCGCAAAGCCTGAAAATTACCGACAACGGCTTGGTCAACATGCGATTTCCGGACTTTAACCATGCTCTTTCACCCTTGCCGAGACCACGCCGCGGCAAGGGATCGAAAGCTGGATCAGATCATTGCCATGCCGCCGTTGACATGGATGGTCTGGCCTGTGATGTAGCCGGCCTCGTTTGAGGCAAGATAGGCAACCGCAGAAGCGACTTCCGCACCCGTTCCCATGCGTTTCATCGGGATGGCGCCCATGATGGCGTCCTTCTGCTTTTCGTTCAGCTTTCCTGTCATGGCGCTTTCAATGAAACCGGGGGCAACGCAGTTGACCGTGACGTTGCGGGTGGCGATTTCCTGCGCCAGCGACTTGGAAAAACCGATCATACCGGCCTTCGATGCACAATAATTGGCCTGGCCCGGATTGCCGGTAACGCCAACGATCGAGGTGATGTTGATGATGCGGCCATGGCGGCGGCGCATCATCGGATGGGTCAGCTCGCGCGTCAGACGGAAGACGGAGGTGAGGTTCACTTCCAGAACCGCATCCCAGTCGTCATCGCTCATACGCACGAAGAGACCGTCCTTAGTGATGCCGGCATTGTTGACGAGGATGTCGACACCACCGAGCTCCGCCTCTGCCTTTTCACCCAGAGCCTTGACGGCATCGCGGTCGGAAAGATTGGCCGGGAACAGATGCACGCGCTCACCGAGAGAGTTGGCGAGTTCTTCCAGCTTTTCGACGCGGGTGCCGTGCAGGCCGACTGTCGCGCCCTGCGTATGGAGAATGCGGGCGATTTCCTCGCCGATGCCGCCGGATGCGCCGGTGACCAGGGCCTTGCGGCCGGAAAGATCGAACATTGTGCGAGTTTCCTCTTTTTAGAGCGAATAGGGAGTTGCGAATAGGGAATGCGGGGTAAGCTGTTCCCTATTTGCTCCTTCAGATGAGTGCAGCGAGCGCGGCCTCGATATCGGCAGGTGTATTGACGGCAATGCCGTTCACTGACTTGTCGATACGGCGCGCAAGACCGGTCAGCACCTTGCCGGAGCCGATTTCATAAAGGGTGGTGATGCCATTGGCGGCGAACCATTCGACCGTTTCGCGCCATCGCACCTGCCCGGTCACCTGCTCGACGAGCAGGCCGGTGATGGTGGCCGCATCTGTTACGGGTGCTGCCCGTACATTGGCGATCAACGGAACGACCGGGTTGGAGGCCTTCACGTTGGAGAGAGCCACGCGCATGGCTTCCGCAGCCGGCGCCATCAGGCTGGAATGGAACGGTGCGGATACAGGAAGAAGGATGGCGCGCTTGGCACCTTTTTCCGTCGCCAGCGCAGCGGCCTTCTCGACGGCTTCCTTTTCGCCGGAGATCACCAGCTGGCCACCGCCATTGTCGTTGGCGATCTGGCAGCTGCCAAGCGTCGCGGCCTCTTTGCAGATGGCGTCGACGTCGCTGTGCTCAAGGCCGATGATCGCGGCCATCGCACCCTTGCCGACAGGCACCGCCGCCTGCATGGCGTTGCCGCGAATGCGCAGGAGCCGCGCCGTATCGGCGAGCGAAAAGGTGCCGGCTGCACAGAGCGCCGAATATTCGCCGAGCGAATGGCCCGCGACGTAGGAGACCTTGGATTTCAGATCGAGACCGCCGGCCTCAAGAACCCTGAGGGCCGCGATCGAGACTGCCATCAGCGCCGGCTGGGCGTTCGCCGTGAGCGTCAGTGTTTCTTCCGGACCGTTCCACATGATGTCCGAAAGTTTCTGGCCCAGGGCGTCATCGACCTCTGCGAAAACGGCGGCGGCTTGCGGGAATGCCTCGGCCAGTTCCTTGCCCATGCCGACGGCCTGGCTGCCCTGACCTGGAAATGTGAATGCGATACCCATGGGACGATCCTTCCCTGTTTTCCTCTCCATTCACATTCCTTTGCCGCGAGTCAAGGCTTGGCAGACATCAACGAAATGCCTCTGCCCCGCAAATTCGGCTTGAACTTGGCTCGCGGGGGCTTAAGTTTGCGCCGCACACCCTGCCGCCGCGCCTCATCCCTAAAGGCTGCCGGCCGGCTTCATATCATCATCTTCCCGGCTGACCACGCTGCCTCTTCAGGACCGCGCCGGCGCCGTCTCCAAACCAGAGGTCATTCTCCCGATGCAATACAAGTCGCTCGGCTCTGCCGATATCCAGGTCTCCGAAATCTGCCTGGGCACCATGACCTGGGGGTCGCAGAATACCGAGGCCGACGCCCATGAACAACTTGACTACGCGGTCTCAGAGGGCGTGAACTTTTTCGATACGGCGGAGCTTTATCCGACCACGCCGCTGTCTGTGGAAACCTACGGGAATACCGAGCGCATCATCGGCAACTGGCTCGAAAAGCGCGGTCGGCGCGATGACGTGGTGGTCGCGACCAAGATCGCCGGCCCCGGCCGCGATTATATCCGCGGCGGTGGACCGATCACGCCGGAAGCAATCGAGACTGCGCTCGACGCAAGCCTGAAGCGCTTGAAGACTGACTATGTCGATCTCTACCAGTTGCACTGGCCGAATCGTGGCCACTATCACTTCCGCAATTCCTGGACCTACAATCCGTCCAAGCAAGATCGCGAAAAAGTCGCCGCCGAACTGCTCGCCATTCTCGAAGCTTTGGGAAAACAGGTGCGTGCCGGCAAGATCCGCGCCATCGGCCTTTCCAATGACACGGCCTGGGGGGCGCATCGCCTGCTCAATCTTGCCGAGAAACATAGCCTGCCGCGCGTCGCTTCGATCCAGAACGAATACAATCTTCTCTATCGCAGCTACGACCTCGACCTTGCGGAACTCTCCCATCACGAAGATGTCGGGCTTCTCGCCTATTCACCCCTCGCCGCCGGCCTGTTGTCCGGCAAGTATCTCGATGGCAGCAAGCCAGCCGGTACGCGCCTGACAATCAATGGCGATCTCGGCGGGCGTTACACCCCGCACCAGGAACCAGCCGTCTCCGCCTATATCGACCTTGCGCGCCAACACGGCATCGATCCGTCGCAGATGGCGCTGGCCTTCTGCCTGACGCGTCCTTTCATGGCTTCGGTCATCATCGGCGCGACATCGATGGCTCAGCTGAAGGACAATATCGCCGCGGCGGATGTGCAGCTTTCCAAGGAAGTCATGTCCGGCATCGGCAAAATCTTCCGCGCGTATCCGATGCCAATCTGAGAGACGATACCCGTCGAAATTACGGATCGAACAGTCTCGCATATAACAATGGCCCGCCGATTGGCGGGCCATTGTCGTTTCCGGCTGTCGTTTCCCGCTTTGATATCAGGCGTTCTTCCGGATCGTGCCGTACACGATATTCCGGTTTTCCCCGAACCAGACTTTCGCCTCGACGCTGTTGCGCTCGACGCTGGAGTTGACGACGCGCCACATGTCCGCTTCGGAGCGGAGCAACAACGCCCAGTTCATGTAGGATTCCATATAGCCGTCATCGACCATCTCGTCGGCGAAGTTGGCGAACAGGAAAACGCCGCCAGGCTTCAGCATGTCCATGCAGGTCTGCGTCAGCTTGATCGCCACCTTGTCGTTCAGATAGTCGTAGAGACCGGCCGCATAGATGAAATCGAACGTGCCCAGCTGGTGCTTCTTGCTCAGGAGTCCACGGACGGAACCGTCGATCGCCTCGATGCAGGTGCCCTGGAAATCCCTGGTGATCGAGCCGATGCTGATCGGATCCTGATCGAGGGCGACCCAGCGCTTTATTCCACCCTGCTTGAGCGCAACGGAATTGTCGGCTTCACGCAGATGGCCGGCAGCGATGGTCAATATCTCGGTTTCGGCGCCCTTTTCGGCGGCAAGTTCATCGACGTGCCACGTCAGAATATCGCGGCGCTCCCTGACGGCAACCGGACCCGGCGCGTTGCGGGTGTATTCATAGATACCAAGCCCCAGCGGCGTCGATTTTTCAACTTCGTGGGCAACGGCCGGATGGCCGTAAATAAAGTCGATCAGGCTTGCATCGCCGGAATAGCCACGCGGCTTCTCGAACGACCAGCGCGTGAACGGATCCTGCTGGAAGATCTTTGCCGAGGAATGTTCCTGCACGATCGGGATGAGTTCATGCCAGATGCTGGGCTCATATTTGCGCCGGACATCATGAAGCGCGCCGATAAGCCATTTTACGGCTTGCGCCGGATCCCGTCCCTCGTCGATCCGCTGCGTCGCAATACGCATGACAAGAGCCAGCTCTGCCTTTGCTGTCGGCAGCAGCTCTTCGTGACGATTTGTTTTGGAAGAAGACAGTTCGGATGTAATAGCTTGGGGTGTAATAAGACTATGGCCGTCGAGAGCAATCTGGAGCTGTGACACGCGAACCTCTTTCGTTACTGGAATATTAACATTATGCGTAAGATTGCGCGTAGTTCCAGCTATGGCACAGATTTTCGTTGTATATGGTTAACTCCCCATAAAATCTGGGGGTTTGTTGAATTTAGAGAAACTTAATGCAGATCGCCTATGGTGCCCTGATGCGCTTTGCCGCCCTGATAGGTTGTCAGGCGTTTCAAGGCGCTTGGGCGTTCCACATGACTGCCGGTTGCAGGAATGAACCTCGCTCTGGAAAGCACGACGCAACGCAATGGATGGTGCATGAGGCACACGCTGGCCGACGTTGAGACCGATCTCCAACACGAGCCGCCGAAACCGGCGTCCGAAGAACTGCGCACGCTCTATCGCGAGGAGAGCGAAGACACGCGCAAGCGTGCCACGCGGCAGGGCCTGTGGATCGCCGTCGCTGCCTACCTGCTCTATTCGTTGACGGACCTTCTGCTCGTTCCTGACGTGGCGATCTACACGATCCTCGCCCGTTTCGTGGTCGGTATCCTTGCTGTCTCGACCATCGAAATTCAACTTCGCCTGAGGACCAGCGCCGATGTGATTGACGCCACTTCGGCCACGGCTGTCGTGCTCGCCTATCTCGGCTGGCTTTGCACTGCCCTGATGACGGCGGATACGCAGGCTATTTCCTATTACATGGTGTTCGGCGCGATCTTCATGATGAGCGTCAACCTCTTCTTCAGCTTCCAGTTCCGGCTGGCGATCCTCGCCTCGGGGACGATGATGCTGATCTTCCTGGCTGCGCTTGTAACGTTTCCGCCGATGGCGCTGATCTATAAGCTGACCTTCGGGGCATTCTGCGTTTCCTGCCTGATTTTTACGTCCTATGTGAATTTCAAGCTCAACAAGGAGCGCTACAAGGTCTTCCTCAACGCGCTTGAGGCACGGTTCCAGCAGAACGAAGCCGCGGAACGCGGCAAGGCGCTGCTGAGACTTTCGAACACCGATCCGCTGACCGGCCTTGAAAACCGTCGCGCCATCGACAACCGGCTGCGCGGCTGCTGGGAAGGCTGGCAGAAATACGGGCGCAACTTCGCCGTTCTCCTCATCGATGTCGATTTCTTCAAACGCTACAATGATTGCTACGGGCACCAGGAAGGCGACCGCTGCCTCGTGCGGGTTGCCAACGGACTGAGTGACGCGATCTCGCCCCACAATGCCACCATCGGACGTTACGGCGGCGAGGAATTCATCGTTCTTGCGCGTCTCGACAGGCGCGAGCAGGCGGGCGAACTTGCCGACGTTATCTGCCGCACCGTCGAAGGCATGGCGTTGGCGCACGGCCAGCGGCGGGATGGTACGTCCATCGTCACCGTCAGCATCGGCGCCTCCTTCACCCGCAACCAGTCGGGCACCAAGCTGGAAAAGATCATTCACGAAGCCGACCGGGCGCTCTATGCCGCCAAGGCGAGTGGCCGCAACTGTGCCAAGCTCTTCGATCCGAACGATCCGCAGAGCAGCGACGAAAGCGAAAACATCGCGGCACTGCTGAAGATCGCGATCGACCAGAACCTGGTTTCCATGGTCTACCAGCCTATCCGCAATCTCAGTTCGGGCCGGATTGACGCGGCTGAAGCGCTGATGCGCCTCAAGATGCTGGACGGAACCTCTGTTCCACCCAGTCTTTTCATTCCGATCGCGGAAAGAACCGGTGCGATTCTCGAATTGGGACGCTGGGCAGTCAAAACGGTGTGCAAGGAGGTTCTGGCGAACAGTCTCGTTCCGGTTGCAAGCGTCAATGTCTCTCCCATTCAATTGAAGACACCGGGCTTTGCCGCCTCCATTGCCGCCGTCCTCGGTGAAACCGGGGTTGCCGGCGGCAGGTTGGCCTTCGAGATCACTGAAGGTCTCGAAATGGAGATGAATTCGGACATCCTGCGCTGCATCAGCGACCTGAAGATGCTCGGCATCCGGATCTGGCTCGACGACTTCGGAACCGGCTTTGCCGGCCTGTCATGGCTGCGGCTCATCGACTTCGACACCGTGAAGATCGACCGCTCATTCCTCCATGACTGCAACACGGAGCGGGGCAAGGCGATGCTGCAGGACATCATCAGCCTGGTGCGCAACCGCGGCCACAAAATCCTTGTGGAGGGCGTGGAAACCGACAGCCAGCTCTCGCTGATGCACAAGTTCAGGATAGACCAGGTTCAGGGTTACCATGTGGGACGGCCTGAGCCGGCTGCCCGGTTTCGCACAAGCGTCATCGAAAGCGCCGTGACGGTCAGAACCTCGAAGCCCGCGCGGCTCTGAGGTCCTTATTTTCCCCTCACCCCTTGCTATCCGGGCAAAAATCCGTATAAGCCGCCGTGTTCGAAACACCCGGTCTTCTGGCTGGTGGCTGAACGGAGGGCCGGTTTCCCGATAAGAAACCTGTCAGGACCAAAGGGGTCCAGCCTCCCGTGTCTCCGCTCTCGACCGTCTCGAAACAACACTTTCTTGCCGGCTCTCACGGGCCACTAAGAACAGTCGTTGAGGCTTAGCCGCCGATTTCCGGGTGACGTTTAACGCAAGAAAGGCAAGCCACTATGGCTCTTTATGAACACGTATTCCTTGCTCGGCAGGATATTTCCGCCCAGCAGGTCGACGCCCTCGTCGAACAGTACAAGGGTGTTATCGAAGCCAACGGCGGCAAGGTTGGTCGCGTAGAGAACTGGGGCCTCAAGTCCCTGACCTACCGCATCAGCAAGAACCGCAAGGCTCACTACGTTCTCATGGACATCGATGCTCCGGCACCGGCCGTTCATGAAGTCGAGCGTCAGATGCGCATCAACGAAGACGTTCTTCGTTACATGACCATCGCTGTCGAGAAGCACGAAGATGGCCCGTCTGCAATGATGCAGAAGCGCGACCGTGACGACCGTCCGCGTCGTGATGGCGACCGTCCGGAGCGCAGCTTCGGCGATCGTGGTCCGCGTCCGGACCGTGGTGACCGCGAAGACCGTCCGCGCCGTCCGCGCGAAGACCGTGCATAAGGTTTAGGAGAAAAAACAATGGCTGATATTTCCTCCGCTCCGGCACGCCGCCCGTTCCATCGTCGCCGCAAGACCTGCCCCTTCTCGGGTGCAAACGCTCCGCGGATCGACTACAAGGACATCCGTCTCCTGCAGCGCTACATTTCCGAGCGCGGCAAGATCGTTCCTTCCCGCATCACGGCCGTTTCCCAGAAGAAGCAGCGCGAACTCGCCCAGGCGATCAAGCGCGCCCGTTTCCTCGGCCTGCTGCCCTACGTCATGTCCTAAGGACTGACTCTGCGGCAGTCTTCTGACTCTGCGGAAACCGCTCTGAGGTGAGGCGAGCGCCAGATGGCATCGCCTCACCTTTTTCCCTTCCGCGTTGGGCGCGGATCGGCAAGCCGGCGCATAGCGCGCTTAAAACCCATGTTGGGGCGCAGTCCTTGAATCATTTTCTCAGGGAACGCCTCTAACTGCTTGATAGCAGGACAGCGAACGTGAAGACCGTGAATTCGACATCACTGCTGATCGGCGCTCTCGCCGGTGTGACCGCCGCCTTGCTTTCGCTTGGCGCGAACACGCAGTCGTCGTTTGCGATCGTGCTCTACGCCGGATCCGCGCTTCCGATCCTGATTGCCGGCCTCGGCTGGGGCAATCTCGCCGCCATTGCCGCTGTCGTCGTAGCAGGGCTCACCGGTTCCGTGCTGGTCTCGCCCTATTTCGCTCTTCTCATTCTCGTCATCACGCTCATCCCGGCAGCGTGGCTCAGCCACCTCGCCAATCTCGCACGCCCGGCTTCCGAGCTTGGCGGCCCGGAAAACGCGATGGCATGGTATCCGCTCTCGGACATCCTGACCCAGCTTGCGCTGCTGGTGACGATCGGCATGATCGTCGTCGGCGTCATCGTCGGCTATGACCAGTCGATGTCGGATCGCATGGTCGATCTCGTGCTTCAGGCGCTGAAGGCCCAGGAACCGCTCTACGACCCGGATGCGACCGCCATTGCCCAGTTCAAGGCCGTGTTTTCCGTGGCCTTGCCGCTGATCCAGGGCGCGGTCTGGATGCTGATGCTGTTTGCTGCCTATTATATCGCGACCCGCGTCACGCAGATCGCCCGCAACAACCTTCGCCCGCGCGAGGACATGCCCTCGACGCTTCGCATGCATCGCTATGCGATCTTCGCCTTCCTCGGCGGCTTGCTGCTGTGCTTCGTCGGCGGCACGATCGGCGCGCTCGGCGCCCTCGTTTGCGGTACATTCGGAGCGGGTTTTCTCCTCTCCGGCTTTGCCGTTTTCCATTTCCGTACACGCGGCAAGTCATGGCGACTGCCGGTGCTGTGGATCGGATATCTGTCGGTCGTGCTTTTCACGATACCGGCGCTCTTCTTTCTCCTGTCGGGCCTGATGGACACGCGACGCGCCATTGCGCTGTCGCCGACAGGGAAAACGACTGAAACCAAAGACACCTGAAACATCAACTTGAAAGGAAATACCGATGCAAGTCATTCTTCTCGAACGCGTTGCCAAGCTTGGCCAGATGGGCGAAACCGTAAAGGTTCGCGACGGCTTTGCCCGTAACTACCTCCTGCCGCTCGGCAAGGCGCTGCGCGCCAACGAAGCCAACAAGAAGCGTTTCGAAGCTGAGCGTGCAACGCTCGAAGCCCGTAACCTCGAGCGCAAGTCGGAAGCCCAGGGCGTTGCTGAAACCCTCGACGGCAAGACGTTCATCGTCGTTCGCTCGGCCGGCGAAACCGGTCAACTCTACGGTTCGGTCGCTGCTCGCGATATCGTCGATGCACTGGCTGCCGAAGGCTTCAACATCGGCCGCAACCAGGTCGACCTCAACAACCCGATCAAGACCATCGGCCTGCACAAGGTGGTTCTGCACCTCCACTCGGAAGTTGAAATCTCGATCAACATGAACGTTGCCCGTTCGGCTGACGAAGCAGAGCGCCAGGAAAAGGGCGAAAGCCTGACTTCCGCCGACGCCATCTACGGCGTTGACGAAGATGCCCTGAAGCCGGAAGACTTCTTCAACCCGGAAGCTGAATTCGACGCAGACGAAGAATAATCTTCGTCCGGCGTTTCAGCCGATATTCAATGAAAAGCCCGGATCGAGAAATCGTTCCGGGCTTTTTTCGTTAGAGAATGTCTGGTTCAGATTGAACCAGACATTCTCTAGATTCTTTTGTTTTCGTTTGTCTTTTCGGGAAAACCGGTTCCCACTTTTCCCTGACAAACTCTAAACTTCTGGGCCACGTTACCTCGATGGCTCAGCCGACTTGTCGATGCGTACGATTACCGACAGACCCGGCGACAGCCGCTCGCTCAATTCCTGGCCGGGATCGATCGACACGCGCACGCCGACACGCTGGGCGATCTTGGTGAAGTTGCCGGTGGCATTGTCTGCCTTGATGATGCTGAATTCGGAGCCGGCGGCCGGTGAGAAACGTTCGATGTGTCCCCTGACCTCCCTGCCCTTCAAGGCATCCACCGTAAAGGTGACCGGCTGACCGATCTGCATGCCGTCGAGCTGGGTTTCCTTGAAATTTGCGACAATCCAGAGATCTTTCGGCACGACCGCGAGAAGCTGGGTGCCGGCGGTGACATACTGCCCAAGGCGCGCGCCGACTTCGCCGACATGGCCATCACGCGGCGCAACGATCCGGGTATTGCCGAGATCGATCTTCGCCAGCTCGACAGTCGCTTCCGCCCCGGAAACGGCTGCTTCAAGGGAAGCCCGGTTGACGAGGATCGTTTGCAGGCTCTGTCTTGCGACATCAAGTGCCGCCTCGTGCTGGGCAACCGTCGCCTTCGCCTGATCTAGCGTCGCACGCGCCTCCTCCACATCGCTTGTGGGGGCAATGTTACGGGCGTTGAGGCCCTGGATGCGGTTCCATGCCAATTCGGAGCGCTTTTCAGCGGCACGGCTGCCTGCGACCTGCGCTTCCGCCGCAGTGATGTTGGCCTTGGCGGAAAGCTCCTGCTGGTGGGAACTGGCCAAGGTGGCCTTCTGCGCCTCCAACGACGCCTGCGTCTGTGCAAGTTTCTGGACATAGGTCCGATCGTCCACCCGCACGAGCAGATCACCCTGCTTCACCGCCTGATAGTCCTTGACCGGCACTTCGACGACATAGCCGCTGACCTGCGGGCTCATCGTCGTCACCATGCCGCGCACGTAGGCGTTGTCAGTGGTTTCGACCGATGTCGCAAAGGGTGGCAGGCGCCAAGCGTAAAGCGCCAGAAAGACGCCGGCAATGCCGGCAATCAGCGTAATGAGCGTAGCGGGTGAACGAAGGGCTTTCAGCATTGTCTCGGACTCGTGGTTTGATCAGGATTGCGCGGCGACAGTGACCCCATCCGGGGTCTTCCATCGGGCAGCGACGGACCGCCAGCCTAGATGCGCGAGAAGGAAGAAGAGCGACACCGCCGACACGATGGCGATCATCAGGAAGGTATCGTTGTAAGCCATGACATAGGCCTCACGGCTGACCTGCTGGCCAAGCAGGGTCAGGCCTTCGGCATTCAGAAGCGACTTGTCGGTCATCACCTTGCCGTAGGAGCCGGCAAGCTGCGAAACACGCTGCGCCACCAGCGGATCGCTCATCACGATCTTTTCGACGAGCACGCTGGAATGAAACTTTTCCCGGAGCGTGACGAACGTGCCGAGCGCGGCCGATGCCATGGAGCCGCCGATGCTCTGCGTGAACAGGAAGATCACCAGGAAGTTGACGATATAGGGCATGCCCTTGGCAAAAACCGTCTTCAATCCCGCAGCCATCGCCGGCGGCAGGAACATGGCAGCGCCGGCCGCGACCATGGCCTGGCTTAGATACATCTGTTCAGGCCGCGTCAGCGCTGTTGAATTGCTGTCCATAAAAGCCCCGGTACCGATGAGGATCAGCGCCAGGATATGGGCAAGGTCCACGTGACGGGTGGTCATCAACAGGGCGCAGAACAAGCCGCCCGCAATCGAGGCGCAGAGGATGACAGTATAGAGCGTTGTGGTCTGGTCGTTGATAAGGCCGATCTGCATGAAGAAGTTGGCGGCCGTCGTGGACTGCTCGGAGGCGACCGTACGGAAGACGATGAGCACGGCGGCCATATGCAGGTTGGGCCAGCTGAACACCCACCGCAGATCGATGAGCGGCGAGGCGCGCTGCAGTTCGATCACGCCGAACAGCGTCAGCAGGCCGATCCCGCACGCGAGCAGCACGCCGAGCCACGGCGCTTCGAACCACCAGTAAAGCCGCCCAAGCGTCAGGAAAACGGCAAGACAGCCAAAGGCGGTCGCCAGTATGAAGTAACTCAGAATGTCCATCTTCTGGATCACCTTGACCCGTGGCGGCGCGGTAATCGGCAGGAGGTAGATAAACGGCAGCGCGATCAGCGCCAAAGCCATCTCGAAGGTATAAAGCGCATGCCAGCCGCCAAACTCGATCAGGCTCGGCGAAATGATGCGGGCGAGCGGCGCGGCAAGCAGCGTGTTCGTCAAGGACAGGCTCAGACCCAGCGTCAGCTTCTTTTCCGGCGGGAACGCTTCCAGCATGTAGAGGAAGCCAATGGTCGATAGCGGTGCTGCCGCCATGCCGCTGATGAAGCGCACGACGAGCGCCGAATGGAAGTCGGAGACAAAGAGATTGGCGATGGTTGCAACCGCAAAACAGGCGATACCGAACTCCGCGAAGGGCCGCAGGCCATATTGCGTCCGGATCTTGAACAGCGCGATCGACATGCTGGCATAGGGGGCAAGGTAAACGGCCGACAGCCAGGCGAGTTCGTTGACGGTGGCAGAGAGAGAACCCTGCAACTGATAGATATTGGCCGACATGAGGTTCATGCCGAGCCCCTGCGTCAGGGCCATGAGGACCGACGTGAAGATGTAGAGGGCGGCGCGGGGTGGCGAATGCAAAACCGGTACTGGAGGCGTAGACTGTGCGGGTGGACTGGGTTCGCCGGACGGGGCGAAGCTCTCCGGAGTATCCGCCTCTTCAATGAGAGGCTGGGCTTCCTTTTCCAACGGGCGTGGGAGGGCGTTCATGACGGCTTCAGTCCTTGCCGATCTGTTGCATGATGTTATCGACGATGGTGTTGACGACCTTCAGCGTGGCCTGCTTTTCGGCCGTCCCGATGCCTTCAAGAACATCAATGCGAATCTGGCGTGCCAGTTCCTCGATTTCCTCAGCGCTTTGTCGACCATGCGGCGTCAGATGGATGCGCTTGGCGCGGCGGTCCGTTGCTTCGGTTCTCCTTTCCAGAAAACCTTGCTTCTCCATTCCGTCGAGCAGGCGCACGGTGGTCGGCGTCTCGATGCCAAGTTCTTCGGCAAGGTCTCGCTGATTGAGCCCGTCGCGCCGCAGCAAGGTGAACAGCACCCTCGCCCGCGACAGTGTCAAACCGGTTTCCTTCACCCGCGCATCAAAAAGCACGCGCAGCTTGCGATTGACGTTCGCAAGGGCGTCGAAGAGATCACGATCGGTGGCGACATCCGGCATTTCATACCTTTTACATATTACTAGCTTGCTAATTATTATGCTCCTACTTAGTTCAACCTCCTCAAATTTTCAACCTGTCAATTTCGGTTGGCAGCTATGAGAAATCTTCCGGGGTGGCTGCCGGGCATGGTAGGCTTGAGATTGCCGCCGGGACTCAAAGGAGCGCGGGGGTCAATGGAAAATTTCAGGCTTCCGGTTTGCGAGAGTACACCCTGTGGACATCGGGAAAAGCCGGTGTCGCAGGACGCCCTGTCCCGGTAGTGATCTCGAAACGCCTTGACCCTCGACGCAACTAGCCTAAACCGATGCCGTAAACGGATAGGAACAGAGACGATCGCCATGAACGAGATAGCGCGCAAACTTGCCCCCATGGCCAAGGATCAGTCGGACCCGCAATATCGCGAGGCGCCGAACAACCTTGAAGCGGAACAGGCGCTGCTGGGCGCCATCCTCGTCAACAACGACGCGTTCTACCGCGTCTCGGACTTCCTCAAGCCCGTGCATCTGCTGGAGCCGCTGCATCGACGCATCTTCGAAGTGGCCGGCGATATCATCCGCATGGGCAAGACTGCCAATCCGGTGACGATCAAGACCTTCCTCAAGGCTGACGACAAGGTTGGCGACATGACCGTCGCGCAGTACCTCGCGCGTCTTGCCGCCGAAGCCGTATCGATCATCAACGCGGAGGACTATGGCCGCGCCATCTATGACCTGGCGCTACGCCGTTCGCTGATCACCATCGGCGAGGACATGGTCAACATCGCTTATGACGCGCCGCTCGACATGCCGCCGCAAAGCCAGATCGAGGACGCCGAACGGCGGCTGTTCGAACTGGCCGAGACCGGCCGCTACGATGGTGGTTTCCAGGCGTTCAATGACGCAGTGGCACTCGCGATCGACATGGCCGGACAGGCCTTCGAGCGTGACGGATCGCTCTCTGGTATTTCCACCGGCATTCATTCGCTCGACGCCCGCATGGGCGGTCTGCAGCGCTCCGACTTAATCGTGCTTGCCGGACGTCCCGGCATGGGCAAGACCTCGCTTGCCACCAACATCGCCTACAACATCGCCGCAGCCTACGAGCCGGAGGTCCAGGCGGACGGCTCGTTCAAGGCGAGGAACGGCGGCGTCGTCGGCTTCTACTCGCTCGAAATGTCGTCAGAACAGCTGGCAACCCGTATCATCTCCGAGCAGACGGAAGTTTCCTCCTCGAAGATTCGCCGTGGCGAGATTTCCGAAGCCGATTTCGAAAAGCTCGTGGCCTGCAGCCAGATGATGCAGAAGGTGCCGCTCTATATCGACCAGACCGGTGGTATCTCGATTGCCCAGCTGTCCGCCCGTGCCCGACGCCTGAAGCGCCAGCGCGGCCTCGATTGCCTCGTGGTGGACTATATCCAGCTGATGACCGGCTCTGGCAAGTCGAGCGACAACCGCGTGCAGGAAATCACCCAGATTACCACGGGTCTGAAGGCGCTGGGCAAGGAACTGAACGTGCCGATCATTGCGCTTTCCCAGCTCTCCCGTCAGGTGGAAAACCGCGAGGATAAGCGCCCGCAGCTCTCCGACCTTCGCGAATCCGGCTCGATCGAGCAGGACGCCGACGTTGTGCTTTTCGTGTTCCGTGAGGAATACTACGTAAAGAACATGGAACCGCGTGACGAGTTCGACCCGAAATATGAAGAATGGAAGATGCAGTTCGAAAAGGTGAAGGGCACGGCGGACGTGATCATCGCCAAGCAGCGTCACGGGCCGACCGGCACCGTGAAGCTCGCCTTCCAGGCGGAATTCACCCGCTTTACCGATCTCGCCGATCCGTCGTTCACGCAGTACGAGGAACACTGACGAGCATGGACGACATCTTTTCGGCAGCATCCAATCGCCTGATCATCGATCTTGCAGCCCTTGCGGATAACTGGCGAAAGATGGCCCAACTTTCAGGTTCAGCGCGCACGGCAGCGGTGCTGAAGGCGGACGCCTACGGCATTGGCTTCGAACCGGTAGCAGAAACGCTCTACGCGGCTGGTGCACGCGATTTCTTCGTCGCGACCGTCGAGGAAGGCGTGGAGCTTCGTCCCTACACGCCCGAGGGTCGCATCTTTGTGCTGGCTGGCATGTGGCCGGGCAATGAGAAGCAGTTTTTCAACAACGACCTCGTGCCGGTCATCAATTCGGAAGAACAACTCGCCTTCTTCATGGCCGCCCTTTCCGAACGCGGCGAATACCCATGCGCGCTCCATGTCGATACCGGCATGAACCGGCTTGGCCTGACGGTTGATGAAGCGCTGGCGCTCGCCAACGATCCGGCCCGGCCGGCAAGCTTCTCGCCGGTGCTTGCCATGAGCCACCTCGCCTGCGCCGACGACCAGGCCCATCCGCTGAACCGCCGTCAGCTGGACGCCTTTCGCGCCGTGGCGGATGCCTTCGAGGGCGTCGAAATGAGCCTTGCGAACTCAGCCGGCGTGCATCTCGGGCCGGACTATCATTTCGACCTCACCCGCCCGGGTATCGCCGTTTATGGCGGCGAGGCCGTCAATGACGTCCCCAACCCGATGAAGCCGGTCGTCACCGCCGAGGCGCGCATCCTGCAGATCCGCAGCGTCAAGAGCGGCCAGACGGGAAGCTATGGTGGCTCTGCGCGGTTTTCGCGCGACAGCCGCGTCGCTGTCGTCGCGATCGGCTATGCCGATGGCTATCACCGATCCGTCTCCGGCGGTGGCGTAACGCTGCGGCAGGCGCACATTTCAGGGGCCTTCGGCTTCCTGCACGGACAGAAGGTGCCGCATCTCGGCCGGGTCACCATGGATCTCAGCCTGTTCGACGTCACCGACCTGCCGGAAAATCTCGTTCGTGCCGGCGACTATATCGAGTTGTTCGGCGAGAACATCGCCATTGACGATGTCGCCCGCGCCGGCGGCACGATCGGCTACGAGATGCTGACCAGCCTCGGGCGCAGGTACGATCGGGCCTATGTTCCAGCCGACTGAACTTTTCTACAGACCGATCTTGGCAGCGCCACGGCGATCCGGTAGACAAGAACAAATGGGGATCAAAAAATGAATAACATTCATCTGACTGACGAGGATCGCCGCTTTGTCGAGGGGAAAGTGCGCGGCGGATTTTACAAGGATTCAAGCGACGTCATTCATGCCGGCCTTCAGTCACTTCAGCGCGAAATCGAGCTGAAAAGCCTTATTCAAGAGGACCTCGATGACATTGCGGCCGACGCACCTACAAATACGAAAGCCCCGGAGCGCTCCTGAACGACATCGTCGGTGGCAAGCATAACGACTGAGCGTCGGCTCCTCCAATACCTTCCGAAAGCGAGACCTGATGGCGAAAGCCCGTACACAATTCATTTGCCAGAACTGCGGCACGGTTCATCCGCGCTGGGTTGGCAAATGCGAAGGCTGCGGCCAATGGAATACCATCGTCGAGGAAGATCCGATGGGCGGCATTGGCGGCGGACCCGGCAAGACGCCGAAAAAAGGCCGTCCCGTCGCGCTGACCACACTCTCCGGCGAGATCGAGGAAGCCCCACGCGTTGCGACCGGAATTTCCGAGCTTGACCGCGCGACCGGCGGCGGCTTCGTGCGCGGCTCGGCAGTGCTGATCGGCGGCGATCCCGGCATCGGCAAGTCGACCGTGCTGATGCAGGCGGCCGCCGCCCTATCCCGCCTGAAACACCGGGTCATCTATGTTTCGGGCGAAGAGGCCGTGGCGCAGGTGCGCCTGCGTGCCCAGCGGCTTGGTGCTGCAGATACCGACGTGCTTCTGGCGGCAGAGACCAATGTCGAGGACATCCTGGCCACGCTAAGTGAAGGCAAGCGGCCGGACCTGGTGATCATCGATTCGATCCAGACGCTGTGGAGCGACATTGTCGATTCGGCGCCCGGTACCGTGACCCAGGTCCGGACCGGCGTGCAGGCGATGATCCGTTTTGCCAAGCAGACCGGCGCGACCGTCGTCCTCGTCGGCCATGTTACCAAGGATGGCCAGATCGCGGGTCCGCGCGTGGTCGAGCACATGGTTGATGCCGTCCTTTATTTTGAAGGTGATCGCGGGCATCACTACCGCATCCTGCGCACCGTCAAGAACCGTTTCGGGCCGACCGACGAGATCGGAGTCTTCGAAATGTCGGACAAGGGCTTGCGCGAGGTCACCAATCCGTCCGAGCTCTTCCTGGGTGAGCGCAATGCCAAAGCTCCGGGAGCTGCCGTCTTCGCAGGCATGGAAGGCACCCGCCCGGTGCTGGTGGAGGTCCAGGCGCTGGTCGCGCCGACTTCTCTCGGCACACCGCGCCGCGCGGTGGTCGGCTGGGACAGCGCACGCCTGTCTATGATCCTCGCAGTGCTTGAAGCACATTGCGGGATACGGCTCGGTCAACACGATGTTTACCTGAATGTGGCCGGCGGCTATCGGATTACGGAGCCGGCGGCGGATCTTGCCGTGGCGTCAGCTCTGGTTTCCTCGCTTGCCGGTCTTGCCCTTCCTCCCGATTGCGTCTATTTCGGCGAGGTCAGCCTGTCGGGGGCCATTCGGCCGGTTGCGCACACCGCCCAGCGCCTTAAGGAAGCCGAAAAGCTCGGCTTTTCACAGGCAGTCCTGCCATCGGCTTCGCCGGATCTTCCCAAGGGAACGGGTCTGCGCTGGAGCGAGATGGAAGGCCTCCCGGATCTGGTGGCGCGCATTGCCGGCTCGAAGGGGGCGCTGAAGCAGGCAGACGAGGAATACTGACGGGATCTCGACACGGAAACGGCGAAATTCCGGTGAAAACAGTGTTCACCGCCATGACTGCCCGGGACGCTTGCTTCGGGATGTTATATATGGTTCGCACACATCGACATGAGGCCGCTTCAGGTGCGGGTTCGGAGTAGGTCAATATGCCCATCACAATTCTCGACGGTATCGTTCTCGGCGTCGCGCTGTTTTCCGCCATCCTGGCAATGGTCCGCGGCTTTTCCCGGGAAGTTCTGTCGGTCGCAAGCTGGGTCGGCGCTGCGGCTGCCGCCTATTTCCTCTATCCCTACCTCCTGCCCTATGCGACGCAGTACACGACCAGCGACACGGTTGCGATGATCGGCTCTGCCGGTGTCGTCTTCCTCGTCGCGCTGATCATCATTTCCTTCATCACCATGCGGATCGCCGATTTCATCATCGACAGCCGTATCGGGGCGCTTGACCGCACGCTCGGCTTCCTCTTCGGCGCCGCCCGCGGCGTCCTGCTCGTGGTCGTCGCCATGCTGTTCTTCAACTGGCTGGTTGCGCCACAGCAGCAGCCCCTCTGGGTAACGCAGGCGAAATCCAAGCCGTTGCTCGACAATCTCGGCGGCAAGCTGATCGCGCTGCTGCCTGAAAATGCCGATGCCACCATCCTTGATCGCCTGCGCGGCAAGGATACGACCGGCGAAGGCGAAAACGACACTCCGGCGGCACCTGCCGATCAGGCGCCGGCTGAACAGGCACCCGGGGACGATGCGCCCGCGACCAACGGTCCGGCTACCAACGGCTGAGGTCCGATGATAGGATGAAGGCCCGCTCCGGCGGGCCTTGTCCATTTTGCAATGATGCCATGCTGCCTCATCAACCCTCGTGACTTGACGGGCCGGCAATCCGATACGATATGCGCAACGCGTAGCCGTGCTGACAAAAGGCCAAAGCGATGACCCATTCCGCAGAGATTGAAAACGAACTCGATGGCGATACCCTGCACGAAGAGTGCGGTGTGTTCGGCATCCTGGGCCATCCTGATGCGGCGACGCTGACGGCGCTCGGCCTGCATGCCCTCCAGCATCGAGGACAGGAAGCGGCCGGTATCGTCACCTTCGACGGCAAGCAGTTCCACACCGAAAAGCGCATGGGCCTCGTCGGTGATCATTATACCGACCCGGCCGTGCTCGCAAAGCTGCCCGGCACGATCTCCATCGGCCATACGCGCTATTCGACCACCGGTGAAGTCGCCCTTCGCAACGTCCAGCCGCTGTTTGCAGAACTCGAAGTCGGCGGCATCGCCATTGCCCATAATGGCAACTTCACCAACGGCCTGACGCTGCGCCGCCAGATCATCGCCACCGGCGCCATCTGTCAGTCGACCTCCGACACCGAAGTTGTCCTCCACCTCATTGCCCGCTCGCGCCACTCCTCGACTGCCGACCGCTTCATCGACGCGATTCGTCAGATGGAAGGCGGCTATGCCATGGTCGCGATGACCCGTACCAAGCTGATCGCCGCCCGCGACCCGATCGGTATCCGGCCGCTGGTCATGGGCGAACTCGACGGCAAGCCGATCTTCTGTTCGGAAACCTGTGCGCTCGATATCATCGGCGCGAAATACATTCGTGACGTCGAAAACGGCGAAGTCATCATCTGCGAAATCCAGCCTGATGGTTCGATCCAGATCGATGCGCGCAAGCCCGCCAACCAGCAGCCGGAGCGGCTTTGCCTGTTCGAATATGTCTATTTCGCGCGTCCCGATTCTGTTGTCGGCGGCCGAAGCGTCTATGTTGCCCGCAAGAACATGGGTATCAATCTCGCCAAGGAATCGCCGGTCGAGGCCGACGTCGTTGTTCCCGTTCCCGATGGGGGCACACCGGCGGCGCTCGGTTTCGCGCAGGCGAGCGGCATTCCGTTCGAATACGGCATCATCCGCAATCATTATGTCGGGCGCACCTTCATCGAGCCGACGCAGCAGATCCGCGCTTTCGGCGTCAAGCTGAAGCATTCGGCCAACCGCGCGATGATCGAGGGCAAGCGGGTCGTGCTGGTGGACGATTCAATCGTCCGCGGCACGACCTCGCTGAAGATCGTCCAGATGATCCGCGATGCCGGGGCGACCGAGGTCCATCTCCGCGTCGCCAGCCCGATGATCTTTTACCCGGACTTCTACGGCATCGACACGCCGAACGCCGACAAGCTGATTGCCAACCAGTATGCCGACGTCAAGGCGATGGCGAAGTATATTGGCGCCGATTCGCTTGGCTTCCTGACGATCGATGGATTGTACCGGGCGGTTGGCGGCGAAGACCGTAACAATGCCCGTCCGCAGTTCACCGACCATTATTTCACCGGTGATTATCCGACCCGGCTGCTCGACAAGAACGGCGAGACGGCCGGCCTGAAGCTGTCGGTGCTCGCCAGCAACGGCTGACCCTGTTCCTCGGGCGAAAATCGACCCGAGGAAATCCGTCGTCCTCCTGCAATCAAGGTCCTCGCCTTGCGTTTTGCACGGAACGTGTGGCAGAGCAGACCTGCTTTTCTGAATTCGGAGTCTTCCAGACATGATCGATCTCAAGGGCCGTATCGCGCTCGTCACCGGCGCATCGCGCGGCATCGGCTACTTCACCGCACTGGAACTGGCCAAGGCCGGAGCGCAGGTAATTGCCTGTGCCCGCACGATCGGTGGCCTGGAAGAACTGGACGACACGATCAAGGCCGCAGGCGGCCTGCCTGCCACGCTCGTTCCCTTCGATCTTGCCGACATGGCGGCTATCGACAAGCTCGGTGGCGCGATCCATGAACGCTGGGGCAAGCTCGACATTCTCGTCGCCAATGCCGGCATGCTCGGCGTCATCTCGCCGATCGGGCATGTCGAGGCCAAGGTTTTCGAAAAGGTGATGAACATCAACGTCAACGCGACGTGGCGGCTGATCCGCTCGGTCGATCCGCTGCTGCAGCAGTCGGATGCCGGCCGTGCGCTGATCCTCTCATCGAGCGCCGCCCACAAGTGCAAACCCTTCTGGGGGCCCTATTCCGCGTCCAAGGCTGCTGTCGAGGCGCTGGCGCGTACCTGGGCCGGCGAAACGCAGCGCTTGCCGCTGCGCATCCTCTCCGTCGATCCCGGGGCGACACGCACGGCCATGCGCGCGCAGGCGATCCCCGGTGAAGACCCGATGACCGTCCCGCATCCTTCCGAGGTTGCAGCAAAGCTTATGCCTCTGGTCGGTCCTGACCAGACCGAAACCGGCAAGCTCTATATCGTCAGGGAAAACCGGATGGTGGATTATCGGTTGCCTGACTGAGCGTCACGTAGAGATCGTCAAAAAAGCCGCCTCGTTGTTCACGGGCGGCTTTTGTTTTTCCATCGCAAAGACTTATGGCTTATTGCTGCCGCCTTCGACCGGCAGGCCATCCTCACCCGCCGCGGGATGATCGGGATGGTCCGGATGGTCGGGCCAGTTGCCGTATTTCTTCTGCCACTTGCGCGCGCCGAAGGGGAGCGTCGCGAGATAGCCGATGGCGGTGACCACCATGGTTTCCCAAGTGTAAGTCATCAATGTAGCCACATACAGAACCACCACCAGAATGATCGGCAGCACCAGATCGCGGCGGATGCGGTTGGTCGATTTACCCGACCAGACGGGGAGACGGCAGACCAGCAGGAAGCCGATCAGCACCGTGTAAGCCGAGCTGATGATGGCGATCGTCCTGTCGGGTACGACGCCCAGCAGGCCGAGATAGACCGGCAGCAGAACCAGCATCGCACCGGCAGGGGCCGGTACGCCGACAAAATACTCCGATTGCCAGGTCGCCTTGATCTCGCGCTCCGCCATCACGTTGAAGCGGGCAAGTCGCAGGCCGGCGGCAATCACGTAGATGAGTGCCGCGATCCAGCCTAGGGAGCGGGCCTGATCGAGAACAAAGGCGTAAAGCACCAGAGCGGGTGCAACACCGAAATTGACGATATCGGCAAGCGAATCCATCTGGGCGCCGAACTTCGACGTCGCCTTCATCATTCGGGCCAGACGTCCGTCAATCCCGTCAAGGAACGCGGCGAGAAGCACCATGGCGACGGCAAGTTCGAAACGGTTTTCGATTGCCAGTCGTACCCCGGAAAGCCCGGCGCAGATCGCCAGCACGGTGACGACATTCGGAACGATCAGCCGGAGCGGAATCTCCCTGAGGCGCGGGCCTCGCGCCTCCTGGTTGGGGCCGTTGGGCTCATAGGAGGGAAAAGGTGTTTCCATGGGCTCGCTCCTTTGTTTGAGACCGACGATCAGTCGCGGCGGCTGATGACAGGACCCTTTGCGGAGCCGAACTCCGCAAGAACGGTCTCGCCGGCAATCGCCGTCTGGCCGAGCGTCACGCGCGCCTGGGCGCCCTGCGGCAGGAAGACGTCGAGGCGCGATCCGAAGCGGATAAGGCCGAAACGCTCGCCCGGCTGCAATGTATCACCTTCATTCGACCAGCAGATGATGCGGCGGGCAACAAGGCCGGCGATCTGCACGACGCCGATGGTGCCGTGGGCGGTTTCGATGGCAAGGCCGTTGCGCTCATTCTCATGGCTGGCCTTGTCGAGTTCGGCATTGACGAACTTGCCGGCGCGATAGGCGATGCGGCGGATCGTGCCGCGCATCGGCGCACGGTTCACATGGCAGTTGAAGACATTCATGAACACGGTGATCCTGAGCATCGGCTCGGTACCAATGCCGAGCTCGTCCGGTGGCGTCATAATAGCAATCGACGAGACGCGGCCATCGGCTGGGCTGATGACGAGATCATCGTCGAGCGGCGTCATGCGCACCGGGTCACGGAAGAAGTAAGCGCACCACGCCGTCAGCACGAAACCGAGCCACATCAGCGGCTCCCAGAGCAGGCCCAGGAGAAGCGAAACGACGAAGAAACCGGCAATGAACGGGTATCCCGCCTTATGCACCGGAACCAGCGTGTTACGGACCGTATTGATGAGGCTCATATATTCTCGTCTCCAGATTTTCTTTGCGCTCACGGGTTACAGGGAAATGGAGCGGCGGGCAATGCGGTGAAGAGGCAGTAGGAACCAGGTAGTAGGCAGTAGCGAATGGGATGGTTTCCTGATCGCCCCTCGCATTCACGAGCGTGCATTCTTCATTACCTACTGCCTATTGCCCATTCCCTACTGCCTCTTCCCCTATTCGCTCCCACCTACCCTGCCACCGGCCCACGCACCACGACGCCCAGATCATCCTCCTCCTGCACCCTCTTCAGCTGTTCTTCCGCCTGCGTCGCTTCGCGCTGGCGGCTCCACATGGAGGCGTAAAGGCCATCCCGATCAATAAGTTCCCCATGGGTGCCACGCTCGGCGATAACCCCATCCTTCAGCACGATGATCTCGTCGGCATGAATGACGGTGGAAAGACGGTGGGCGATGACCAGGGTCGTGCGGTTCTGCGAGACGATCTCGAGGGCCGCCTGGATTTCCTGCTCCGTGCGTGTATCGAGAGCTGAAGTCGCCTCATCAAGGATCAGGATCGGCGGGCTTTTGAGAACCGTGCGGGCAATGGCCACACGCTGCTTCTCGCCACCCGACAGCTTCAAGCCGCGCTCGCCGACCATCGCAGCGTAACCTTCCGGCAGGTGCTTGATAAACTCGCCTATCTGGGCGATTTCGGCGGCGGCCTGCACTTCGGCATCGTTCGCGGATGGACGGCCGTAGCGGATGTTATAGGCGAGCGTATCGTTGAACAGCACCGTATCCTGCGGCACCATGCCGATCGCGGCGCGCACGCTCTTCTGTGTCAGATCGCGTACATCCTGCCCGTCGATGGTAATCTCGCCGTCCTGCACGTCATAGAAGCGATAGAGCAGCCGCGACAGCGTCGATTTTCCAGCACCGGACGGGCCGACGACGGCCACCGTCTTGCCGGCAGGAACCTCGAAGCTGATGCCCTTGAGGATCGGGCGGGCCGGGTCATAGGCGAAATGCACATCCTTGAAGGCGATGGCGCCCTTGTCGATGACAAGTTCGTAGGCACCTGGCTTGTCCAGCACTTCGGCCTCCACCTCCAGCAGGTCGAACATCTGCTCAATATCGGTCAGCCCCTGGCGGATTTCGCGGTAGACGAAACCGATGAAATTGAGCGGGATCGACAGCTGCATCAGCATGGCGTTGATGAACACGAAATCGCCAAGCGTCTGCTCGCCGCGCTGGACCGCAAGCGCCGACATCACCATCATGATGGCCGTGCCGCCGCCAAAGATTACCGCCTGACCGAAGTTGAGCCAGCCGAGCGACGTCCAGACCTGGGTCGCCGATTTCTCGTAGCGCGCCATCGACTGATCGAAGCGCTTGGCCTCCATCTCCTCGTTGCCAAAATATTTTACGGTCTCGAAGTTGAGGAGCGAATCGATCGCCTTGGTGTTGGCATCGGTGTCGCTGTCATTCATCGAGCGGCGGATGGCAATGCGCCAGTCGCTCGCCTTGACGGTGAACCAGATATAGAGACAGACCGTGACGGCCGTGACAGCCAAATAGCTGAAACCGTAGCCCCACCAGAAGATGACGGCCGTCAGCAAAAACTCGATCAGTGTCGGCACCGTGTTGAGGATGGTGAAGCGGACAATGGTTTCGATGCCCTTCGTGCCGCGCTCGATGATGCGCGAAAGGCCGCCGGTGCGGCGCTCCAGATGGAAACGCAGCGACAGCTGGTGCATGTGAACGAAGGTGCAATAGGCGAGCTGGCGCACCGCATGCTGGCCGACGCTGGCAAACAGCGCATCACGCAGCTGGTTCAACCCCGCCTGCAGCAGGCGCGCAAAATTATAGGCGAGCACCAGCATGACGGCGCCCATCAGAAAGGCAGGCAGGATGCCGACGACATCGGACTTGCCGTTCAGCGCATCCGTCGACCATTTGAAGAAATAGGGAACGAGGAGCAGCACGATCTTTGCGACGAGCAGGATGACGGTCGCCCAGACGACACGCATCTTGAGGTCGGCGCGATCACTCGGCCACATATAGGGCCAGAGGTTCAGGATGGTCTGGAGCGGGTTGCCGGCATCCGCCGATACGGTTTTCTTCTGGGCCATGAGCTTCTGCTTTGCCGTCATGCCATGGCGCACAGATGTCTCGCCCTCGGCAGAAGACACGCGACAGGAACGGTTCCGGTTACATGTCTTGGTTTTTAATTGAAAGCGGCGCCTTCTCGGCGCCGCTTTGTCATCTTCAGATAGGGCATTCCCATGACCGCTACAATGCAACGGCCGAGGAAAAGCTCAAGGCAGATGCTTCATGTGCTTGCGGTGGATCTCTTCCGATTCCGCATCGGGCATGGCCTTGTCCGGAACACCGAAGATCTGGCCGGGCTGGATCCTGTCCGGATCGGTGATCTGATCCTCGTTTGCCATGTAGATCGTGGTGTAGCGCACCCCCGCCCCGTAGACGCGACGTGAAATCTGCCAGAGCGTATCGCCGCGACGGATAATGACCGACGTCTTGCTCTCGGTGAGCGGTGCCTGCTGAACCGTCTGAGGTGCTGCAGCCGTCTGGCCGGCGGCATCGCCTGACGCGGGCTCCGTGGTGGTGTTGCCGGCCGGGGCCTGGGCAACGGGCTCTTCGGCCACGGGCGCTGGCGTGGCCGGCTCCTGCGTCGAAGCAGCTCCTGTGGTTTCGGACGCCGGGGTCTGTGCAGCCGGTGCGCTTTCCTGCGCAACAGCTCCACCGGCACCATCTGTGCGCGGCATCAGGGCAGAACCTATCGCTGCCTCGATCTTGTCGAGGGCGGCCGCGACACTCTGCGGGTCCTGCGGCAGCGCCTTCAGAAGCGCCAGCGCATCGGCAGCCGCCTTCGCGGTCTTGGCCACCATCTCCTTGACGCTTGCTTCCAGCGTATCAGGCGCCTTGAACTCGGCGAGCGAACCGAGAGCGATTTCCGTCGAGGAACGGGCTGCAGCGAGTTGCTCGGCACTTGGCGTCTTGCCGCCAGCGAAAAGGCCCTTCAGGAGACCGAAAGCCTTGCCGGCTTCGATGCGAAGTCCGTCGAAAGCACCGCCATCGAACGGTGCTATCGCGCCATTGGCTGCGGGCTGGGCGACAGCTGCGACCTGCTCACCTGCAGGACGATCGAACGGCACGGATGCACGCACGGCAACGGTGGTTCCATCCTCGGCCATCATATCGACCCGGATCGTATGCTGGCCGACCGAAAGCTCAAGACTACCATCCACCACAAAGCGACCCTGCTCGTTGGTCTTTGCTTCGCCGATCAGGCGATCATCCGCATAGCCTCGAACCAGCGAACCCGCCTTGGCGGTGCCAGCCACGAAAATCTTGCTGCCTTCGAGCTCAACGGCAGAAACGGCGACTGCCGGTTTTTCCGCAGCTGTGACCGGGGTACTGGCCGCGGGAGCTTCGGAAACCGGCTTGGTGTTTGCATCGGCGCTGGCGATATCGGCAGGCGCTTCTGTGCCGGCGGCAGCTGCCGGCTTTTCGCCACCAGCCGTCTCCTGCGCCGGCGCGGTCTGCGAAGCGACAGCTTCCTTCGGTGCGGTGATGATGCGGCTTGCCTGACCGGGCTTCGACACCATCGCCAGCAACTCGCCGCTCTTGTCCTTCGGGATGGAAACCGTCGCCACTTCCTCGGAGGACTTGGAAAGATTGCCAGCACCAAGACTGCGCAGCAGCAACTGGTAATCGCCGGGATCAAGCGGTTGGTCGAATACGGCGGCAAAATCACCCGCCTGGCTTACATCTGCCGTTGCAACAACCTTGTTGCCATTGACGATTTCAAGCTTGGTGCCCGGCTGAGCGCGTCCGGCGATGACGGTGGAGCCATCTGGCTCGACACGCAGGATATCGAAGCTCGGAACGACCCAGGCTGCGGTGGGATCGGCAGGCTTGTCGGTCTTGGTATCAACTTTGCCCTGCTGTACCGTTTCGGGTGTCGCCGCCGGCTCGGCTGCGGGAAGTGTGGCCTTCGCATCAGCAGCAGGCAATTGCTCCGCCGCAGGCACTGGCTCGCTCTTGCTTTCAGCAGGCGGATTTTCTTTGTTCCCGCTCACATTCGGCAGCACGAAGAAAACCATCAGAGCCGTCGCAGCCGCGAGTACGATTAGGGCCACCAAACCGGCCTTGTTCTTCATTTTTCCAAATCTCCAAGAGAGCCGTTGACGCTTGAAGCGTCTCTATCGTCGTTCCGGCTCGGTCCCCAACTGCGCAGGATATAACTGTCTTTCCCGCCCCCGGGTTTGCCAGCCTGCGCCATCATGTCATTCAACCCTGAAATTGCTAACGATTTACGCTATTCTTCACAAGCTTTAGCACATCGGGAATACCGGCAACGGTGAGCTTTCCCTTCATTTTTCTTGACGCACGGGAAACGGCAATGTCTCTTTGCTCCTATGAATGAGCAAAATATCCCGATTCGATCCGTTTGCGTGTATTGCGGCTCCCAGCCCGGCCGCGATAAAGCCTTCATGGATTCCGGCCGCAAGCTGGGCAAAGCCATGGCGGAAAACCATTTGCAGCTGGTCTATGGCGGCGGCACAAAAGGCATCATGGGCGCCGTTGCCAGCGGCGTGCTTTCCCATGGCGGCCGCGTTACCGGTATCATTCCCGAGTTTCTTGTCGATATGGAGGCGACGCGCCATTCGCTCGGCCAGCTCTCGGAACTGATCGTTACGCCCGACATGCATGTGCGCAAACACAAGATGTTCGAGCGGGCGGATGCTTTCGTCACGCTTCCGGGCGGCGTCGGAACGCTGGAAGAAGTCGTGGAAATCATGACGTGGGCGCAGCTCGGCCGTCATCGCAAGCCGATCGTACTTGCCAATATCGGCGGCTTCTGGGATCCGCTGATGGAGCTGATCCGTCACATGGCGGATGCCGGTTTCATCCACTCGGCGCATCTGCTGCAGCCGCTGGTCATCGACAATGTCGACGAAATCGTTCCCGCCCTGCTGGCGCACTGGTCCGGCAAGGTCGATCGCGACGGCGAAGACGAGATCATCTCCAAGCTCTGAACCTTGTTAAGGCAAATACGAAAACGCCGCGTCTTCGAAGGAAGCGCGGCGTTTTCGTTTGCGTCGTTACAGATTTATTCGGCCGGATGCGCCACCAGACGGCGCGCGGCGCGGCTTTCCATGATCATCGAGCCGGAATAGACGGCAAGCGCTGCCCAGATGAAGATGAAGGCGATGAGCTTGGCGGTGTTGAAGGGCTCATCGAAGACGAAGACGGCGATGACGAAGATCATCGTCGGTGCGATGTATTGCATGATGCCGATGGTCGAAAGACGGAGCAGCTTGGCGCCATTGGCATAGATCATCAGCGGAACCGCGGTGACGATGCCGCAGGCGAGAAGCCACAGACCGTCGGCGATGCCGGTATCGAAGAAATGTCCCTGCCCGCTTGCTTCGAGATAGCCGATATAACCGAGCGCCGGCACGCTGAGCAGCAGGACTTCGAGGAAGAAACCCTGGTTCGGCCCGATCGGCAGCGTCTTGCGGAAGAACGCGTAAAGGCCCCAGGACAGAGCAAGGCTGAGCGAAACCCACGGCAGGCCGCCCGCATCAATCGCCAGGACAACGACGGCGACAGCGGCCAGAACGATGGCGACGATCTGCGCCCGGCTCAGGCGCTCCTTCAAGAGCACGGCGCCGAGGAAGATCGAAAACAGCGGGTTGATATAATAGCCGAGCGCCGTCTCCAGCGCCCTGCCCGCGCCGATCGCCCAGACATAGATACCCCAGTTGATGGTGATGAGAACGGCAGTGATGGTTGCCATCTTCACCATGCGCGGCGAGCGCAGCGCCGCCTTTACGTCGCTGGTGCGGCCGAGCCAGAGGAGCACCAAGCCGGCGAGCGGAACCGACCAGACGATACGGTGGGCGACGACTTCAAACGCCGGAATGTGGGCAACCGCCTTCATGAAAAACGGCAGGAATCCCCAGAGCAGATAGGCCGTCAGCGCGAAGGCGAAACCCCGTGGCGAATCGCCGTTTACCGGGGCCGGAGTGTCTTTGGCATCAGCCATGGTGTTTCATCCCGAATGTTTCTTGTTGGCCGCCGTCCTACCCCAAAGCCAGGGATGCGACCAATTCATTTCAGTGAAGCGTGATGCAATAAGTTTGACACACCTCTGGCAGCGGCGAAAAACCGTCATATTTCGGGGCATGCTTTCCACACAAACCGGCACTACCCTCGGTTCAGGCAAATGGAAAAGAAGGGGCATTCTGATGTCAGCCAGTCTCGGACCTCACCCGATCACCCGTCGTTCACTGCTTGGCGGGCTCGCCGCAACATCCGGTCTCATCATGCTGCATCCTTTTGCAGCCCGCGCCGCCAACAATCAGGCGCATCTGAGGATCATGGAAACGACCGACATCCATGTCCACGTCTTTCCCTACGACTATTACGGCGACAAGCCGAACGACACGATGGGCCTTGCCCGCACCGCCTCGATCATCGACGCGATCCGCGCGGAGGCGACAAATTCGCTGCTCGTCGACAACGGTGACTTCCTGCAGGGCAATCCGATGGGCGACTTCATGGCCTATCAGCATGGCATGAAGGAGGGCGACGTCCACCCGATCATCAAGGCGATGAACGTTCTGGGCTATGAGGCCGGCACGCTCGGCAACCACGAGTTCAACTACGGCCTCGATTACATGAACAAGGTGCTTGCCGGCGCCAACTATCCTTATGTCTGCGCCAACCTGACCAAGGGGCAGCTTGCCTCCGACCCCACGAAGGACGAGCTTTTCTTCAAGCCCTACACGATTGTCGAGAAGGTGGTCACCGACGGCTCCGGCGCGACGAGCCCGCTGAAGATCGGCATTGTCGGCTTCGTGCCGCCGCAGATCATGGTGTGGGACATCAAGAACCTCGAAGGCAAGGCGCAGACGCGCGATATCGTCGAGGCGGCCAAGGCCTGGGTGCCCGTCATGAAGGAAGACGGCGTCGATATCATCATCGCGCTTTCCCACTCCGGCATCGACAGCGGGGGACCATCCGACAGGATGGAGAACGCCTCGCTCTATCTCGCCGGTGTCGAAGGTATCGACGCCGTCTTCACCGGGCATCAGCATCTCGTCTTCCCCGGCCCGAAAAGTTTCGATGGCATGGAAGGCGTCGATCCGGTCAAGGGCACGCTGCTCGGCAAGCCGGCCGTCATGGGCGGATTCTGGGGGTCGCATCTCGGGCTGATCGACCTGCTGCTGGAGAAGGATGGCAGCAGCTGGAAGATCGTCGATTTCACCACCGAGGCGCGGCCGATCTATCACCGCGAGGACAAGAAGGTGGTGGCCGACGTCGTGGATCGTGCCGACGTGCTTTCAGCAGCGGAAGCCGAACATCAGGCGACGCTTGCCTATGTGCGCACTCCAGTCGGCAAGACCTCGGCGCCGCTCTATTCCTATTTCGCACTGGTGGCCGACGATCCGTCCGTGCAGATCGTCTCCAACGCCCAGACCTGGTATATCAAGGAGATGCTGAAGGACACCGCGTACAAGGACCTGGCGGTGCTTTCGGCAGCGGCTCCCTTCAAGGCAGGCGGTCGCGGCGGCGTGGATTATTATACGGATGTGCCGGCCGGCGATATCGCCATCAAGAATGTCGCCGATCTCTATCTCTACCCTAATACGGTACAGGCCGTGGTCATCACCGGCGAGCAGGTGAAAAACTGGCTGGAAATGTCGGCCGGCATGTTCAACACGCTCGAGGCCGGAGCGAAGGACGCCCCCCTGCTCAATGCGGATTTTCCTTCCTATAATTTCGACATCATCGACGGCGTGACCTATGAGATCGACCTGTCGCAACCGGCGAAATACGACGGCGATGGCAAGGCCGTGAACCCAGGCTCAAACCGCATCCAGAACCTCATGTTCGAGGGAAAACAGATTGATCCGGCACGGAAATTCGTCGTCGCTTCCAACAACTACCGCGCCGGTGGCGGGGGTAGCTTCCCGGAGATCGCGGCCGACAAGGTGGTCTTCGCCGCCCCCGATACCAACCGCGACGTGATCGTGCGCTATATTCACGAGCAGAAAACCATCAACCCCTCCGCCGACGGCAACTGGACCTTCAAGCCGCTGCCGGGCACGACAGCGATCTTCGAGACCGGACCGAAGGCACGCGGACTGATTGGCGAGGTCAAGAGCGTCAAGATCGAGGATGCCGGCGATGGGGCGGACGGGTTTGCGAAGTTCAGGCTGGTGCTGTGAGACGCGGACTGCCGGGAGCGCGCTGATGCTGAAAGAAGAGCTGTCCACTCTCTACCGGGCTTACATTGACTGCCTGAACCGGCAGGAATGGGCATCTCTCGATCAATTCGTTCATGCAGACGTCAGCCATAACGGCCGCTCGATCGGACTGTCAGGCTATCGCTCGATGCTGGAGAAGGACTTCGATGAAATCCCGGATCTGCATTTTTATATCGAACTGCTGATCGTTGATCCGCCCTCGATAGCAAGCCGGCTGCTTTTCGACTGCACACCGCGTGGAAACTTTCTCGACCTTCCGGTCAGCGGCCGGAAGGTCTCCTTTGCCGAAAACGTATTCTATGGGTTTCAGGAAGGAAGAATCCGACGCGTCTCGTCGATCATCGACAAGGCGGCCATCGAAGCCCAGATTTCCGGAACTTGAGATCATCTAGAGGATGTCTGGTTTGGTTTGAACCAGAAGTCCTCTAGATTCTTTTGTTTTCGTTTGTCTTTTCGGGAAAACGGCTCCCACTTTTCACTGACAAAATCTAAGCAAAGCCCCCACCAAATCATCACGAGGGGACCCCGTCTCGATCCCTACTCCGCAGCGACCAGCCCCTGATGGTTGCGGTTCTTCAGCAGCTTATAGACGACCGAATCCATCAGCGCCTGGAACGAGGCATCGATGATGTTGTCGGAGACGCCGACCGTCCACCAGCGAGCGCCGGTGCCATCGACGGATTCAATCAGGACGCGGGTGATGGCCTCCGTGCCGCCGTTGAGGATACGGACCTTGTAGTCCACCAGTTCCAGATCCTCTATTTCCGACTGGTACTTGCCGAGATCCTTGCGCAAGGCCAGATCGAGCGCGTTGACAGGGCCGTGGCCTTCGGCGACCGACATCGTGCTCTCCCCTTCGATCGATACGCGCACCACGGCTTCAGACACCGTCTTCAGATTGCCATTGGCATCGAAGCGGCGCTCGACCATCACGCGGAAGCTCTCGACACGGAAGAAATCCGGGACGGAACTCAACGTCCGCTGGGCGAGGATGGCGAAGCTCGCATCCGCCCCCTCGTAAGCGTAGCCGGTTGCCTCACGCTCCTTGACGATGGCGATCAGCTTGTCGAGTTTCGGATCATCCTTGGAAAGCGTGATGCCGCGCCGTTTCAGGGCGTTGATGAAATTGGCCTTGCCGCCCTGGTCGGACACCATGACCTTGCGCAGGTTGCCGACGCTTTCCGGCGTCACATGCTCATAGGTACGCGGGTCCTTGAGGAGAGCGGACGCATGGATGCCGGCCTTGGTGGCGAAGGCGGAGGCGCCGACATAGGGCATCTGGTGATCCGGCGAGCGGTTGAGCAACTCGTCGAAGGCGTGGGAAAGCTGCGTCAACTCCTGCAGCTTTTCCGCGTCTATGCCGGTTTCAAAGCGGGTGGAGTAGGTCTCCTTCAGCGCCAGTGTCGGGATGAGTGTTATCAGGTTGGCGTTACCGCAGCGCTCGCCGATGCCGTTCAGCGTGCCCTGGATCTGGCGCACGCCTGCCTCAACCGCGGCCAAAGAATTGGCGACGGCCTGGCCGGTGTCGTTATGGGCATGGATACCGAGATGGCTGCCTGGCACGCCCGCGGCGATGACAGAGGAAACAATGTCGCGGATTTCCGGGGGCTGGGTGCCGCCATTGGTGTCACAGAGCACGACCCAGCGGGCGCCGGCTTCATAGGCCGTCGTGGCGCAGGCGAGCGCGTATTCGGGGTTGGCCTTGTAGCCGTCGAAGAAATGCTCGCAGTCGATCATCGCCTCCCGGCCGCTCTTGACCACAGCCTGGACGGATTCCCGGATCGCAACCAGATTTTCCTCGTTGGAACAGCCGAGCGCGACCTTCACATGATAGTCCCAACTCTTGGCAACAAGACAGATAGCGTCGCTGTTGGCCTGAAGCAGGGCGTTGAGGCCGGGATCGTTGGAGGCCGAAACGCCGGCCCGCTTCGTCATGCCGAAGGCGACAAAATGGGCTCGGTTCGTGCGGCGCTTCTTGAAGAATTCGGTATCGGTCGGGTTTGCGCCGGGATAGCCGCCCTCGACATAATCGACGCCGAAATCATCCAGCAGTGTTGCAATCGCAATCTTGTCCTCGACGGAAAAATCGATGCCGGGGGTCTGCTGACCGTCACGGAGCGTGGTGTCGAAGAGGTAGATGCGTTCAAGAGCCGATTTCATGGTGTTCCCTCCAAGGAACTTTGTACTTCAAAAATTGCCCCTCACCCTAGCCCTCTCCCGCCTGCGGGGAGAGGGAACGATCGGGGTTGCCGCCTGCTTCCGCGACCACATTCAATTGGACGACAGATATCGCCGCTTGTCCCTTCTCCCCGCATGCGGGGAGAAGGTGGCCGCCCCTTTGGTCTGAAAGAGGGGTCGGATGAGGGGCTGTTGCCCTCTACTTCCCCGCAAACCGGTCCGTCGCGCGGATCAGCCTATCCAGAATACCAGGCTCGGAAAATGCGTGCCCCGCCCCTTCGATCAGATGGAAATCCGCTTCCGGCCAGGCCTTATGCAGCGCCCAGGCGTATCTGGCGGGGCACGGCATGTCGTAGCGGCCATGGATGATGGTGCCGGGGATGCCGTGGAGCTTGTGGGCGTCGCGCAGCAGCTGTCCTTCATCCATCCAGCCGGCGTTGACGAAGAAGTGGTTTTCGATGCGGGAAAAGGCGTAGGCGAATTCGTCTTCCTCGAACTTGTCGCTGGTGGACGGCTCGGGAAGCAGCGTGATGGTTTCACCTTCCCAGATGCTCCAGGTCTTCGCAGCGGCAAGACGGGTCGCCTTGTCGTCGCTAGTCAGGCGGCGATGATAGGCGTGCATCATCTCGTGACGCTCATCCTCCGGGATCGGCGCGATGAAACGCTCCCATTTGTCCGGGAACATCTCGGAGACGCCGAACTGGTAGTACCAGTCGAGTTCCGCCTTGGTCAGCGTGTAGATGCCGCGCAGGACGAGTTCCGAGACATGCTCGGGGTGCTTTTCGGCATAGGCGAGCGCCAGCGTCGAGCCCCAGGAACCGCCGAAGACCAGCCATTTATCAACGCCGGCCATCTCGCGAAGACGCTCGATATCGGCAACGAGATGCCAGGTCGTGTTCGCCTCGAGTTCGCCGTGCGGCGTCGATTTTCCGCATCCGCGCTGGTCGAACAGGGTGACGTCGTAGAGTGCCGGATCGAACAGGCGGCGGTGGCTTGGCGAGATGGTGCCGCCGGGGCCGCCGTGCAGGAACACGGCTGGCTTGGCGCCGGGCGTTCCTGCCCGCTCCCAATAGATGACGTGGCCATCGCCGACATCGAGGCGGCCGGAGGCATAGGGTTCGATTTCGGGGTAAAGGGCGCGCAGTGTCATAGGTTCAAGCCATGTTGTGGCCAATCGGCCGTGTCGTGATCGGGATGCTGGAAGGAGACAATGTGCTCCTGCCGGGAATAATAGTCCGGGTCGTTGTGAACCGGCTGGTCGAAGATCGTGGTGACCCAGGGAATGCGGGCGGCATAGTTGACCTGGATCTGCGGCGCGAGATCGGAGCGGTCGTCGAAGGCGCCGATGGCGATCTCCAGCCCGCCGGGATGACGATAGGTCAGCGGCGTGCCGCACGAGGCGCAGAAGCCACGGGAAATGTTGATCGAGGACTGGAAGTAATTCGGCTCGTTGCGCGTCCACTCGACCTCGCCTTCCGGCGCCGTCACCAGCGGGCCGAAGAAGCCGCCGAACGCCTTCTGGCACATGCGGCAATGGCAGATGGACGGGCGGCCGAGCTGGCCCTTGATGCGGAAACGGACGGCGCCGCACTGGCAGCCTCCGGTGCGTTCGGTGTCTGTCATCGATCATCCTCCAGGGGCCAGTGAACAGTGTCGTAGTCGGGATGCTGGTTGTTCGATTCGAGGATCGCGATATGGCGCTCGACGGAGGCCTTGCCATCCGCATCGGTCTCCTTCCCCGGCGGGCGCGGCAATTGCGAAAACCAAGGCATGCGCGATTCGGTGCCGGATTGTCCGACAGGGCGCACGTCATCGGGATCGTCAAGCGAGCCGAGCACGATGTTGATGAAATCCTCGCCCGGCATGTCGTAGAACAGTGGCGTACCGCATTTTTTGCAGAATCCACGACGCACCAGATGGGACGACTGGAACCAGGACGGCTTGCCGCGCGTCAGCGAAAATGTCGTGCGGGCAGCATTGGCGAGCGGCATGAAATAATTGCCGGCCGCCTTCTGGCACATGCGGCAATGGCAGAGATGCGGATCGGCAAGCGTGCCTTCGGCGCGGTAACGAACCGCGCCGCACTGGCATCCACCCGTATAGATCCGCGAGATGCTCATGACAGCGCCTCCGGCGGCCATTCGGCCGTGTCATGGTCGGGGTGTTGATAAGAGACCAGAGAGGAGAGATAGGGTGCGCCCTCCAGATCGTCTTCCGTATTCTGGGCGGGCAGAGCGTGCAGCCTATCGACGAAATCGATCTTTGCTTCGACGCCGAACTGCACCGTTGGCGGAGCCAGCGATGGGTCGTCAAAGGCACCCAAGGCGAGTGCCACACCGTCCGGCGCCTCGAACGTCAGCGGTGTGCCGCAATCGGCACAGAAGCCGCGCAGAACAAAATTGGACGAACGGAACCGCTTCGGTTCTCCCCGCGTCCAGACGAGTTCGGCGCCACGCGTGGAAACAAGCGGTGCGTAATAGGCGCCAAAGGCCTTCTGGCACATGCGACAGTGGCAGATCGACGCTTCGCCCAACTGTCCGGCGACACGGAACCGCACGGCCCCACACTGGCAGCCACCGGTATAGCAGGGCGTTTCGTCTGGGCTCATGGCAGCACCCTTCCTATTCCGGCCTGTGGCAGACGGCTTCGATATTGTTGCCGTCCGGATCGAAGACAAAGGCACCGTAGTAGTTGAGATGGTAATGGGGTCGGAGGCCCGGCGCGCCATTGTCACGACCGCCGGCCGCCATGGCCGCCGCATAGAAGGCATCGACCATCGCGCGGTTGGAGGCTGTGAAGGCTATATGGCGACCGGGACCGGGCTCTCCACCTTCCCGCAGCCAGTAGCTCGGATGATCACGGCCGTAGCCGACGACATTCAGGCCGCCGGTATATTCCTTCGGCACCGTCATCATCAGCGAGGCGCCGAGCGCACCCATGGTCGCGTCATAGAAGTTCTTTGCCTTATCAAAGTCGGCAACGGCAATGCCCGTATGATCGATCATTTCAAGTCCTCCTCAGGAACTTTGATGCCCGTGGCATCATCGGCCAGCCAATTCTCTATTTTGAGATTTTCCACCCGTGAAAATTCACGCGTGTTGTTCGTGACGAGTGTCAGGCCCAGAGACAATGCGTGAGCCGCGATGAAGAGATCGGCCCAACCGATCGGCTGCCCTTGCCGCTCAAGGTCGTTACGGATCATGCCGTAGCTTCGGGACGCCTGATCGTCATAGGGAAGCACAGGTATGCGGGACAAGGTCTGCTCGACGCGCTCTGTGAGGCGGGGCGAGACCTTCTTGCGGATGCCATAGCGCATTTCCGAAGCAACAATTGCGCTGATGCAGATCACGCCGTCGTTGAAGCGCTCCATGTAACGCCTCGTCCTGCCGAACGGATCCTTGATGGCGTCCGACAGAATGTTGGTGTCGAGCATGTAGACAAGACTGCTCAAAGCTCGAAATCCTTCGGCGGAGGTCCCCTCTCGTCAAGCTCGGGAAACTCCTCGTCCAGCGGCTCCAACGACTGCAGCCATTCGAGCAAATTCGTCTTTTGCACGGCAGGCTCGATGATCAGACGATCGCCTTCGCGGCGCATGATGGCTTCGTCGCCCGGCAGTTCGAACTCGACCGGGATACGCACGGCCTGGTTCCGGCCATTACGAAAAAGTTTCACATGCCGCTCGGCGCCCATAGTCATCTCCCAGACATATGCCTAAGCATATGCCGACAACGGACTCTAAACAAGTCGATCATCGCTTCACCTCCCAGGTGGTTATGCGCTCGCCGGTCGCGGGGTCCTTGCCGTCCTTGAGCTGGATGCCCTGAGCCACGAGCTGGTCCCGAATTTTGTCGGCCTCGGCAAAATTCTTGGCTTTCAGCATTTCGAGACGCATGGCCACCAGGGCGTCAATTGCCGCCTTGATATCGTCCTGGAGAGCCGGCTCATCCTTGCGCCACGCGGTCGACGGGAACCAGAGGCCAAGGAATTTAAGACTTGCCGCAAGACCTTCGGTAAAATCCTCCGACTCTTTCGTGAGGACGTGCAACCGCGCCACGACCTTCGACATATCGAGGTCATCGCAAAGAGCGACGAGGATCTCGTCATCCAGCTCCACCTTTATCGCCGGATCGTGCTGTTCCGCGACTATATTCCAACGCTTCAGGATGCGCTCCGCCTCCTCAAGCCGTTTGACCGAAAAGTCGATCGGCTCGCGATAGTGCGTCATCAGCATGGCCAGCCGCAGCACCTCGCCCGGCCATTTGCGGCCGCCGAAGACGTCGCTGTGCAGGAGGTCCACGATGGTGACGAAGTTGCCTTCCGACTTCGACATCTTGCGGCCTTCGACCTGCAGGAAGCCGTTGTGCATCCAGACATTGGCCATGACATCCGTGCCGTGGGCGCAGCGCGACTGGGCGATCTCGTTCTCATGATGCGGGAAGATGAGGTCGAGCCCGCCGCCATGGATATCGAAGACATCGCCGAGGTAGCGACCACTCATGGCCGAGCACTCGATATGCCAGCCCGGACGGCCGAAGATCGGTTGCTTGACACCTTCGACGGTGAACTCGGCGGCCCAGCCCGGCTCGTTCCCGGCCGATTCTTTCCAGAGGACGAAATCGGCGGGATTGTGCTTGTGGGCCTCGACGGCCACGCGGGCGCCCGCCTGCTGGTCTTCCAGCTTGCGCTTGGAGAGCGCGCCATAATCCGCCATCGAGCCGGTCGAAAACAGCACTTCCTTGCCCTCGGAGCCGGTCGCGACATAGGCATGGCCCTTGTCGATCAACTTCTGGATGATATCGACCATCTGCACGATGTTTTCCGTCGCACGCGGCTGGACGTCGGGGTCAACACAGCCGAGCGCCTTTGAATCCTCGATAAACTGCGTCTCGGTCTTCTCGGTAACACGCCGGATGGCGTCGTTCAGCGGAAGACCGGGAAAGTCGCGCAGGGCACGCGCGTTGATCTTGTCGTCAACGTCGGTGATGTTGCGGACATAGGTGACGTGATCCTTGCCATAGATATGGCGAAGCAAGCGGTTCAGCACATCGAAGACGATGACCGGACGGGCATTGCCGATATGGGCGAAATCGTAGACGGTCGGGCCGCAGACATACATACGCACATTCTGGTCGTCGATCGGCGTAAAATCCGCCTTCTCGCGCGTGAGCGTATTGTACAATTTCAGCGTCGGCTTTCCGGCCATTCCAAGTCTCCCATGTGCATGCTGCAAGGTACGCGTTCGCTCGCGCTGGCCTTCGCGTTGTCATCTTGGATTTCAGGAGACGAAAACGGACGGGCCAGCTGGGGAGCTAGCGAATAATAATCCCGCAGAGAATGCAGATAACCGTTTTCATGGGCAGCTTTATCGCGCCTGAAAGGCATTCGGTCAAGAGGTCAGGCCAGCTCAAGCATCATATGGTGGATTGACTTCCAATTCGTCATCGTTTTGTCATGATTGGAACGGCAAAGGGCGCCGCACCAACTGAGGAATCGGGCCTGCGGGGACACGCACAAAGTAGCCTGTTTCCTTTGAAACAATAAGGACGGCGCATCCGTGGGAAACATGGAGCGAGACGTTCGGGACTAGGGACATATCTCAAGGAGAGTTTGAAATGACCGTAAAGAAGAGCGACAAGGCGGAAAAACGCCCGACCGCCAATCTTGTCGAACAGTACCGCCCTCTCGGCCTCAAGGCCGTTCTGGCGGCAGCCCTTCAGCTGAAGCCCAAGCCGAAGAAGAAGCCGCAGACGGTTTAAAACAGCGAGAGCTGATCGCTCGGTTTCGGTAACGGTTTTGGCGGCTCCTTGAGCCGCTGCCTGGGCTCAACGGGTGTCTGGAGGTCCGGCCCCATGTTGGCAACCTTGTTCACCCGATCCGAAACGGCGATCGCCTCGAAATAATCGTCCTCGATGGGGTGCATGAGATCGGCAACATGTCGAGGCTCCTGCGTCTTGCAGTCCAGCCAACGGGAAAAATCCTCCGGCTTGATGACGACGGGCATGCGATCGTGGATAGGCGCGATCGCGGCATTGGCCGCGACTGTCAGGATCGCGCCCGTATCGACTTCCGAACCATCTGCCGAAGACCAGGTTTCCATCAGGCCGGCAAAGGCGACGATGCCGCCATTTTTCGGCCGGATCCAGTAAGCCTGGGATGGCTCGCCGGTCTCCTTGGCGGGGCGATGCCACTCGTAGAAGCCCGATGCCGGGATGAGGACACGGCGATGGCGCATGGCCGTCTTGAACGAAGCCTTGCCGGCGGCTGTTTCCGAGCGGGCATTGATCAGCAGTGGAAAATCTCTGGGATCCTTGACCCAGGACGGCGTCAGACCCCAACGCACGAGGATTGCTTTCCGGTCCGGCAGGTTGATGCCAGGGTTCTGGCGGTCTCCCGTCATGACGACGAGGATCGGTTGCGTCGGCGCAATGTTGTAGCGCGCCGGAAAATCCTCTGCCTCCATGAGAGCAAAGAACTCGGCGAGATCCTTGGCCGCGGCCGTCAGTGAAAACCGTCCACACATGGCATTCAGATGGCACTTCACCTATGCTGGGTCAATGTCTTCGCCAATTGGCGGGCGATTCTTCCGGTTGCATATCGAGTTTGTCCATGCTCCAGCTTGCCTCTTCAGCCATTCTCGAACGCGATGGCCGCTACCTGCTCGTGCGGCGCGCCAATCCGCCCTCGGCCGACATGTATGCTTTTCCCGGTGGGCGGGCGGAGCCGGGTGAAACACCCGCGGAGACGGCGCTGCGAGAATTCCAAGAGGAAACCGGCATTGAAGCGCGCAATGCAACCCTGTTTGCCACCTACGATCTGCCGCCACGCGAGGCTGACCGTCCCGATACCCGCCATTTTTTCCTTTCGGTATTCAGGGTTGAAGCTGATTCGCAGACGATCGCGGTCGCCGGCGACGACGCGCTTTCGCTCGGCTGGTTCACCGCCGCTGAAATCACGGCGCTACCCGCACCAGACAGCGTGCGCGATTGCATCGAGAAGCTGGAGCGAGCGGCAACGCGATGAGGGGTTTTGCTATCTATGACTTGCCGGACGAGGCGATTCGGAGTTTCCACAGGCCATGAACTCATCTTTCGCCGTCGCCATACGTCAACTGCTGGTAGCCAGCCTCGTTTTTCACCCTATGTCTGCGCATGCGCAGGAGGCCGCGGCGCCCGCGCAACCGACAGAGGCTGTGGAAAAACCCGCGCCCTATGACGGCAGGCTGCTCAGGCTCTCGGAAATCCTCGGATCCGTCCACTATCTGCGGGTGTTGTGCAAAGCGACCGCTCCCGACGACTGGCGCCAGACCATGCAGGACCTCCTGGACAAGGAGGCCAGCGGCGAAGCGGCGCGGCGCGCGCGCATGACGGCTGCTTTCAACCGTGGGTACAGGACATTCGCCTCTGTCTACACCGCCTGCACGCCCGCGGCAGTGCTCGCAGACACCCGCTACCGTGCCGAAGGTGCAACACTTGCGTCAGAAATAGTCGCCCGCTTTGGAAATTAAGGATTAATTAACCTCTTTATCGATGACCCCGTGTCGTTTTGGGAAAAGGCTGCTAAGGTCGTTAAGAGAGTGGTAAGAAGTGGTTTCGAGATGAGTGTCGGAACCGGTAAAGAGCGTAAGATCTGCATGGAACGTATGATGGAACCAAGTCTTAACGACATCGACGACATGATCGTTCACGAGAAGATGCAGGCAGCGCTCGAACACCAGAACGAAGCTTGGGCTGACGGTATGGCCGATGGCATCGAGCCCGAAATCATCGCCGATGCGGCGATTGCACTTGCGATGCGCGAAACCATTCGCCTCCATGGAGAAGATGGTGCAGAAGCAATGCTCACCTCCCTGCGCGAGCGCATGCTTGCCGGCGAGTTTTCTCCGGAACGGATCCTGCAGTAAGTCGAGGCAGACATGAAACGCCAGACCACGGCAAACCGGCCCCTAGCGGCAGGTCTTAGCGCCCTTTTGCTGGCGACCGTCGCTCTGGTGCCTTTCTTCCCGAGCAGCCCTGCCTTTGCCCTCAGCGAACTGAAGCGCGTTCCCGGTGACGCGCAGGATGTGGAGCCGGTCCCCGGCGAAACGCAGGATGAGCCTCCCGCGGCAGACCCTGAACAGGGCGTCGCACCGCTGCAGATCCCGATGCCCGATCCGCTGGTCCAAAAACCCACCACCGACACCAAGGACGATGCGCTCGATGATGAACCTCCGGCCGCGCCTGTAGAGGTGCTGTCGGACGTTTCCAAGATCCCCGCGCCGGTAGCCCGGATGCGCGAACTGATTGTCGAGGCCGCCGCTTCCGGCGATATCGAACGCCTTCGCCCCCTGCTCGGCAAGGGGCCGACCCAGACCCAGGTCGGCGACGGGCAGGACGATCCCATCGCGACCCTGAAAGGGCTTTCGGGAGACGGCGAAGGCGTGGAAATCCTCGCCATCCTTCTCGACCTGCTTTCGACAGGTTTCGTCAATATCGACAAGGGAACGCCGGACGAGATGTATGTCTGGCCCTATTTCGCCGAAAAGCCTCTTGATTCACTCACCCCGCCGGAAAAGGTGGATCTGTTCCGGCTGGTCACAGCCGGCGACTATGCCGGTATGGAAGAGTTTGGTGGCTATAATTTCTACCGAATCGGCATCACGCCCGATGGCCAGTGGAAGTTTTTTACCGGCGGCGATTGAGGCTGTCGTCATTACGGCAAGACAAGACACTTGCCGCGGGACGCGCGGCGTCTTACCTGTTTGATCCCGTCAGAAGGATAAACAGTCCATGCAGCCTCTCGCCCTTTCCGATCGCGCCGTCATCTCCATCTCGGGCAAGGATGCCGAGGATCTGCTGCAGAGCCTGATCACCACCGATCTACAGCAACTGGCCGATGATGAAGCCCGGCCGGGCGCGCTGCTGACACCGCAGGGAAAGATCTTTTTCGACTTCGTTGTAACGCGCCACGGCGACGGCCTGCGACTGGAAACCGGCGTCGAGCAGGCGGAAGCACTGCTGAAGCGACTGACCATGTACAAGCTGCGCGCGGCCGTGACGCTTTCGCTGCAATCGCCCGCCCCGGTCTGGCTCTCCCACGAGGCGCAAGCTGGCGGCGGATACCGCGATGGGCGATTCGCCAAGGCGGGAACACAACTTTATCGCCATTACAGCGAAGCGCCCGAAGCGACCGGGCAAACGGACGCCTACAACGACCTGCGCATTGCCTCCGGCATCGCCATTTCCGGCGCGGACTATCCGCTGCAGGATGCCTTTCCCCATGACGTGCTGCTCGATCTCAACGGCGGGCTTTCCTTCAAGAAGGGATGCTATGTCGGCCAGGAAGTGGTCTCGCGCATGCAGCATCGGGGAACGGCACGGCGGCGCGTGGTGATCGTGGCGGGAGACGAAGCACTGCCGGAAACCGGCACGCCGATCACCGTCAATGACCGGCCGATTGGCACACTCGGCAGCGTTTCCGGCAAAAACGGCCTTGCGATCGTGCGCATCGACAAGGCGGGCGAAGCGATTGCCGAAGGCCGGCCGATCCTGTGCGGTCCTGTCGCCGTTTCGCTGACATTGCCGGAATGGACAGGCCTTGCCTTCCCGAGCGCTTCGGACGAGGCGAGCGCCTGATGTCTGCGCGGGCATGGCAACGCATGCTTTCGGGACGACGGCTTGATCTGCTCGACCCCTCGCCGCTTGATGTCGAACTGGTGGATATTGCCCATGGGCTTGCCCGAGTCGCGCGCTGGAACGGCCAGACCGATGGCGAGCATGCTTTCTCCGTCGCCCAGCACAGCCTCGTGGTGGAAGAAATCTTTCGCCGGCAGAACAATTGCAGCCCGGAAGACTGCCAGATGGCGCTGCTGCACGACGCGGCCGAATATGTGATCGGAGACATGATCTCGCCCTTCAAGGCCGTGGTCGGCGGCGGTTACAAGACGGTGGAGGCACGACTGGAAAGCGCCATTCACTTGCGCTTCGGACTGCCAGCCATCACAGCGCCTGAGCTTAAGGACAGGATCAAGAAAGCCGACCAGATCGCTGCCTATTTCGAGGCCACGTTGCTTGCCGGTTTTTCACTCCCCGAAGCTCGAAAATTCTTCGGGCAGCCGCGCGGCATCACCCGCGAGATGATCCCGATCGTTCCGGTGCCGGCGATGGAGGCCCAGCGGCTGTTTGCAGCGCGTTTTGCCGAGATCGAAGCCGAGCGGGCGACCATTGGCGTTGTTTCCTGAGATGCCGGTCATCGTCGTTTCACCTTTGGAGAGAATCGCCGAGATGGCCGTTCGTCACGGCTGTCGAGAGATGTTGAGCCTTGTGGCCAAGGAGCAGAGCTTTCACCGCCCCGCTGTCATCCACGCCGAGCGCCATCTGCTTTTGGGCATGAACGACATCACCTTTGCCGGCACGGGCGGACTGGTAGCCCCTGGCGAAGAGCATGTGGCCGAGATCATCGATTTCGCCCGCGGCTGGGATCGGAGCGCCCCCTTGCTCGTTCACTGCTGGATGGGTGTTTCACGCTCGCCTGCCGCTGCGCTGGTTGCGGCGCTTGCGGCCGAGCCCGATCAGGACGACGCGGAGCTAGCATTACGCCTACGGGTAGCCTCCCCCTATGCGACACCGAATGCAAGGATCGTGGAAATCGGCGACCGCCTGCTTTCGCGAAAAGGCCGGCTTGCCGCTGCGGTCAAGGCCATCGGTCGCGGCAAGGATACGGACGGCAATGTGCCCTTCGTCTTTTCTCCCTTGGCGGATGGGTTGCCACATGAAGAGCGGCTTGCTCCCTCTTCGCCTGAGGATCGCACGGATGGCAGCTGACAACCATCCTGGCACGATCGAGATCGGTCTCAATGCGGCGATCGTTGCAGTGGCTAATCGCACGCCTCTTATTCTCGCCGTAATCGAGGAGGCGACGCGTGACAGCCAAGATGATGCGCGAGACGCCCTGCCCTTCGGACCTTTCGATCCCGCACTCCACCGCACTTTCGAAACCAGCCTTCGCGCCCGCGTCGAACAGCAGACGGCGCTTGATCTCGGCTATATCGAGCAGCTCTACACCTTTGGCGATCGCGGCCGGCAGCGGCTTCCCGGCGAAATCGCCACGCATATGGTCTCCGTCGGATATCTCGCCCTTACCCGCACAGACGCCGAAAACAATGCCCGGCTCGCCGACGCGGGCGCGCACTGGCGCGACTGGTATGCCTATCTGCCCTGGGAAGATTGGCGGCAAGGCAGGCCGGCTGTGCTTGACAAGGTGATTCTCCCGGCGCTTGCGCAATGGGAGGCCCGTGGCAGCACCGATGACGGCGTCGGCCTGCCGCAAAGGCGAACCCGCATCCGCCTCGCGTTCGGGCTTGGCGATTTCCCCTGGGACGAGGAGCGGGTGCTGGAGCGATATGAACTTCTTTACGAGGCGGGCCTCGTGGCAGAGGCACTGGCCGACGGTCACACCGATGATCGCAAGCTTCCGACCGCTGGCCGCCCCTCGCCCGTGGGTCTTGCCATGCGCCACGACCATCGCCGCATCGCGGCAACCGCCATTGCCCGGCTTCGCGGCAAGATCAAATACCGGCCGGTGATCTTTGAGTTGATGCCGCCGGAGTTCACACTCACGGACCTGCAGGCGACCGTCGAGGCGATCTCAGGGCGGCATCTGCACAAGCAGAATTTCCGTCGGCTGGTCGAAGGCGCAGAGCTCGTCGAGCCGACGGGCATTATGTCGGCAGCGACGGGCGGCAGGCCGGCAGCTCTCTTCCGCTTCCGCCGCCAGATTTTGGGCGAACGACCTGCTCCCGGCCTGAAACTCGGCGGCCGCTGACAACTTTCGGGGTTGATCCCTGCTCCACCTCCCTGACCTTCAGGACGGCAGCAAGGACGGAAGACAGCGTGGAACAGCAGGCAACCGACGTAATCATCGCCACCAGAACGGCACTTAGTCAGGCAAGCGCACTGGCGGTGCAATATTCCTTCTCGGTCATCGGCGCCGTCCTGCTGCTCCTTCTCGGCTGGGCGATCTCGCGCCTCCTGCACAACTGGGCCTGTTCCGGCCTTTCGTGCATCAAGGGGATTGACGAGACGCTTGCGCGTTTCTTCTCGAGCATCATCCGCTATGTCGTTCTGATCCTCGTCTTCATCACCGTGCTCGGACAGTTCGGTGTTCAGACGGCATCGATCATCGCGGCCCTCGGCGCCATCGGCCTGGCTCTTCAAGGCACGCTGCAGAATATCGCCGCCGGCATCATGCTGCTGGTGCTGAGGCCCTTTCGCGTTGGCGAGTCTATCGAGACGCCCGCAGTCAGCGGCACGGTGACCGAGGTCGGCCTGTTTGCCACCGAATTGCGCACCGCCGACGGCCTCTACCGACTGGCACCGAACTCGATCCTGTGGAATGTGCCGGTCACGAACTACAGCCGCGAGCGGGTGCGTCGGCACGATCTGGCGGTCGTGGTGGGCAACAGCGTCGATATGGAGGCGGCCAAGGCACAGCTGATCGAAATGGCCAACGCCGACCAACGGGTCGAACAGACGCCCCCGCCATCGGCGTTCATTTCGGAGCTTGGCACGGATACGACAACCCTGACATTGCGCTATTGGGTGCCGACGGGCAACTGGTGGGCAACGACGCGCGACATGCTGGAGCGGACCAGGCGGACCTTCTATACGGTCGTGCCGGACAATGCCGCGCCGCTCGAAGAACTCGTCTGAGTAGCGCAGATCAGGGGACGGTTGGCCGCGGCGGGCTTACTTGATCGGCGCACAGGCAAGCCGCTCTCCGGCATCGCCGGACGGCTGGCTGCGGTTGTCGTCGGACTTGGCGTGGACTATCAAGGCTCGGCCGCGGATACCGATCTTCTCGTCGTCAAGCTGCACGAAACTGTTGAACACCTGCGCCCGCATCACGCCGTCCGCACCGACATACTGATTGGGCATATCTCCAGCGTGAGGACCATTGGCGGCGAGAAAGCCGTGTTCGGTCTTGCCGGGATTGAAGTGGCCGCCGGCCGATTCGTGACCATGCGCTGCATCGCATTCGCCGGTTTCATGGATATGGAAGGCAACCCAGGTACCGGGCGGCAGGCCGGTAACTTCGGCTTCGATCAGCACGCCGTCCTTGCCGGCCGTCAGGGCCGCACGTCCTGCCTCCTTGCCATCCTTGCCGACAAAATTGGCTGCAGCCGTCTGTGAGGATTGCTGTGCCGCGGCCGGAAAACCGCAACATGCCGCAAATAGTATCGTCGCAAGAATTCTGTTCACCGGGTCTTCCTCCAGAGTTGAGCATTCAAGAGCCCAACGCATGGAGGAACACCCGGTTCCGGCAAGATCAGGAGATGACGATGTCCAGGCCGATATCCAGCGTCGGCGCAGCCATGGTGATCTTCGACGTGGATATGTAATCGACGCCGGTCTCGGCGATGGCGCGGATCGTACTGATATTGACGTTACCAGAGGCTTCGAGCTTGGTGCGGCGCGGATCGGCGGCATAGGCTTGTGTGTCGAGCGACCAGTGCGCCGCGTTGATGTCAACCGCTTCGCGCAGCAGGTTCGGTCCCATATTGTCGAGCAGGATGACGTCGGGGCTCGCGGTCAGCACCTCGCGCATCTGCTCCAGCCCATCCACCTCGATCTCGATCCTGACGAGATGGCCGCAATAGGCACGCGCCGCTTCCACTGCGCTCGCCACGCCGCCTGCAACGGCGATATGGTTGTCCTTGATCAGCACGGCATCGTCGAGGCCGTAGCGGTGGTTCGAGCCGCCACCGAGCCGCACGGCATATTTTTCCAGCCCGCGCAGGCCGGGGATGGTCTTGCGCGTGCAGCAGACGCGGGCACGGGTATGGGCGATCTCCGCGACGAAGGAGGCCGTGTAGCTTGCAACGCCACTGAGATGCATCATGAAATTCAGGCCGACACGCTCAGCCGAGAGCAGGCCGCGGGCCGGACCGTTGATACGGGCAAGCACCGTTCCCGGCGAAACCCGGTCGCCATCGGCAACCATCGCCTCGAAACGGATCGTCGGATCAACGAGGCGGAATGCGGTTCTCGCCAGTTCCAGGCCGACGATGATGCCCGCTTCACGCGATGTCATCTCGGCCGCCGCCGTCAAATGGGGGGCGATGGTCGCATAGGTGGTGATATCGCCAGCGCGGCCGAGATCCTCCAGAAGTGCAAGACGAACCTGCTCCTCGACCATGAGGGCCGGCAGTTCGGGGCGAAGCGGTGTCACTGTCATGGTCATATCTCTGTTGGTTCCAGAAAAGGCGGCCCTGGAGGATGTCTGGTTCAGAATGAGCCAGACATCCTCTCGATTCTTTTGTTTCCGTTTGTCTTTTCGGGAAAACCGGTTTCCACTTTTCCCTGACAAACTCCAGGAAGCTTTAGGCCAGCTCCCGTTCCGCGACCTCCGCGATGACGCTTTCGGCATCGGAAAGTGTCAGGAAAGTGCGATGCTTCCATTCGGCCCTCTGCTCGGGCCAGTCAGAGCGATAATGCCCGCCCCGGCTTTCCATTCGCTGCAGGGCGGCGGCGGTCATCAGCTTTGCCGTGGCGAGGATATTGGTGAAGCGCAGGCGGCTGTTTTCCCGTTCCAGCGCCGCGATCTCGCGGATAGCCCGCATCAGCCCTTCCCGACTGCGGATCACGCCGACATGCTCGCTCATCACACGCCGCAGCCGCATCAAGGCCGGGCTATCCTCGATGGTGACGGGGTCGTCGTTTTCGCCGGCGTTGCCGCCCCAGTCGGTGATCATCGGCTCCGGCAACATGCCCTTGATGTTCTCGGCAATGCGCGCGGCAAAGACCACGGCTTCGAGAAGCGAATTGGAGGCAAGCCGGTTGGCACCGTGGACGCCGGTGGAGGTCACCTCGCCTGCCGCCCAGAGCCCGTCGATCGAGGTGCGCCCCGAGGCATCGGTCAGGACGCCGCCCATATGATAGTGCACCGCCGGCACCACCGGGATCGGTTGCGTTACGGGATCGATACCGGCTGACATGCAGGAGGCATAAACCGTTGGAAACATTTCGGGAAAATGCGCGCCGACCGCCTTTGTGCAATCCAGAAAGGCGCCGCGCCCGGCCTGGACCTCGGCAAAGACGCCGCGGGAGACAATGTCTCGGGGCGCCAGCTCACCATCCGGATGGATATCGAGCATGAAACGCTGCCCGGCAGAATTGATCAGATGCGCCCCGTCACCGCGCAGAGCTTCGGTTGCCAGTGGCGCCGGATCGCGGCCGATGTTGATGGCGGTCGGGTGAAACTGTACGAATTCGGGATCAGCGATGATGGCGCCGGCGCGCGCCGCCATGCCGACGCCCTGCCCGCAGGCTTCAGTCGGGTTGGTTGTCACCGAGAAGAGATGTCCGACGCCGCCCGAGCACAGCACGACCGCACGGGCGGGGAACGACACGCGCTTCTTCGACTGGCCGGCATCCGGCCTTGCGATGACACCGGCGATGAAGCGGCCTTCGCGCACGAGGTCTTCGACGACGTAACCTTCGAGCACCCGGATCGACGGCGTCTTGCGTACGGCAGCGATGAGGGCCTCCATGATTGCCTTGCCGGCCATGTCGCCCTTGACGCGAACGATGCGGCGCTCGGAATGGGCGGCTTCCCGTGAGAGTACGAGCTTGCCTTCGAGGTCGCGATCGAAGGGCACGCCGTATTCAAGCAGGTCATGGATGCGCGCCGGGCCTTCTGCGACCATCATGCGTGTCATCTTCTCATCGACGATGCCCGCACCAGCAACCAGCGTATCGGTGACATGCTTGTCGACCGTATCGCCGGGGCTCATCGCAGCCGCGATGCCGCCCTGCGCCCACGCAGACGATGCTCCATGACCGATCGGCGCGGCGGCAAGGATGGTGACAGGGCGCGGAGCAAGCTTCAGGGCGCAAAACAGGCCAGCGAGGCCGCCGCCGACGATGACGATATCGTCAATGCCGTTGAAGGATTGCGGGCGGAAATTGTCGGTCAGCATGGCATTGCCTTCCGCCTACCCAAGAGAATCTCGACTTCAATGGAAACGGTCGTCGTTGGGGCGAAGAGAACCGAAGCGATCTCCCTCTTCTCCCAAACGGGGAGAAGTGCCGAGCGCATGCGAGGCGATGAGGGGGTCTTTGCCGCACATTCTGAGCCACCGGTCCCCCTCATCCGGCGCTGCGCGCCACCTTCTCCCCGCTGGAGAGAAGAGGGAGCAAGTGGGGCGCTCCGAGCACAATATCCAGCACGTGTCATTGTTCCTCCCGAACAACTTTTCGACCGCAAAGGCGATACTACTGCTTCAAGTTTACCATCCGCTCGACGGCAAGGCGGGCGCGGTCGGCGATGGCCGGGTCGACGAGCACCTCCTCCGTCATGAACAACAGGCTGTCGAGGATCTTCGGCAGCGTGATGCGCTTCATGTGCGGACAGAGATTGCACGGCTTGACGAACTCTACCCCTTCGATCTCCGCCTGGATGTTGGAGGCCATAGAGCATTCGGTGACGAGCAGCACGCGCGGCGGCCGCTTGTCCTTGACGTAGTTGATCATGCCGGCGGTGGAGCCGGCGAAATCGCAGACGGCGATCACGTCCGGGTGGCATTCGGGATGGCCGATGATCTCGATGCCGGGATTGGCATCCTTGTAAGCGAGCAATTCGGCAGCCGTGAAGCGCTCATGCACTTCGCAGTGGCCCTTCCAGGTCAGGATTTTCTTGTTGGTCTGCTTGGCGACGTTCATCGCCAGATACTCGTCGGGGATGCAAAGAACGGTATCGCTCTCAAGGCTTTCGACGACGGCGAGCACGTTGGACGAGGTGCAGCAGATATCGGTCTCCGCCTTCACATCGGCCGACGTGTTGACGTAGGTGACGACAGGCACGCCTGGGTAGCGTTGCTTCAGCAAACGCACGTCGGCACCGGTGATCGACTCCGACAGCGAGCAGCCAGCCTTCGCATCCGGGATCAGGATGGTCTTTTCGGGGTTGAGCAGCTTGGAGGTCTCGGCCATGAAATGCACGCCGCACTGCACAATGATCTCGGCATCGACCTTGGTGGCATCACGCGCCAGTTGCAGTGAATCGCCTACGATATCGGCGACGCAATGGAAGATATCCGGCGTCTGGTAGTTGTGGGCGAGGATGACGGCGTTGCGCTCCCTCTTCAGCCGGTTGATGGCGGCGACGTAGGGCGCATAAACCGGCCATTCGAAGGCTGGGATGAAATCCTTGACGCGCTGGTAGAGATGTTCCGTCTCGGCAGCGATGGCTGGCGTGAAGCTCAGGTCCGGCCGCTCGATGATGCCGAAGCGCTCGGCCGCGGTGATCGGCTTCAAAGTGCCGGTGCCGCTGATGTTTTCGACGACGCTCATCGCTCCCACTTTCTTCCGCCCCTCCGGCGGAGATCTATTTTGCTCAAATTGAGCATAATAGGACCAAAAGAAAACCGGCGCTGCCGGTGATGTCGATTTAGAAAGTTTTGTGACGGTTTTCAAGATCGCCTCCCGAATTTTCATCGGGAGGCAAATTTGCGATCAGGCCATGGCCGGACGGACGACCGCCTTTTCCTGGATCGGCCAGTGGACGATGGCGGCGAAGATGCCAAGCGCCACGCCCAGCCACCAGACCGGATCGTACGAGCCGAAGTGATCGTAGAGATAACCGCCCATCCAGACACCAAGGAAGGAGCCGATCTGGTGCGACAGGAAAACGATGCCGCCGAGCAGGCCGAGATGGCGGGTGCCGAACATGATGGCGACCAGCGCATTGGTCGGCGGCACCGTGGAGAGCCAGAGCAGCCCCATGACGATGGCGAAAATGATGACCGACAGCGGCGACTGCGGCAGGAGCAGGAAGGCGGCGACCGCAATCGAACGGCCGATATAGATCAGCGACAGGAAATAGGGCTTGGAATATTTCTGCGAGATCACGCCTGACGAGAGCGAACCGATGATGTTGAAGAAGCCGATCAACGCCAGCGCAATCACAGCGTAACGGGCATCGATGCCGATATCCCCGATATAGGCCGGGAAATGGGCAGTGATGAAGGCGACCTGATAACCGCAGACGAAGAAGCCTGAGACGAGCAAGAGATAGCTCTTGTGGCTCAGCGCCTCCTTCAGCGCCTCGCCGATCGACTGCTTGTACTGCACTTCCTTCTGCGAACCGGAAGAAGCATTGCCGCGCAGCGGAATGGCGACCAGCGGCACCAGAAGCATCAGCACGCCGAGATAGACGAGGCTATCCTGCCAGCCATAGGTGGAAATCAAGGCCTGGCTGAGCGGCGCAAACAGGAACATGCCGGCGGAGCCCGCGGCCGTGCCGATGCCGAAGGCCATGGAGCGTTGCTGCGGCGTGACGTTGCGGGCGAAGGCCGAGAGGATGATGCCGAAGGAACCGGAACCGACAGCGAGCCCGACAAGCACACCACCGCCGATATGCAGCCAGATCGGCGCGGTGGCAAAGGCCATCATAACGAGACCGCAGGCGTAGAGAATGCCGGACATGGCGAGCACACGCCAGGTACCGTATTTGTCGGCGATGGCGCCGAAGAAGGGCTGTCCGAGACCCCAACACAGGTTCTGCAGCGCCATGGCAAGGCCGAAGGTGGTGCGGTCCCAGCCGGTGTCGGCAAGCATCGGCAGCTGGAAGAAGCCCATCGCCGAGCGCGGGCCGAATGTGAGCATCGCGACGATGGAGCCGGAGACGATGATCAGCCAGGGCATCGTCGCGCGATCGACGCTCGCTGGCGTGGTGGATGAGGATACAGCCGACATGAAAAGTCTCCGGATCGATCGGGCACCCGATCCGGGCACTCGTCACTGACATGAGGCGGCAGATTACGCCGTCAAGCAGAGGCTAAAAAGCGAAATTAAATGACCGTTGGATCAAGGCAATTGATCGATTGCCGCGATTCCGGGTGTGGCCACAACTGGACAGGCGCTTTCTCTGGATGATCAAGCGCGAATTTTCATCGGCCAGCGCTCTTCCCGATGCTTCAGAATTTTCACCTCCGCACCGAGCCCGAGCTTGCCTGTTGTGCGCGGCACGGCGTTCCAGCCGAAGAGCACGCCCGGCACGCGACGGTCAGCCGACATGCGCTTCTCGGCCAGTCCCTGGATGGGGTTACCGCCGATGCGCTCGCCGGTCATCTGGTCCTGCGTCGTCATGATGCAGCGGGCACAGGGCTTGACGAGATCGAAGACGATGCCGCCGATTTCGACGCTTTCCCAGAAATCCTCTTCCCACGGCTCGTCATTGTCGACGAGGATGTTGGTGCGGAAGCGATCCATGCCGACCGGCTCCTGCCCCTTGGATATCAGCGTGACGTTGAGATCGGCAAGCGACGCCATGGTGGTGATCAGCACGGGAAATCCGTCCGAAAAACCGACCGGGGCGGCCTCGCCGGCCCATTCCTCCCCCGCTGCACGGTTTGCCTGCGCATCCATGAAAACGAGCCTCACCGGGCGTCCGAACCAGCCCGAAAGTGTCGTATTGACATGATCGGCTGCAACGGCAGCATTGACGTCGCTCGACCAGACGCGAACATCCAGGCGTTTGGTCGGATCGAAGATGGCAGTAAGCTTGTGGCCGTTCATGGCGAGGGCAACGCCGCCGGGGACATGGCTTGCCTCGACCTGCGCCAGGCTCTGCAACTCGCGCTGCGTGATGAAACCGCCATCGGGATCGGTAAGCATGAAGCGACGATCGCCACGCAAACCGTCGATATCGATATCGACGCTCGTCTGGGGGATCGCCCTGCCGCTCTTCAGTGGGTGAATGTTCAATCCGATGACCTTCATGATGCACCCTGTCGGTTCGCATTTCGATTCAAGGCCTTGTCCGACTGATTCCGCCGATGGCCGCAATTGCTTGTAATGGCTATATTTCTTCCAGCATCATCGCAAGCACCTGGGCAAGCTTTGCCTGACGCTTCTCGGCCATGCGCCGCCCCGCCGTCGTCTGGAAACCATCCGTCAGGCGAAAGAGCTTGGTTTCGAAATGATCGATTGCATAGGCCTTGTCGTCAAGCGGGCGGTTGTTTGCCAGCGGATCGAGCGGATCATAGAGGGCACTGCCCATCCGCCCGGCGATATAGAAGCAGCGCGCGGCGCCGACCATGCCGATCGCATCCAGTCTATCGGCATCCTGAAGGATCTTCGCCTCGAGCGTTTCGGGCATGATGTCGGCGGAGAAGCTGTGCGTGAGGATCGCATGGCCAACACCGCCTATATCCCACACGCACCAACCCAGGTCAGCAAGGAGACCGGATGCCTTTTCCGCTGCCAGGCGCGAAGCCTGAGACCTCAGTGGAGAATTCTTTTCCACCGAAACGCAATCATGCAGCAGAACGGCAGCGGCAAGCAAACGCAGATCGCCGCCCTCCTTTTCCTGTATCGCACAGGCATTTTTCCAGACCCGGAGCAAATGGGCGACATCATGGGAGCCGTCATCGCTGGATACGGCATGGGGCAAGAGGCGTGTTGCGAGATCTTCAAAAGGCGCAAAAGTGGCGGCAAGCTGTGCTGAGACTGTCATTGGCAATCCGGAAAGAGAAACAATAGCGGCTTAGGTGCCTGTTGCCGGTTCCGGAGCCGTTGGCATCTCGACCGACGGTAACGCCCTGCTCGACAATATCCGCTGATAGAAAAGGCCGATGCCAATTAGCACCGTACCAAGACCGATAAATGACAAGGCGCGCAGGAAACCCTCCAGATTGGCCATGTCGATAAGAAACACCTTGAGCACCGCGATGAAGACCAGCACGGCGGACGTGATGCGCAAGCTCTTGGCATCAAAGCGCGAACCCACGGCCAGCAGGATCACGCCCAGAAGCAGCCACACGACGGAATAGGTATAGGTCTCGCCCGGGATAAACCCGTTCCAGCTGGCGATGGCGTCGCCCTGCCAGAAACGGCGGACAGAAAGCGTTGCCCAGGCGAAGATCATGATGGCCGCCGATATGGCCAGCGCGATCACATAGGGCATGGGGCGGCGCGTGCGGGCATAGCGGGCAAGCACGCCGTAACCGATGCCCGGCAGGAGATAGCCGATCATCAGGAGATCGACGACCGGGAACCGGCCCAGACGCTCGCCGGAAAAATATGGGTTAAGTGCAAAAAGATGCGCCGACAGCACGGAAAGCATCGACCAGACGCCGATGACCATGCCGCCGTAGCGGAAAATCGGACTGGGTGAGCGTAAATCGAGCGCCATGAATATGCCCGACGCGCCGATCGCCAGCAGGGTATATAGCGACTGCTCGGCAAGGGTGGGAACCGCACTGTCGAGAACGCCATCGTTCATCGCATGGCGTATCAGGATAGCGGCGGTCAGCAGAACAAAGAGACTTGCCATTGCCTGCAGAAGATTGCGTATCCGAATGCCCTGCCAGTTGCGCATTTCCCAGGCGCACAGCGCCAATAGGAGTGCTGGAATGCCATAACCGGCGAGCAGCGCATTGAACACCGGCGTGCGACCGAGCGCATCGGCACCGACAATCGTGGGGTCCCAGACAATGCGTGCAAGAACGACGAGCGCGGCGCCGACCATCATCCATGGCAAGGCCTGCCATTGGCGCAAGCGTGTTGCCGCGACATAGGCCGTCCCGAGAAGCGCGATCAGTATGGTGGTCGCCAAGCCGTCAGTCAGCGCGTGCAAAGCGATGACGAACTGGGCCAGCGATCCGGCAAGGAGGAAGGCTTGCGGCAGTGCAACGTCCTGCCCCGTCTCCTCCCGGCGCGAGAGCCATTCCGCAAGTGCAATGAGAATAACACCGAGCAACGCGGCAACACCGCCGTGGAGAGGATCGAATAAGAGATTGCCGGTCATCACGAAGGACGTCGCCACTAGCGCTGCTGGAACGCCCCCGCCGATTGCGGCCCATATTTCAGCGAGCGCAATCTGGGTGCGGCTTCGCAGGTGGAGACCGGCGGCAGCGAAAACGACAAAGGCGAAAGCCAGAGCGAGCGCAGCAGGACGCGCGGCGAATTCGTTGACGGGCAAAGTCGCAACAACTCCGTTCAGGCCCGAGTCGATAAGCGCCACCATCTCGCCAAGCGCCAGCACATTTCCCAGACCAAGCACGGCGGCAATGGCAGCGCCCATCGCTGCGTAGATCGCATTCGCCCTGAAGGCGCCGAGGCAGGCCAGCGCCACGATGGCGATTACAAAGCCAAGCACTCCTTTGTCGGAAGCGGAAAAGACGGGACTGACAAGACCGAGCGCTATCAACCCGCCACTGACGGCTGCCGTGATGGCAATGGCGGCAAAGGGTGGCTGCAGCGCAGCCTGCCATGGGCTGTATGCCGGAGACGGAACCTCCTCCCTGGGGCCGCTGGTGTCATCTTCGCCGGCCTCCTCAGCAACCGGCTGCGCAGTCGCTGGCACCCCCTCCGAAAGCGGCTCACCGGCCGGCCAGACCAACCCGACACCAGCAACCATGACCAGAACGATGAAAGCGACCGGCATCGCCTCGAAGGGGGGAGAGGATGCGATATAGACAAGCGACCAGAGGCAGAGCCCGATATTGGCGAGCGACGGCACGACGGCCCAGCGCCGAAGGCGTGCCGCAAGGAATGTCGCCAGCCAGGCGACGGCCAGATAGCCGAACAAGACCCAAGGCTGTGGACTTTCCGAAGAGATCAGACCCGGCGTCATCATGGAGGCGAAGAGTCCGAGACCGGCCAGTGCCTGTCCGTGGCGCAGCGAGAGAGCCACCGTTGCGAGCGAAACCAACCCCAGCAGGATAAAGGCCAAACCGGCACCCATGAAGCCATAGATGCCATAGGCGGCATAGACGACGCCAAAGAGCGTCACGGCGCCGGCGGCGGTGAGGATACCGGGGATCATCGCATTGTTGAACTGATCGGTATTGAAGCCACCGACGGTGGTCGGCAGCGCCCGCCGGCGAATGAATTCGCCAGCGCCCACCAGCAGGAGACCGAAGACTGTCGCCAGGCAAAGACGTACGGCCGGGCTGAGCAAGCCCGCCTCGATCGAATAACGCACCATGAAGACGCCGCCCAACGCCAGGGCGACACCGCCGACCCAGACGGCCCAGCGGGCACCGAGCCGGCTTTCCAGACTTTCCTTCGGGCGCGACGCGACGGTATCGGCTGTCTTTTCCTCCGGCGCCTTGCCCCAAGGCTCGCCACTAGACACGCGCTCGACCTTTTCCTGCCGGGAAAGCTCTTGCGATGAAGCTGTCTGCGCAAGGGGCTCCGTGGAGGGCGCCTCCTGAGAGGAGCCATCGGTTGCATCGCTGTTTTCGAGGACAGTGTCGCTAACCTGAACGGGCGCGGCCACAACGCCGGTTGCCTCAAGACGCTTCAATTCCGCCCTGATGGCTTCGAGTTCCGTCTCCAGCCGCTCAGCCGTGCGGCGACCGTTCATCAGCGCCATGATGGCGATGACGAAACCGACAAGGGCGACGATCTCGATCATGAATATCCCCCAAACTTGCCGACCACGCCAAGCGCGATCCTGTTGTTCTTTGACGTATTGGCCCCATGCTTCATTCGGTCGAAGCTGATCAATGTCTATAGTTATCCGCGCGTCAGGTTTTCGATGGGAAAGATCACGCAGGTTTCCGTGCCATGCGCGAGAAGCTTGCCCTTGCCGTCCCTCAGCCAGCATTCCGACGTGGCGATGGTGCGACCGCGGTGCACGATTTTACCCTCGCAGAAGACTTCGCCCATGCCCGGCAGCAACGGACGCACCAGATTGACCTTGAACTCGATAGTCGTGTAGGCCTCGCCCGCTTTCAGCGCCGTCATGACGACACAGCCAAGGGCGGAATCCATGATCGTCGCGGCCCAGCCGCCATGGACGGTGCCGAGCGGATTGAGATACTCGGCTGTGGGTAGTCCCTTGAAGACGACCCTGCCCTCTTCCACTTCCGTCAGCGTGAATTTCAAGGTGGCGGCCATCGGCGGCGCAGGGTAGTTACCATCCAGCAGGCCCTGCATCGCCTCAAGGCCACTTTGCTGTGCAATAACCTCAAGCGGCAAGGTGCCGATACCGGGGACGGTCACTCCGGGATAAATCTCAACAGTCATCGAAACGCAAAACCTTTTCTGGGAACGGGTTCAGGAAGCGGCAGACGCCGTCGATTTAAGAACTTTCAGCGCCGACTGCACGAAACCGTCGCGGGCTGCAGGCAGGGTGATACCGCGCGGCTCATAGACATGGCGGTTGAGAAAATGCGCGGTCATGCGGAAGGCGGCGAGCAGGCTGTCATGATCGGCACCGCGCGAGCGGTCGGAAAGGAAGGCGGGCAGCACCAGCATCCGGTCCGCATAGGGTGCGCCGGCCTCGCGGCTCACGGCGCGGCCCGACTTTGGCGAGACATAAATCAGATCAGTTCTAGCGCCGGTCGCCGCGCATTCCGCAAGATCAAGGCCAAATCCAAGATCATTCAGCACCGAAATCTCGAAGCGCACGAAAAGCTCGCCGGCATCGGCAGGATCGTGGAGATGGTCAAGGATGATCGAAAGCGAATCATAGAGATAGAGATGCGGATCCCGCTCCGGCAGAAGCCGCAGGAGCGCCGCCATCGCCTGAACGCCGTAAAGAGCCGTAGCGCTCTCCATGAGCTGCGCGGCACGCAGGCGCACCGGCTCCATGCGAAAATCGCCCATATGCTCCTCAAGCCGCGCGCGCCAGACCAGCTCCACCTCATTGCCCGGCTGGAGCACCGGCTGCATCGTCCGCGAACGTCCCGAACGCACCATACCCAGATGGCGCCCATGGGAGCGGGTCATCACCTCGGCGATGACCGAAGTCTCGCCATGGCGTTTGACGCCGAGAATAATGGCCTGGTCGCTCCACTGCATGATGTGAACATATAACGCTTGCTTCACGCGCCACAAGCGGCACCGGCGCATCGGTCAGGATGAAGCGCGACTTCGGGCTGAAGGCAAAACGGCGGAAGGCCGATGGCCGACGATCCTTCGCCACGGCGCGTGCAGGCATTGTTCCATCAGCTGGAATGCGGGCGCAGAGCAGAATGATCAGCATTTGGGAAATCAGCAGCGACTTCGAGCCAATCGACAACGATGTCCAGCTCGCCAGCATTAAATAGACGATGACAGCACGCGAACCTGCAAAGGCATCGCGGGCGAAACGGGACAGCAGGCTCCAGGTTGACAGCAAGAGGAGTAAAGTCAGCGGCAAGCCGTAGGCTGTCGTCATTGCGATCGGCGCGCTCTCGAAACCAAAGGGTGTTTCGAGCATTGCTTGGTAGGCGCGACGAAGATCGGGCTCCATTCCGATCAGCCATTCGACCGGGGTCAACTGCGTCAAAACAGCTGCAGATGCGATGCGCGCGTGATCGCTCTTGGCGGAGGCAACGAAGCGTTCGAGCAGCGGATCGGCAATACCAGACATGAAAAGCATGGCGAGGCAGATGAGGCCCAGCAAAGCCAGCGTCATCGCGCGGCGACTGAAAAACACCCTCACCTTCGACAGCACTCCGAAATGTCGGAACAGAAAAAACGTGGCGAGGCAACCGGAGAGGACGAGTGCCGCGCGCCCGCCGAAAACAACCGCCGCGCAGAGGTGCAGGCCTGCGCAGAAGAGGCGACGCAACGCCAGGCCAAGGGATACGAGTTTTGAGAGCGAAATCAACAGCACGGCGCAAGTCAGAAGGGCATTGATGAGCGGATGACCAAGCAGCGCAGTCGGCCTGTTGTCGAATGTGATCAGCTGGTCTGCCGCGTAGAAAGGCAGGAGCCGCAGTCCCGACAGAAACTCGAATATGCCGAGCATGGAATTGGCGACGAAGAAGAATGCAAGGAAGGTGGAAACTATCGAGATCGTCCGACGGCTGGCAAATTGCAGGGCATAGGCGAGCATGCCCGGTGCCAGGAACGTGACGATGATCGAAGAGAGATCGCCACCACCGCTGCGCGCCAGAAATGAAACGATCGAGAGGGCAAAGCCAGCGCACAGGCATGGCGCGCGCCAACCGTTGCGGATCCAGAGAGAGATATTCCTCCTGGCACCTTGTCGAAGCATCGCTGTCATGCAGCAGATCAGGAAGAGCAAATAGAAAGACGGATGCAATTTCTCGGCAAAGCTACCGGCCCCGCTCATATACCGGATGCCCACGCTGAACAGCAGGCTGTTCGGCAGCACGAAAAGCGAGACGGCCAATACCCACAACGACGCTGGAACACAACGACGGACCTACAATTGAAGCCAACTCAAGGCTGCATAATTCAGCATAAATGGAGGCATCGGTAAAGAGTGCAGTCTTTCCGTTTTGGAAATAATCACTACCAGTCGAATTTCACGGTTGATTTTTCTTCGCAACCAATTAGCGAAAAATCGAATCAACCCACCTGCAATTACGTCATACCTATACGAGTATTATCGTCAGTTGGGGTTGATCGAAAATTCGACAGAGGAGACCACTCGCACGGCTCAAGCCAGGCCGTCGGGCGATGATACGTCACTGAACATAAAGAAAAAAATTTAAACTTCTGTGAAATGGCATCATTCCCATTGCCTCAGAAGCTCGTACAGCGGCCTACCGAAACGTAGCCGGATATCCGCCAGAGTACCGCGATCCCGTTTCGCGATTCAGCAGCGGAACTCATAGGCATCCCAAGCTGCGGATAAACCTATCCGCGTGCACAGTTATGTCACGCGGCTCGTTTTGCCGTGTCTGCGTCATATAGAAGAACACAACCATTTCACGAAACATTGCCAAGGCGCGGTTTCGGCGATGCGTTGACGCACGCCCATGTAGGGGGGAAATATGAAAATCGATGTCCTGATGATCGGGTTTCGCCATGTACAGGCAACGCAAGGCGGGATCGAAACCCATGTACGGCATTTGGCAGAGGAATTGGCATCTCTTGGCCTGAATGTCGCCGTGGCCGTCAGGAAACGACGGCGGATTGAACCCGCCGACGCCGCGAAAGCACACGCGCCATATCGATCGATGGACCCTTCCGCCTCCGGGACACGCGTTGATTTCCGCCTGTGCAGGATATTTCCCGACGCAACGGATGGCTCATCGGACGGGGCTATGGGGATAAATACCAATCAGGGTGAACTTCTCTCGACCGGGGAAAAGGCCGCCGGCAATAAAATCCTGATCATTCCAATCTGGTCCCCTCGTTTCGTCGCCTTTGAAGCGATCGTTCACAGCCTGCTCTGCATTCTCTATGCCGCGATTGTTCGTCCTCGTATCGTCCATATCCATGCCATAGGCCCAGGTATCGTGGCGCCGCTCGCGAGCGTGCTGGGTTTGCGGGTCGTCGCGACCCATCACGGGCAGGATTATCATCGGGAAAAATGGGGAGCGCTGGCGCGTTTCGTGTTGCACACCGGCGAGGTGATGCAGGCGCTTGCGGCAAACGAGATTATCTGTGTTTCGAAGTCGCTCAGCGAAAGGCTGACGAAGCGCTATCGCCGCAGCTATACTTATATTCCAAACGGCGTGAACGAGGTTGGCGCCTGCCACGCTTCGGCGATACTCGACAAATTGGCTCTTAGACCGGGCGGCTACATCCTCACGGTGGGCAGGATTGTTCCCGAAAAACGGCAAGGCGATCTGATCGATGCCTTCAACGCTGCGGCGATCACCGACATGAAGCTGGTTATTGTCGGCGGAGGGGAAACTGGTTCCGATCACGTGGTGCAGATAGCAGACAAAGCCACACGCTCGTTGAACGTGATCATGGCCGGATTCCGCGAGGGAGCAGACCTTGAAGCGCTCTATGCCAATGCTGCAGCGTTCGCCTTGCCGTCAAGTCATGAAGGGTTGCCGATCGTGCTTCTGGAGGCAATGGCCCATGGCTGTGAGCTTGTGGTCAGCGATATCGAACCGCATCGCGAATTCGCTTTTGCGGAGGAGAGCTACCATCCTGTTGGCGATATTCATTTCCTTGCAGATAGGATGAGAAACGCTGTCGAACGTTCGGCTTCAAACGGTAGCGCGAAGGATTGGAGCGCACAATTACATCGATATCGCTGGCCCGCAGTCGCGAGGCAGGCTCTCGACGTCTTTCGTCTTGTCGATCATCAGATCGGGCAAACGCATATTCCGAATATGAATGAACCTGTGCGCGCTACTCTCCCCACTCGACTTTCTTTGTCGTTCCGCTCCAAAGCATAAAGCTTCGTTCGGCGGTCACAGAGATCGGACATGGCGCGACTGCCGTCGACGCAGCCCTTTGAAGACAGCGCTGCGATCAGCTCATCGACTGACGCTGCAGCGTGACGAAGAGGACAAGGCCGGCGCCCTGCTTGCCAACACCAAGGTTGGCCGCCTTGCTGTAGGCCATCGCACCGATCGGCCCCATGAGCATGGCTGCCAGCAGAAACATCCGAAAGATAATCGTGGCAGGTGTCAGGAGGGCGGACATAGGAGGCCTCTCAGGCTCTGGCGAGCTGTTAGAATTTCGCGTTGGCGAGTTTCGTCTGGCAGAACTGGGCAGTGTGCGCGGTGCAGTCGGCAATCGAGCCTGCATAGGAGCGGCGGCGCTGTGTATCTGCGCTCACAGCTGCGGCCAGCATGAGAGCAAAAACAACCATGAGCATGCTGATGATAGTGAGGCGGCGAGCGAGGATATCCATGGTTTTGTCCGTTTTGTCTGCGAGTGCGCAATCGGGGTTCAATTCGATGGAACCTTTTTCGCATATACAAACTGAACTGTTTCTGAGATCGCGGTTCATCTCCCGTTCATCTTCGCACGTCCTCCGTTCATGCCGTCGGACGACACCACGTTCGCCGTTGATGCGGAAACGGCTTCATCGATAGGTTGAATTCTGAAAAAAATCTTTGAAAACAATATGGTATTCGATTTTTGGATCTGCTCTATCAAGGGGTCCCGACAATGAGTATCCCGAGGCAGTTTCAACTACGAATACTGGTCACCAATCTGCCGAATGCTATTCATTCAGAAACGGCTCGTGATGAAGGACATCTTCTCATCACCGTTCGGAAATCAAGTCTCATGCGCCAAGCGCTGCAAATCGGGAATGCCGCTCATTATGGGAAAAGGCGCCCGCGTTATTGCTGAGGCGCCTTTCCTGTCCGTCTCGCCGCTTGAAGACTGGCTTACATTTTCGTCCAGGTCTGCGATTTGCAGAGAATCTTGAGGACGCAGCCCTGAAGCTTCAGCGAGACACCTTGGATCGCTGCCGAGCCGCTATAGGTCTTGTCGTTTTCGGGGTCGGTGATTTCGCCGCTATAGCTGTCGCCTGCGCCAGACATGCTGCCGATTTTCTTGCCGGCATGCTTGCCGGTCTTGAGCGTGATGCAATAGGCACCGCCGCAAGCGGAGATCACCGCGGTTTCGCCGCTAACCGTCTTCCAATTGCCGACGATGGGCTCTGCGCCAAAGCTGGCTGTGGCCGCTGCCAACGTCAAGGCGACTGCGACTGTCACTATACGGATCATCTTTCCTCCTTCGATCCCCAGCGTGGAACGCTCCCGGCATACGGTAGCGCGCGCCGTCAACGGCTCCTCCCGTCTCGACGTCAAATATTAAATTACGCGAACGTAAAGGTAAACAAGCATATTCGGATTTCCAGCGAAAATCGAGCATTTCGGACGCCCAAGATCCTGCAACGCTGAGACTGTCTCCCCTCCCTTCGCCCAGACCGACCGTTTTTCGTGGTTAGCAATTCGTTGAAATCGGGAATTGAATTTTCCGTAAAAATTGAGGCGAAAGCCCCGTTTTCAAACGACTTCCATGTTTAACAAAAATCCAATTTTACCAATCGTTTGAACTTTGTTTGCGTCAAATTAATCATGCATTTTAAGCGTGCATTGAAAGAGCTTGGGCATACTTGAAATCACAAGACGAGCAGGGGAACACACCCCGCCGACAAAACCTTGGGGGACTGAAAGCCACAAAGATGGCACGGCCCTCAAGGGTCACAAAACAGGGACTACCACGGTACCAACCAGGCAAACAGGGACACGAAAAATGGCACGCTTTGACATTCAGAATGCTTCAGATGCCGGTGGCGAAAACCGCGCGGACGTCTTTTGCGAAATGGGATTGATGTATGCAACCGGCCGCGGTTGCGATGTCGATCTGGTTGCAGCTCACAAGTGGCTCAATATCGCAGCAATCAAGGGTTCGGACCGGGCAGCTGAGCTGCGCGCCGATCTCGCCACAACGATGAGCAAGTCCGATCTCGCCGTTGCGCTCCGCGCCGCTCGCGAGTGGATGACGCTCCACTAAATTTCCCGATACAAATGCGCCTGCCTCCAGAAGGCGCTCATGCCCGCAAGCCCTTGCCATCTCGGGTTCCCTCCCGGCTGCAGGGGCTTTCGGTCTGGCATCAAAGCGTCGCGAGGGCCTTCAGCACGGCGGGCAAGGCCTCCTCCAGAAGCACCATGTCGGATTCCGGTCCGGTGCTGATGCGAATGCAGCGATTGAGCGGCGCAACACCCGGCATGCGGATAAAGATGCCGTGATCGGCCATCAGACGATCGACGATTGCGCGGGCATAAGTCGCGTCCCGGCCGCAGTCGATGGCGACGAAATTGGTGGCGGAAGGCAGGGCGACGAGCCCGTTTTGACCAACAATCGTGGAGATCCGGTCGCGGGAGGCGGAAATCTGCGCCAATACTTGTGCGAGGTAGTCCTTATCTTTCAGCGCAGCGATAGCACCCGCAGTCGCCATGCGGTTCATGCCGAAATGGTTGCGGATCTTGTCGAAGGCCTGGGCTGTTCCCGGCGTCGAGATCGCGTAGCCGACACGAGCGCCAGCCAGGCCGTAGGCCTTCGAGAAAGTGCGCGTGCGAATGACATTCGGCATATTGATGAAAGCGTCGAGGGGGGGAATGGCGCCAAAGGGTGCAGTTTCCCCATAGGCTTCGTCTAGCACCAGCAGGCAGGTTTCCGGCAGCGCACGGGCAAAGGCGATGACGCTTTCGGCATCCCACCAGCTTCCCATGGGATTGTCGGGGTTGGCGAAGTAGACGAGCGGCGCATCCTCGCGGCGGACCATTTCGAGGAGACCATCCAGATCTTCGCGATCACCGGCATAGGGCACGGTAACCAACCGTCCGCCATGGCCGGCGACGTGGAAGTTGAAGGTCGGATAAGCACCGAAGGAGGTCACGACGGCTGCGCCAGGATCGATCACAAGGCGCACGATCTGGCCAAGCAGGCTGTCGATCCCCTCGCCAATCGCAAGATTTTGCGCGGCGATGCCGAGATGGACGGCAAGGGCCTGCTTCAGGTCGTAATTTTCGGGGTCATTGTATTTCCAGATACCATGCGCCGCCTCGGCCATCGCCGTCAGCACGGATGGTGCCGGGCCAAAACCGCTTTCATTGGCGCCGATCCGCGCCAGAACCGGGCGACCACGCTGGCGCTCAATGGCCTCGGGGCCGACGAAAGGAACGGTAGAGGGAAGCGACGCAGCAAGCGGCGTAAAACGGGAAAAAGCGGACATCAGGCGCAACGAATCCGAAACAGGGAAAATCGCCCGGACACTACTGCATAAATCGCCAAACCGAAATCGGCGCTGCCACGATTCCCCACATCAGAGCCTTACCGCCCGACGGATCCGACCAGTTTATTCCTGACGTCAGTGCTTTTTAGGGTTCTGGCCGGTGAAGAACTCGTGGCGGACGATCTCGTGCAGAAACGCCTCTTCGATCGGCTTGATGAAGTGCACCTCGACCCGGTTGTCCTTGCGAAAGATTTCCGCGCAGCCGATCTTCTTCTTAGCGCCGACGATCGACAAATAATAATGCAGCGGAAGGCCGATCGTGGTGTTGACCGCGAAACAGGCACCACCGCGGGAAATTTCCAGCATCCTGCAAATCCGCGTCGAAACGCCGGCAAGTCCCGGCCGAACTGCTACGAGGGTGCCGGCCTGACCGACCCTGAAGCGTTCGAACCGCTCCTCATAGAGCTTGGAACGAACCACGGCATACATCGTCGACTGCTGTTGCATTTGTCCTCCTTGGCGGCCCGAACACCCGCCTGACGCGGATCGCCCCGCCAGACGTGCGGATGCTTATCCGCTCTCGCACCGGTGAGCTTTCCATTGCGGCCTTCATGCCGCGTTGCATTCGACATATTCCGGCACCCCTCCTCCCTGGAATGATGCCGTTGGAGCAGGATCGCGGAGGGATATTTCAATGCGATAAAAAGATTTGCTCGTATTTTAGCGACAGCCGTAAAGAGCAGGAAAGAAGGGTTTCCAGATCAGAAGCCACCCGTCTGGAAGGCGCTGCGGATCAGCCGGCGAATGAATTCCTGCGACAAGAGCATGTTGAACCGCACGCCGAGTTCGGTCCCGAGGCGGTGGACCTGCGTGCAGCCGATCTCTTCCTTGAAACCCTTGATCTCCAGAAAGAAATTCTTCGCCAGCTGAATGTTCGGATTGAAATCCAGCATTGCGCCGCCCACGGAAATATGGCGCAGCAGGCAATTGTACTTGGTCTTTGCCTTCAGGTGCTCACCGATGATGAGGATACGGCATGGCCGTTCGATATAGAAATGCTTGTAGGTGGTTGTGAGTTCGCCGGGGCGAGGCTCGGCGACGTGCATTCGCATCGACATTTCAAACTCCCGGACATCAGACGCCAAGCTTTGGCGGCAGTTCAACAGTCCTTTCCCGTGCGGTTATTTTCTCCGCATTTGCTTGCCCTGAGCTTGCCAAGGCTCCTGCCGGTTCATCCATTCAAAAAATCCCGACGACGACGCATTGAAACAGGCCTGTCCATACGTAATACTTTGCGAAAGTACGTGGCGGCGGGACCGTTTGCGCGAGGATATGCCGTGTATCTGCCCCCCAAGACGCGAGTTGAGGGACGGCATCGACGGTGGAGGGAGAACCATGTTGAGATTGCTTGCGCCGCGCCACCTGCGGACCGCTTTTTTTTGCCTCTCGGTTCTGGTTTGCCAATATGGCGTGGCAGAGGCTGCCGCCCGTGTCGCGCTCCTCATCGGCAATGAAAAATATGAGGCGACATCGCAGCTCAATAATCCCGCAAACGACGTCGAACTGATGAAAACCGCCTTCGAGCAGGCCGGTTTCGACAGCGTCACCACGGTTCACGACGTCGATCGCGCCGCCATGGTGCGCGCTCTACGTGACTTCGAGGATGTTGCGACCGGCGCCGAAGTCGCCATCATCTACTATTCCGGCCATGGCATGGAGATGAACGGCGAAAACTATCTGCTGCCGGTGGATGTGACACTGAAGAGCGACAAGGACGTCGAGGACGAGGCCGTTCCGCTTGAGCGGGCGCAACGTTCACTGGAGGGCGCGACGCGGCTGAAACTGGTCATTCTCGACGCCTGCCGCAACAATCCGTTCGAACAATCCATGTCCCGCTCGATTTCAACCCGGGCGGTCAGCCGTGGGCTTGCACGTGTGGAACCGGAATCAGCCGATCTGCTGATCGCGTTTGCATCCAAGGCAGGCACTGTGGCGATGGATGGCGAGGGCAAGAACAGCCCCTTTGCAACGGCGCTTGCCAAATACCTGACGGAGCCCGGCGTCGACGTGCGTATCGCGCTCGGCAAGGTGCGCGACGAAGTGGTCAACGTCACCAACCGTGGTCAGGAACCCTTCGTCTACGGTTCCCTCGGCGGCGCGCAGATTTTCCTGAACATCAAGGAAATCAACATCAACGTCACCACCAATGGCGGCGCGCAGGAGGTTTCGCCCAACGGCCAATCCGCCGCGGCCGCCGATTGGCAGAACATACGCGACCTCGCAGACAAGGAATTGATCGAGGTCTTTCTTCAGAAACACAGCGGCGATCCTGTCTACAAGATGCTGGCCGAAAAGAAGCTGAAGCTTCTGACCGAGGCCGAGCAGACGACAAGCGTCAGCCCCGACGAGATCGCCTGGGAAGCGCTGAAGCAATCCACGGACGCCGCCGCCCTCACCCGTTTCATCGAGCGCTATCCCGACAGCAGCCACAAGGCGGAGGCCGAAACGCAGATCGCTGCGCTGGAACCGAAGAAGGGCCTCAACATCTCCGAGACCGGCAAGGACACCCAGGCCTCACGCGATTGCTACCTGCTTGCCGGCGAGCCGCAATCCATGCCCGGTTTCCTCGGCGTCAACTTCCTGAAGATCGATTCGGAGCGCGCACTGACGGCGTGCGCGCAGGCGGTCAACGAGAACCCCGACGACATGATGCTCGTCAACATGCTGGGTCGGGCCTATGACGCCGGGCGCAACTACGCCGAAGCACGGCGCACTTACCAGAAGGCGGCCGATGGCGGCAATATGTATGCGCTTACCAACCTCGCATGGTTCTCGATCTATGGCACCGATGGCGCGGTTGATATCGATGCCGGAAAGGCCATGTTCGAACAGGCGGCCAAGGCCGGAAACCCCTATGCCCAGGCCTCGCTTGGCTGGCTCTATCGCGAAGGTTACGGCGGCGTAGCGCAGGAATTTGCGCAGTCGAAAGAGTTGTATGAGGCTTCGGCAGCGCAGGGCTATGCCAATGCGATGGCAACGCTCGGATGGTTTTATCGCGAAGCCAAGGGCGTGCCACAGGATTATGCGGCGTCGCTCAAGTGGTACATCAAGGCGGCAGATGGGGGCGATGCCAACGCCATGTCATCCCTCGGCTGGGCGTATCAGAACGGCCTCGGCACCGACCAGGACTATACGCAGGCCAAGGCATGGTACGAAAAGGCCGCCAATGTCGGCGATGCCTATTCGATGGCCCTGCTCGGCTGGTTCTACGACGTCGGCAACGGTGTGCCGCAGGATTACGAACAGGCGCGCAACTGGTACGAGATGGCCGCGAATGCCGGCAGTGCCTATGCCATGGGGGGCTTGAGCCGCCTCTACGACTTCGGCCTCGGTACCAAGCCCGACCCGAAGGAAGCCGTGCGCTGGGCCGCAGCCAGCATCGAAGGTGGCGACCAGGGAAAGCTGGATGAAGTCCGCACCAAGCCCGACAACTTCACCCCGGAATTTCGTCGCGAATTCCAGGCCCTCCTGAAGGAGCGCGGCTTCTACAGCGGCCCCACGGACGGCGACTTCGGCGCATCCACGCAGACAGCCATCGACCGGTTGGCCCAGCGAGGGTGAGAAGAAGCGAAGCCTTCGAGTATGCAATGGCCGCTAAACTTGCTCACAATCGTAGTTGCGGACCGCGATCGGAGCACATGGCTCTGGTCGCCTTATGGGCGAATCGAAAAGGCCCGACTTGATGGCAATCCTTGTCGACAGGTCGGATCTTTTTGATTGATCGAAGAACAGTCGGGCTCGCTGGCCTGCCCTCGGGCACACTGGATGCGTCTCCAGGCCTTAAAATCGGGATATTTCAACAGATTGAATGGCGGAGAAGATGTCCGCCGTACTATCGGCTCCAGCGGTTCTTTATAACAAAGTTATAGTAATATAATTCAACATGATATGCGATCGCAAGTCTTGTATTGTCTCCGATTGCCTCCCATCATCAATGCACAAAGGTGCAGGAAATAGTGCAGGGAAACGGCGATGGCTGGGATACACAAACTCACAGATGCAAAGATCAGGTCGGGCTTGAAAGTAGGACGACACGGTGATGGGGGTGGCCTCTATCTGGAGGCAGCACCGGGTGGAACCAAGTCATGGCTGTTTATGTGGAAGGTCAGCGGCAGGCGACGGGCGATGGGGCTTGGCAGCTATCCGACTGTGACCTTGGCAAGCGCTCGCGCTAAGGCGGCAAAGGCGAAAGCTGACGTGGCCGAAGGCCGCGATCCCGTCGCATCGCAGCGGAAGGCACAGGGCAACCCTACGTTTGCACAGACTGTTGATGACTTCTTGGCTGCAAACAGCCCGGCGTGGCGTAACAGTAAGCACCGCGATCAGTGGGCCATGACGCTCGGCGATACTTATTGCAAGCCGATCAGAAGCAAGCCGGTCGATGGCATCACTGTCGATGACGTGCTGAAAATCCTCTCGCCCATCTGGACCAGCAAGAATGAAACCGCATCGAGGCTTCGGGGCCGCATCGAACGTGTGCTGGACTTTGCCAAGGTGAAAGGCTGGCGCGACGGGTTGAACCCCGCCCTCTGGAACGGGAACTTGCAGCACCTCCTGCCTGCGCGGCAAAAACTCCAGCGCGGTCACCATCCGGCATTGCCCTATAAGGATCTGCCCGCATTCATGGCAGAGCTTCGGACACGCGGAGCTCTTGCGGCGCTGGCGCTTGAATTCCTCATCCTGACAGCAGCCAGAAGCGGCGAAGTGTATGGTGCTACATGGAACGAATTCGACCTTGGTATTGGCGTCTGGACAATACCCGCTGCCCGGATGAAGGCGGCGCGAGAACATGTAGTACCGCTGAGTAAAGCCGCACTGTCAATCATGCAGAGCCTGCACGAGGTGCGTAGCGGCCCCTACGTATTTCCCGGCCAACGGCCAAGCCGTCCACTGTCATCATCAGCGATGGAAATGTTACTGCGCCGCATGAATAGGGATGCCTATACAGTTCACGGTTTCCGCAGTTCCTTCAGGGACTGGGCAGGCGATGAAACGGACTATCCCCGTGATTTAATCGAAACAGCCCTCGCGCATACCGTTGGCGATGCGACAGAACGTGCATACCGACGTTCAACAGCACAGGCCAAAAGACTGGCGCTTTTGGAAGACTGGGCACGGTATTGCAGGTGGGGCGCGGCTTGATCGTCCCGTTGAAGGTCATCGCCAAGTATGCGGACCGCAACGCCATGACCCAGGCTTGATCAGCCAGCGATTATCAGTCGCCGGGTTGTTAACGCCTCACTGGCTAGACGGTTGGGCACGTCAAAATCTGGCAGCAATTCCTCGGCCCATGAGAGCTTCATTCTGTATGCACTGGGCCATTTGTGGCGTGTCAGGCTGGAAACCATATCCTTCGCAGCTTTTGCGAAAGTGGGCGGCTATCGTTTTCGGTCCCGCCGTAGCGAACCATGCTGGTGAGGTCGGCATACCCACGTAGGTTTCGCCTCCCACACCCTGACAACCAGCGAGCATAGCTGCCGCAAACAACAGCCACGCCAGGCCAAACAAATGCTTCATCGAAAGTCCCCCCAGATTTTTGCGTACACGATGCCATGCCTTCGATCAAGTCTTCCCAGGAGGCGACGATTGGCTCTTGTTGCTTACCGGCCCGCTTGTGGGCGACGCGACCGAACGCACCTACCGTCGGACACGTTCCCTTGAAAAAAGACGTCAACTTAAGACGGACTTCGAACGTTACCTTGAAAATCATCCTTGAATTCCGGCGCTGTCCGAAAGAGCGGTAAGAGCAATTGCCGCTCTGGTCACTTTGACCACAGGACGCGAAACTCGGTATGCGCGCACTTTGGACTTCCGAGACGTTTGCGGCATCGCCTGGCCCCGCCATTTGTGGTGATCCACATGGACCACAAGCGTTCATCGTGAAATAACAAATTAAGATTAATCGGGATAAATCCTCTTTATTTATTGAAATAAAACATGAAAAAATGATGTTAAAAAATAATATCAGAAAAATCAAGGCGGTGAACGAAAGTAATGAGACAGTATGTCGCCATGTTGCGACAGTATGTCGCCCTATGGCTTCCCTGGGGTTTGACATTATACCGGACGTTATGATCATCTATTGTCTTCTATAGTCAAATAGGTGAAGCACATGAAGGTACCTAACAACGATTGCAACAAAATTGCCTACTCAATCGGGGATGTGTGTGCGACAACCGGTCTGTCGCCTGCGACGATCCATAAGCTTTGCAACGAAGGCCGCTTGACGCGCCGCAAGCTCGGCAAGCGTACCTTCATTCTCGCGGACGATCTCGCAGATTTCTTTCATTCGCTGAATTCCGGGAAATGGCCGAGGCCGAATGAGCGCAAATCGCGTCAGGAGGCTCGCTGATGATCGACTTTGTTGGCATCAATGCCGCAGCGCTGGCCGCATTGCCCGATCTGCTCCGTCAATGGCTGCCTGATGGTCGCCAACGCAAGAACGAATGGCTTGCACTCAACCCCCGCCGTGCCGACCATCACGCCGGTTCCTTCCAGATCAACATGCGCACCGGCAAGTGGGCTGACTTCGCTACCGGCGACAAGGGCGGCGATGTAATCTCGCTTGCGGCCTTTCTTTCTGGCATCGGTCAGGCTGAAGCCGCCCGCAACCTCGCCTCCATGCTGGGGGTTCCGTATGAGCAATAACGCGACGTTTCCACCGTTGGCCAACAATGCAACCGACTTTAATGATCCGGCTTCCCCGCCGGAGTGGAAGCCCATTGTGCCGAATGGCAGTGCACCGCTGACTGACGTGATGCTCCGGCGCGCCGCTATGTATGGTTATACCTTCACCAAAAAATGGAACTATTACAACGAACAAGGGCAGCTTCTCTTTCATATCGTACGCTATGAGCGTGCTTCGGCGGGTACTACGCCCGCTGAAAAGATGATTTTTCCCTTTACGTGGTGCGAGGGGCCGAACGGTCACCGGCAATGGCGCAGGCAGGCGTGGCCCAGTGCCCGTCCGCCTTTCAATTTGAGGGCGCTTATTGCTGGGCCCGAGAAGCCGGTGATTGTGGTCGAAGGGGAGAAGGCGGCGGACGCTGGATCGAGGTTGTTCCCAGAGTACATTGTCCTCGCGTCGTCCGGCGGATCGAACGCTGCGGGGAAAACCGATTGGGCGCCGCTAAAGGGACGCGCGGTGACGATCTGGCCCGACAATGATGACGCGGGACGCAAGTATGCCGATGAAGTTGCTCAACTGGCGACCGTCGCGGGGGCGGCATCGGTTCGTATCGTCAACGTCCCTTCCAACTTCCCGCCGAAATGGGATTTGGCGGATGCAGTTCCTCCTGGCACCGATCTGACCCAACTGCTGACGTCGGCAGAGCGTCCGGTTTCCTCTGTCGAAACACCCACGCCGCTGCTTCCGGAAAGCCCGCCTGAAGAACCTTTCCCCGTGGCAGCGCTGAGACCTCTGCGAGCAGTTGTGGAGGCTGTACAAGGCATGACGCTTGCGCCAATGGCCATCCCTGCTGCGTCCGCATTGGCTGTAGCATCTCTGGCAGTGCAAGGCTTTCGCGACGTCGAGACACTGGGCGGAAAGCGTCCTTTGTCGCTCTACGTCCTGACCATTGCGCAATCCGGCGAGCGGAAATCGTCCTGTGACGAGGTGATCATGGAAGCCCTGCGCCAGTTTGAGAAAAACGAGGATGCAGTGCGGCGAGATGCTGTGAGCGCATGGTCAAGTAATCAAGCATTGTGGAAGAGCGACAAGGAACAACTCCTCGCGGAAGCGAAGAAGAAAACGGAAAACCGGAAGAGCATTGAGGATGGTTTGAGCAAGCTTGGCGCGGAACCTGCTCCTCCGCCCTTGGCGGAACGCACGGTTACAGAACCGACCTATGAAGGGCTTACGCGCAAGTTTTCAGAAGGAATGCCGACGCTTGGCATTTTCTCTGATGAAGGCGGGCAGTTTCTCGGCGGATATGCAATGTCGCCCGACAACCGACAGAAGACCTTGACCGCGCTGAACGATCTCTGGCAGGGCAATACAATTCGTCGCACTCGCTCCGGCGAGGGGACGTCTACTCTTTATGGTCGGCGTCTCGCAGTACACCTCATGGTGCAGCCTGAGGTTGCGAGGAATTTCATGGCTGATCCTTTGTCTACGGGTACCGGTTTTTTGCCGCGCTTTCTGATTTGCGAGCCGCCGAGCACTGTAGGCACGCGGTTTCAGGCAAAAATCAAGCGCAACAACGCTCCCCTTTCGGATTTTGGGGCGCGACTGAAAGCTATTCTGGAAACGGCTTTGCCGATGGACAACGCAACACGGGAACTGATGCCCACCTTGTTGCCTTTGTCGGACGCGGCCCGTGCTTTGCTTTCCGGCTATGCGGATGACGTTGAACTTAAGCAGGCACCTAGCGGGGCGTATTCTTCCATTCAGGGGTATGCTTCCAAATCGGCCGAACAGGCCGCACGCATCGCCGGTGTCCTGACGGCATGGGGTGACCTTCGAGCCAAAGAGGTCACCGCTGCAACGATGTCGGATGCCATCAGCTTGGCGAAATTTTATCTGTCAGATGCATTAAAGCTGACCAACAGCGCCAATGTGAGCAGGGAGGTCGCCAATGCCGAAGCCTTGCGCAAATGGCTGTTGGAAAGTTGTGAACGCCAACTTGTGACGCCGCGCGATATCTTGCAGTACGGACCAAGCCGGCTCCGCGAAGGCCCCAAAGTGCAGACTGCAATTGCTCTGCTGGTGAAGCACGGCTGGCTTGTGCGCCTTCCCGACGGTGCGGTCGTGGATGGTGCTCCACGCAAGGAAGCCTACCGGATCGTGAAAGGCGCGCAATGAAATTGCCGCTGTTTCTCCTGAGGAGATGCAGGGACGTTGCTACATCCGCTACACCACCCCCAAAGTTAGGGACGTGTAGCAGATGTAGCAGCGGAAGAGGGCTTCGGTTGGCGAAGTCTACCAAACAGATTGAAACACGTAGCCGCATGTGAAAGCGGAGTGGCTGCCAGACAATGGTGCCATTGAATAACTGGGTGACAACGTTTTCCACGGATCCGGCACGAACAGCAGGCCGTGTGATGCCGCCGACGCGGAGCCATTTGTCAACGAAACATGCCAACCGTTCGCCCAAGCTCGATCAAAGCCCGGATGCGCCTGACTGCTTCCTTTCTTGCCAGTATGGCCTCTTTGGTAAAGCGGCCGGAATTGTAATTCCCGTTCCGCTTCCCGGTCGGCGCGCCCGCTCGTCCGCCATGCAGTTGGCAGCGGGTTCTCCCTTTCAGTGCAGGCTTTTGGCAAAGGTATCCGGCACGTGTCTTGGCGAGGCACCGTTTACCGGGCCAATCTGCACCAAACATCCACTTGGATTGTCTTGGGGTCGGTCTCTGCTCGTTCAAGGGATTGTCCTTGAGAAACTGAGTTGATGTCATTTCTGATGCCAACTTTATATGCTTTCATTTTTGCAGATTGCGGCTCTTGCGACAATAAGATCATGGTTTACGAAGATGTGCTGTACATTCTAATCCATTGTTTTTTCTAAAAAATGCGTACGTATTGTGCAAAGAAGCGGTGCGAGTGGGCATGCTCGCCGCCAGCGGGAAAACTCGGTGATGCAATGTTGTCGAATGCCCCGAACCGGTCAAATTGCCGTCGCACTCCCAATCCGGACCTGTTGCTTTCGGTTTTGAAGCTCCGATCTGGATATTCATAGGGAAAACACGATAACGTTGCTAAAAGCCCGTATCGGCAAAGCGCCGCTCGGACCATCAGCAATGACCCAACCGACAAGAGGTCAGTGAAATGAAGAAACTTCTGATGCTTATAGCTGCCGCTGGCATAGCTGGCAGTGCACATGCGCAGGAACAGGGCGACCCGTTCACCCCGCAGCAGCACTACGAGATTGGGCAGGCGCTCATCCAGTGCAGCGCTTACTTCCGCATGGGTGCCGACGCTGCCCGACGCGCAGGTTTGACGCAGAACGTCACCGCGTTCGAGGACAACGAGCGGGGATGGAAACTCGTCGGTGTGGTTATGTTGGTCGACGGGCTCACTCCCGACCGGCAACCCCATACTGAAGAAATCGCCAAGACCATGTCAGACATCAAGCTGGCCGACCTGATGGCCAAGCGTGAGTTGCATGGTGAAAGCTTCGCGCAAATATCCACCGATCAATTTACACAGGAGTGTGGGCCGCTGCGCGAACTCCAGAAGGCAATGGTCCGCTCACTGAGAAGCGGACGGTGAGCAGCCGCTAGGTGGGTGAAGAGCATCGAAGCGAAGGGCGTAGTACGCCTTGCCGGGCGCGACCACATGCAGGACCATCGTGCGGCTGCTGGACCATTCAATGACGGCGACGTTCCAAGGCCTACCAGCCAACCTACCGCAATCGAGGCGGTTACTGAACCGGCAGCGAACGAACCGAGTTCACCCTTGACTTGCCATTCACTGCGTCAAAGAGTGCGCGCTTGGGGATGTTCAATCATTGGGATTTAGACGATGTTTGTCTGCAGAAAGTACGTGGCTGTTGTTTCGAGTTTCTTGATGACGGTCCTTGTCGCGGGAAACGGCCTAGCTAGCACCTTTGAACTCGACGTGGCCGTGAACAAGGCGACGTGGGTCTCAAAAGATCCACCGGTTCAACGCAAAGCGATAGCTCAGGCCTCCCTCGCGTATTGGAAGAACTTCTATGGTCGAATTCCAAACAACTCGCCCATCGACGATGAATGGCTAGCCAATGAAATGAATAGCAAGGATACGGAGCGTATGACGCGAGCAATAAACTCCTCCCAGTATTCATTGGATCAGCTAAGGAAATTAGGAAAATATTGTGTTGACGTATACAAATCGATAGAACAGTCAGTTGGTAATAATAAACAATTCGAATTATATCTATGGTTAAAAGCGGTACATTGTTATAGCGGTGCCAGCAATACCTTGGCGGACTTAGAAAATGCAGGCTTATCCAACGGAAGATATGATGGGCCCTTTCATATGATACATTTTGGCATAGTTCTTCCCCATATAACCGGCGACCTCGCCGACGCTTTGGAAAGCGAATGAAGCCCCGTCACGACAACGACGTTGGCGCGAGTTCTTCGTCAGCGAAGGTCAGGAAGGAGGCCATCCCGGTGGTGATGGCCATTGGGAACGGTCGTTCCTACGGCACTTTCTGCTTGTCTACAACGGCATGACCGGGCGGGTCGAGATCACCAACGACCCGTTCATCGCCGCCGCACCGCCACCGCCGGACAATCCCCGCGAGGCATGATAACTCGGCGCAGCCCGGGTTTAGCTTTAGGACTGAAACGCTATCAACCTTGCGTGACGCAGTTTTTCTTCACCCCGCAAGTGTGTCGAACCCGTCCAACTATGCCGGATCGCAGCCTCGCCTTCACTTTCAGGTCAGGCGGTGGCGTCCAAGATTTCCCTCGACCATCGCCTTGAACTGATCGCTTGCGGGTCGTCTTGTTCTCCGTTGCCATTATTTTGCGCCTTTCTGCCAAAGGCCCTGAACTGCTCCTTGCCGCCCAGCAATCGCGCGCGTTTTCCCCGATGTGGACATCCATCAGGGCGACCTGAAGGTGGTCGTGGTCGAGAAAGGCAACCGATCACGTGGAGCAATTTTCAATGACGTGAATATTTACATTTCCGCCGAACTGACTGGGCGCGAATGCCCGGCTTTCTGGCGTCGCCACGTCAACAACCGCGTCGTCCCTTCGGTAAAGCTGAATACAAGTTGAGACAGGTGGCCAAGACCGCCCCAAAACTCTTGAAATAAACCTCCGGCGCCATCGTTACAGACGAACTGATTTCCGCGCCCGAAGAATACCGGCGCCGACCCGACGGCCCAAATTTTCGACCATATCGAAGCCCAAGGGAGAATATTCATGGGTGATATCGAAGAAGATCGACCGAAACTCGTTAGGCATATCAAAGACCTGTCGACCAGCCTTCCGGGCACCGGCATCAGTCACGAGCGGGTCGTGACGCAATCGCCGACAACAAGGCGCAGGCTGGCACGGCGGTTCCGGGCCGTAGACTTCTTCGTCGGCGCGCTTTTCGTCTTCCTCACGATCCAAGTCTTGCCCGAGATTGTGGGCTCGCTTTCCCATTAAGGATCGAAAGTGATAAGGCACGAACGCCATCGATGATGATATTAGCCACTTTCAGCGTGTTGAAGATTTCTCCGTTGAGCAGTTCGTCTCTCAGCTTCGAATTGAAGGTCGTTTTCCCAGGGGCTGCCCGGTATGACGTAGGCCGTCTTGCTACGTTCAACGCAATCCCCCGGCGGCTCTTCCCGCGATTTTGACGACGGAGAGCGAACTTGACAAAGCAGTGAGTGTCACCCATATAGGCAACATGCAACGCCATGAACATCATATCGACTGGCTCGGTTTTGGGGAACACATTCGCAGGCTGAGAGAGCTGCGGATGGGGGCAGACGCGACGTTCTCGCTGCGGCAGGTGGCTGCGCGCTGCGGCGTGACTGCGGCCTATCTATCGCGCGTCGAACGCGGCGAAGTGGCACCTCCGAGTGAGGAGACCCTCGTCAAGCTCGCGCACGAACTCGGCGAGGATAAAGACGTGATGCTCGCGATGGCTGGCAAGATTTCAGCCGATTTGCGTTCCGTAATTCTCGCCCGGCCACAGCTCTTTGCCGAGTTGATCCGGGCGATCAAGACCATGCCTGACAATACAGTCTTGCGCATCGTGCGGGAAGTCCGCGACGGCGCCTGGTAAAAGAGGACCTTATGCCCACACTTGAAAACAACCGCCTCGTCTTTCGCTTTCCGCAGATCGAGGAAAGCGCCCGCTTTTCCATTAATTTCCAACGTACGCTGCGGATACCGGATACAGAGAAGACCTACCCCCTACCGCCTGGGCTGGGCTCGTTCCCTCTGCGGCACGTCGAAGACTATCCAGGGAAACTGCCAGCCGAGACGACGGCTCGCGGTGGTGTCATCCTGCCGATGTGGCAGGCGGAGGCAATGTGGTTGAGCTTTCGCAACTCTGGTCCGAACTGGGATCTCAATTTTCCGGTGGCGATCAAGGTGGCAGCCGGCAAGATCAACGCGGTAACGGGAGATAGCTGGCGCTCAGGACTTCATCGCGAGCCCCAGGATTACATGGTTTCGCCCGAGCAACCCTGGCTTGATGGCTTTGCAATCGAAAAGGGCGTCATCCGGCAATTCGTCGCCATGCCGCTCGGCGAAGGTTATTCCGTCGAAGAACAGCTGACCGGCGAGGCCGAGTGGGGCGGCCTGCAGATTTCGGTTGCTCCGCTCAAAGCCGAGGTCTGGCAGCAGAGGCGGCGCGAATGGGAAGAACAGCAGGAGCGGCGGCGAGAAGAGGAGCAAAAGTGGCTGCTGGAACAGCAGCAGCGGCGAGCAGACGTACCAATGTCTGCCGAGCATCGCATGCCTTCCCTTTCGGTGGCTGAGCCGATGGGTCTGTCTGCTGGCGGCAGGATGGTGCAAGAAATTCATCCCGATCCATTTCAGATCGACGATTGGGATATCGCTGCCGCCGACCGCGTCTTCGTCAGCTTGCTCCACGCGAAGGACTGGAAGACGATCACTGGCGAGGCTGCGCCCAATCAGCCGCCGACGGCAAAGCAGTACAGCGATGCCGGACTGCCGTGGTTCGAACATTACGGCAGGGATCAGGGGGCGCTTCCAGGAAGCGCGAAGCTTGCGGGTGTGAAGTCCGCAGCCGAGCTGTTCATCGAGAAGACCGGCGCGATCTTGCCGAACTCCCAAGACGTCAAGACGGGCGTACCGAAAGCGTTGGGACCAAGATCGAAAGGACCGCGCCCCATCCGAACCAACGGCTCGTGGATGGGGCTGGATGGCAATTGAGGGGAGGAGGTCATTGCTAAAGTCGATGCAGGACGGCCTACCCCCAGCGCGCAGGTCCCCTTGCCAACCTTACGACATCTTTGGTTACTTGCTTACTTGCTTAGAGCCCGTTTTGCCGGTCATGGTTTCTACCCGGCGACGGGCGGCTTGCTTCTGCGCTTTCGCGACCCCCACAGCAAGTCTGTGGCATCGCAAGGCAAGCAGCGCTTTGGCCTACTTCCCATTTGTGAGCAGGCAGGTATATCATCAAAAGCGTTATCGACGACACAGCGGACCGGAAGCTTTGAAATGACCCAGCAAGAAGAACAGAAATCCCCCGCCGAACTGCTGGTCGAGCGGATCTTGGCGCGCGGCCAAAGCGGCCAGATCGACTGGCGTCAGGCACGCGAGGAGATACATGACGCGCATGACCTAGCGACCAACGCTGCGGAGCGGGTGCTTTGTTTGGGCGTGCACAAAGCCATCATGGATGCCGTCGAGCGGCACGGCGCGGTCAGTGACGTAGAGTGCTTCAGGAAAACGAGGCGGCAGGACTATAATTTGCTGCTCATCAAGGAAGTCATGATCGGGAAAACGGATGGCCTGATCGATCCCATAGCGCTGGCGGAGATAACAGGCCGGGAAGTCGCCGCAGGCCGGATGCCGCCAGATGACGAGTTTCACAAACTAGCAACGGCAGGGGCGGCTGTTCTTGCACCGCTGCCGCCCCGACGGCCCGGATTTCTGCATCAGGCGCGCATGCTGGTTCTGCGCTTGTGGCGCGGGGGGCCGAGATGAGCGGCAACAGCGGTTCCGAGGTAACAACGGCATCGACATGCTGGTGTCGGGTTCCCGCAAGGTCTGTTACGATGTCGTCAATGCGGGCTAATTGCGGCAATCACTGAACAGGGCGAAGCACGCTTTCAGGATCGAAAAGGCGTTCCACATGTTGTGAGGGCCCAGCTTCGGCAGTACTTCCTTGGCGAAGGTCTGAGCAGCTTCGACGACCGAACTACCACATCGCACCGACCCCCGCCGGAGTGATGGTCGAGGCCAAGGAAATGGCCCTAACCGACCCGCAGCAGCAAGAAGTGCGGCGCCAGCGCCCTTGGCGTAGATCATGGCGAAACTCGACGCGCCCGGCGGGCCAGCGAAACGGTTGCAACCACGTGTTCACGCCGCAGACCGGCGCTGCCAATGCGGTGGCCCGCCAAGACAAGCCAACCTCCAAGACTGCCAATGTCCGCTATTGGCGGATACTGTTGAAAAACTAACCGTTGTCGGCATTGGGATGTCATGATTCAATCGTCGCATTGATTTGCGGGGGATTGAGTGATGATGGGATGCCAGACAGCTCCAGCGCAGCTCTTCTACGACTTCTGCCTTGATGATCACGTTCCTGCCGACCACATGCTGCGCGGGATCGACCGCCATCTCGAACTCGACAGCGTACGAGCGCACTTGAAGCCTTTCTACAGCGCCACGGGTCGCCCCTCGATTGATCCCGAGCTTATGATGCGAATGCTGATCATCGGCTATTCCATGGGCATTCGCTCGGAGCGACGGCTTTGCGAAGAGGTCCACCTCAATCTCGCCTATCGCTGGTTCTGCCGCCTCGGTCTGGACGGCAAGGTCCCTGATCACTCAAGCTTCTCGAAGAACCGCCATGGCCGGTTCCGGCAAAGCGACATCCTGCGGCATATGTTCGAAACGGTAGTGGAGCGCTGCCTCTCTCAAGGGTTGGTTGGTACGGAAGGATTTGCAGTCGATGCCAGCTTGATCGCGGCGGATGCAAACAAGCAGCGCTCGGTACCAGGATCGGAATGGGAAGCCAAAGAAGATGCGGGACGCTCGGTACAGGAATATCTGGCTGTTCTCGATGATGCTGCTTTCGGCGCTGCCTCGCCGGTCACGCCGAAGTTCATCTCCTCGTCTGATCCGGCCGCCCAATGGACCGGTGCCCACAAAGGCCACGCCTTCTTCGCCTATGCGACCAACTATCTGATCGATACAGACCACGGCGTCATTCTGGATGTGGAGGCGACACGGGCGATCCGCCAGGCGGAGGTCGGTGCATCCCGCACAATGCTCGGCAGGACCGAGAACCGCTTCGGCTTGCGGCCCGATTACCTCGCGGCCGACAGTGCCTACGGTTCTGCCGACAACCTCGCCTGGTTGGTCAACGAGAAGGAGATCGCGCCGCACATTCCGGTCTTCGACAAGTCGAAGCGGACGGATGGCACCTTCTCGCGTTCCGACTTCACCTGGGAAGCCGAGAAGGAGCAATACCTTTGCCCTGCCGGAAAGGAGCTGAAACAATTCCACCGCACTTACGACCCACCCAGATCGGGGATCACGGCCGAGGGAACCCGGCTTTATCGTGCCAGCAAGAAGGACTGTGATCAGTGTGAACTGAAGCCTCGATGCTGCCCGAACATGCCTATGCGCAAAGTACCGCGCGATCTCAATGAGGATGCACGCGATGTCGCCCGAGCGATTGCCAAGACACCGGAGTATGAGCAGTCACGGCATCGTCGAAAGAAGGTCGAAATGCTCTTCGCTCACCTCAAGCGCATACTACGGATGGCACGTTTAAGGCTTCGAGGGCCGTGTGGTGCGAGAGACGAATTCCTGCTTGCCGCAACCGCACAGAACCTGAGGAGGCTGGCCAAACTCAGGCCTCAGATGCCGCCATGCGGTGCCATCGCCGCTTGAGGGCGGCATCGACCGATACCCTGCGCTAAGGCGTAGGCAGATCGCAGCATAGTGCACCGCCCAAAAGACCGAAAAGGGCGTGTGAGCGGATAATCCGTCGAGTTTTTCAACGATATCGGCGTATCGATGAAATCAACAAGCTGTTTGAACGCTATCGCAACAACTTCAAGCTTGTATCCTAATCGCCGCGCGGATCGGAGGGCGATCCGCCAACTGCCTCCCAGCGTTGTTGCCGAATGATAGCGGCCACATGCATTGAAGCTAATCCTGAGGAGCAGACGAAGCAATGCGGAGTTACAACGCTGTCGCGCCGCTTTGCACTATGTTTTCGTCATTCTCCTGGTCGCTCGCCAGTTCGTTTCGCGCTACCCGGAGTTGGGATCAGACAGAGGTCAATCTGCACAAGCTTTTGATTGCTTACTTCCGTGAGAACAGTGCAGATCGCCGTATTACTGTCGCGCTCAGACAAGACAAGGCACGGCCGGTTAAACATCGCTGGTAAATAGCCCATCTCCGCTACAGGCCGATCATCGCGACCCCGGATGACATCCAGTTTCTCTCGCATGTAGGTGAGAAAGTCCGCCTTGCTCCCTATGCTGGTGAGCACCATTTGCGACGTATAGCGAAAATCATCACTGAGAAAAGGCGATAGCGGTTCGAGATCGCAAGTGTTGAGCATTCGTGCATATGCTCGTAAGGCGTCTTTAACGGTCAATGTCAATGTTGATTTCCCAGCTAGTATCTGCCGCCAGCGGTAGGTCGGCCCCGAGCAGCATGCTCAAGGTCCATCTCTTCGCTTTCACGGTCGCGATGTAGGCCAAGTACCATTAACTTCTCTTCTAATCCCCCAAACAGCCACCACATAATTCATCGCAACTGCGAACGCACCATTTGGATCGCCAAACGTTCACAGTTTAACCTAGTAAGAGCCCTCACTTTTCTCGTCTATCAATGTCGATGTTGGCAACAATGCTTCCTTTTTTGCGTTGCTGTCTAACCATTTTCTTAGCCTCTCTTCCTTTCTGGCCACTCTTGCCAAATGGAGCTTGTTTCTCTCGGCTTTCTTCCGCTCCCTCTCTGCCTGGACAAATTTTGGGTTCGCGCGCAGTGCCTGATCTCGTCGGCGCTGTTCATCAATTTCGTAACGGGCTCGCATGGCTGCAAGCACGTCGCCCGCCCAACTTTTTCCAAGCATCTCGTCAAGCAAGAACTGATCTCCGCCGTGCAAAAAAATCCGGTCGAGATCAAACAGGAGGAGCATCGCCGCGTCACGCATTCGAAGTTGATCGCTTTTTGGCGGAGATACCTGAGCGAAGCTTTCTGTCAACATGAACACAATATCGCTATCTCCGCCCCGGTCGAATTGAAGCGCCTTTCGTTGAATTTCTTTTCTGTCGTAGCGGGCGAATGCCTCTTGTGTCTCCGCCGCCAACCGCACCCTGAATTTGCGCGCGCCGCACGTAGTGCAGCTGATTTTGGTACATAATTTGTCCGTAACAGCCGAATGCAGAAAGGTCAGAAGCCACTGCGCATTGTCGGACTTTTTTTCGTTCATCAGCGCCACTCACGACTATTGAGCCAATCGTACGTTTTGACGTGCCGAGATCGCAGTCGCTATTGAACCGCTGACCGGGATTGTCACTGGACCTTCCGACAATACCAAGAATTCCACAACCCGCGATTTTTTCTTTGAGATTTTTTTCGCTGGTGTTCGAGCTAATTAGTTTGCAGCGATTTGGGAGCGCCATCTAATCCATGGGGGGCGGGGTGGAGGGCCTCCCTATGGCCCCATATTTTTCAAGGGATAGGTACCTGCAATTGCCCTATTCGGCCGTCCGTACTTGTGAGGAATTGCGATGGCAGTCACAGCCACCCAGCCAGCATCCAGCATTCCGAGCCAAGCACAACAAAAAGGTGCAGGATAGCGGGCAGAAACGCTGTTACCACGTCGACAAATATCCTTTTAATACAGACGGTTAACCAGGGCCTTGGTTTTCACATATCCGCAAGTGTGAAATTTTTTGAAAAAAATTTAGAACCTAGCAGCCCGCCTGTGCGAAATAATATGCGCGCATTCCCAACGCGGACGACAATCTTAGGGGTATGGGGGCTGGCGGGCTCATACCATGCCCCATTCGTTAATGAGGGTAGGTACTTTGTGGGGCACACAGGTCGTTCTGAACAAGCGACGAGTTTCGCACCATCGGATCGGGCAAGCTCTCATAGGATGCCTCACCCATCCTAAGCGCATATCTGAGGTGAACTACTCCTCGAGGCGATAACCTGGTCGGCAGGGAGCGGGACTGAGAAACCTTGGCTCTGCGGTCAGCCGGTGCAGGAAGAAGTGCAGGAAGAATTTCGGTCAAAGAAAAAAGTGAATGATACCAATAATATAATGGTAGCAAATGGCGGAGAAGATGGGATTCGAACCCACGATACCCTTCCGGGTATACTCCCTTAGCAGGGGAGCGCCTTCGACCACTCGGCCACCTCTCCGTTAGCGCCCTGATAGGGTGAAATGCCTTGGTGATCAAGCGGTTTTTCAGTTTATGCCGTGAAAATCCGAAATCCGTAAAATGCGATTTCGGTGGGACTAAGGTGGTATTTCCTGTCAACATCGACATGCTCACCATAATCGGGTCGCTATGGAAACCAAGCGCCGGAACGAGCAATGCCCGGTGGAGGAATCTCAATAGGCTTGTCTGACCGTCATTGACTCTTGCCTGAAACGGAACACAATAAGAACAAATCTTGGACAGTCCGCCCTACCCTCTAAATCTGAGGACGCAAAAGGATGAATCCATGTCTGTGAGGGCGATGGACAGCATTACCCATGACGTCATCTACAGCGCGCCTATCGACGAGGTTGCAGCCGCGCTCAGCCGTCATGACGGCGACGTGCGGGCGACTATCCGTGGATTGCTCAACGAGCGCAAAAGGCTTCGCGAAGAGTTGGCACTGACCGAGATTTACATCGGCGAAAGCCTTGCGATTGCATGCGCTCGCGCAGACTATATTTGAACTTGCTCGGCGCTTTCCCCCTGCCACGGAGAGGGCCGGACGCTGGAACGCATGCAGATAGGTCCCCGCCGTTGCCGGCGGAGATTTTTTTATCGGTAGAACTGATTTGAAATTGCCTTATGGCTGCAGCGTCAGTTTTTCGGTGCCGGCGCCGTCCTTGCCGGTGATGGTCCAGGTGCCGTCCAGAACGCCGCCATCCTTGACCTTGTAGACGACAAGACCGACGGCGTCGCCGAGCACGTAGCCGGCGGCAAAGGCGTCTTCATGCAGCATGCAGATGCCTTCCGACGTTGTCTCCCCCGTCTTCCATTCGATGACGCAGGTCGTTTCGCTGGTCAGCGTTATGGTCGCCGTACCGCCATAGGCAGAGCCGTCGAGGTTCGTACCCTCGACAGTATAGGTGCCGGCGCTGACGGTCTGCGCCTGTGCGGGCAGAGCAAATGCCATGCTTGCCAGCGCGTATGAGAGATATCTTTTCATGTGATTCCCCCGATAGATGGACCGTTGTTTTAGCAGTTCGTCGAATGCGCCGATATCCCGCTCATCCGTCGCCTTCGCGCCAAAAATGGGGTGATCGTCCCCGTTCATTCCCGCCTTTCGCCGCAGCCGCATGCTTGGCCGAATTGTCCGCGCCAGCACGCGGCACCGGAGCGAAAGGACATTATCAATGCAGGCTGGAGGAATTGAAGTTGGGCTATCTCAGGGAGGCCCGCCCGGGCACCCGCCGGGCGATAGTCTTCGGGTCACCGCAAGCGGCAGCACGCGCATCGATGCGGCAGGTCTTGAGCGACACTGCCGCGGCCGCTCGGGCTTTGCAGCAGAGGCAGTGCTACGCAATGTCGCCGCAGCAAAAGGCATCCTGTTCGGGACGGCCCTGCCGCCGGCAGACAAGCTTGCGGCCAATCCGGATTATGCCGCGTTGCTTAAACGCGAGGCTGCGATCTATGTCGCCGACACCGACATGCAGCCGTCACGTATCCAGTATGTCGAGGGTGTCTTCACCTTCTCTGCCGCCGATGGTTTTGCCGCGCGTGCGGTGGCGGACGGAAAGCGGTTCCGCATCCATCAGCTTCTCTACGCGGTGCGCGACATGGCATGGGTCAACACGACGACGGTTACGTCGGCAAACTGGCGCCAGAAGATAGACGCCCATTTCGAGGCCGTTGCCAGCCGCTGGTGGTCACAGCTTGCCGTCAATATCGACGTGGTCAACGAGATCATGGATGCGACCGAAACCTCGACGGGCGGGTATCGGCCCAACACCTGGTATCAGGCGGCCGGTGGACCCGGCTACATCACTTATGCGTTTCAGAAAGCTCGCCTGCTCTGGCCGCAGACACCACTTTTCCTCTGCCACGACCATAGCGAACAGATCACCGACGGTTATCACGAGACGCATACGGCCAATATCCTGGCCATGCTGGAGAGCCAACTTGCCGCCGGGGCGCCGATCTATGGGCTGAACACCCAGGCACACCTGACCATCCGTCTCGGTTTCGATCCGGTGAAACTGCGCACGTTCCTGGCAGGCGTGGCAGCGCTCGGCCTCAAGATCATGATCGGCGAACTGGATATCCGCACCGGCTACAAGGCCGGTTCCCTGGAAGATACGCTGCCGCCATCCGCCTATACGAGCGATGCCTACGACCGGCGCGCCGCCGATATCGTCAAGCGCTACCTCGATATCGCCCTGCCCTTCGTCAAGGAGCAGCCCGCGCTCTGCTGGGGGCTTTCGGATCGCATCTCTCCCTGGGTTCCTCCCGATGCGGAAGACGGCGAAAGGCCCCATCCCTTCAACGCCGATCTTCAACCCAAACCGCTTTACCGCGCGCTTCGCGCCGCTTTCGAGGATTTGTGACATGACCACAATCAAGGACAATATCGCAGCATCGACCGACCCTTCCGCTGCCAACGACACGACGGAAGGCTACGCACCCGGCTCCGAATGGTACAACACGCTGACCGGCCAGATGTGGAGGGCAATCAGCGTTGCATCCGGCGCCGCTCAGTGGATGCGGCTTGCCCCCGCTCCGGCCTGGCCGACCGGCTACTATCGTCCACCGGCCCATATCTATGCCGTCAACGACGGACAGGTGGCGGCAAACAAGCTGACGATGATGCCGCTTCTGATCCACCGTCGCGTCACCATCGACCGCATCGCGCTGTGGCTGGTCACCGGACAGACTGGCGCTGAAATGCGCCTCGGGCTTTATCGCTCGGACGCTTTCACCGAAATGCCGGGCACGCTGTTTGCGGAGGCTGGCACGGTCGATCTCTCCGGTAGTGCAAGCCTGAAGACAATCACGGTTTCCTGGTCGCTGGTGCCGGGGCAATACTGGCTTGCCGCCCTCAACAAGGCGAGCGGGACACTACCCACAGTGGTCGCGCTGGCGGCGCCATTCTCGGTTATGTGCTCAGCAATGATGGCAACGAGATCGCAGGCGCCAATGCCTGGCGCTATCTCGAAGCCACGCAGAGTTACGGCAGCCTGCCTGCCAACGCACCGGCGATGGTAGCCTCGACTGGCTCCGACGGGACTGTCCTGATGCTGCGACGGACATAAATCGACCCGTGCCGACCTACGGAGACTCCCGCCGCGTTATCGGGCGGGAATTTTCCTGTTGGTGCCCAACGGATTTCCGCATCTCGGTCTCTATGATTTCCCAATAGCGTTCGACCACAGGCAGTGCCGCGAAACGCGCGGCTCCCGATACGGCCGCCGAACTATAGGCGGCATGGGTCGTGCTTTGGGTCATCGCGTCGATGGCTCCAGCCAGGGCTTTTTCATCTCCGACCGGAACCAGCATGCCGTAGCGCCCTTCGTAGGGTTGCTCGATGATCGGCGCTTCGCGATCGTCCAGGATTTCCGAGGGACCCGAACGGCAATTGGTCGCGACAACTGGAACGCCGAGAGCCATCGCCTCCAGCAACGCATTGGGAAAGCCCTCCGCGTTGGACGGCAACACGAACAAGCGTGCAGCCTTGACGAGAGGATAGGGATTTTCGAGGAAGCCGGTAAAATGCACACGCCCGCCGAGATCCGTGAACAACACCTGCTGCTCCAGCTCTCCTCGTAAGGGGCCCTCACCGATAATGATAAGATCAAGCGTCGTCCGCGCCCTCTTCAATGCCGCCAGCAACAGCTCGATATTTTTGTTTTCGACAAGGCGGCCGACCGTGACGATATAGGGCGACGGATGGACCACCGCGGAGGGCACCGCTGCCTGCTGTGTGATGCCATTGATATCGATCGGATTGGCGATAACGGATGTTTTCGCCGGCTTAGCTGCAAAATTCTCCACGAGATCCCGCATGACGCCGGCAGACGGGCAGATCACGTGATCGGCAAGCGGATAGACCAATCGCGTAGCGAAGCGGGCAAGTTTGCCGCCAAGAGTGCGGCGATGATGACTGGAGGGATTGACGCGCTCGCTGATGATGGCTCGAAACCCCAGGAGGCGGGCTGCTGCTGTTGTGACGAGGTTGGCGCGCGTGAGGAAGCTCAGGCAGACGACGGGCCTTAAGCTGCGGAAAAGCGGCAGGCAGAACCATAACGCCCGCAACAACGAGAAGCGGCTGTCCAGCCGGTGCAACGTTATCCATGGAGGAAGCGTATAGGCATCCGGTTCCCGGTCGAGCAGCATGAGATGCAGATCGTAGCGATTGGCCCAGCGACGTGAGGATTGCAGAAGTGTACTCATCACCCGCTCGGCTCCGCCACCGGTCAGGGAATTGATGACGAAGACCACGGTCTCGCGTCGGGGGTGCTTCATGTCGGGAGGCGCGGACTGATCGGGAGCGCTCATGGTAACGCTTCGTGCATTGGCATGATCTCCGGATCACGTTCGCCCGGAATGGCTGAGTCATATCCATACGTTTCTGCAGCTGCCTTCCCCCAGCTTGAGGCTTGAGCTCGGCGCAAGGCACCGGCAGCGAGGCGTGCCCGTTCGGCGGGGTTCCGATAGAGTTCCAGGATTGCGCCTGCAAGCGCGGCAGGATCGTTCGGCGGAACGAGCAAACCGCCCTCGCCATGATCTATTGCATCGGAAATACCGCCGATGTCGGTTGCAAGCGAAGGCAGGCCCAACGCTCCCGCTTCGAGATAGACAAGACCGAACCCTTCGACCCCACCCCCTTCGAGCCTCTGGCCCGGCAGACAGAAGAGATCGGCTGCCGAAAGCCGGAGTGCAACCTCCTCCCACGGCAATTCACCTGTGATGATCGTGCGGCACGCGAGTCGAGCCGTTGCGACCTTGAGCCGGTCTGCATAGGCCATACGGATAAACGGGCCGATGATCTGCCACTCGATGTCGGCAGCTATTTCCGGCGGCAGCTGTGCCAGCGCCTCGGCAAGCAGGTCATAGCCCTTGCGCGGTACGACGCGGCCGAGCGACGCGATCAGAAAGCGCTGTGGCGGAATGGCGAGCGTCTGCCTTGCTTCCTGCCGAGAACGGCGGCCTGACAACCATGCGCGACCGACGCCAAGCCTTGCGATACGGACCGTCTCTTGCGTCAAGCCAAAGGCGGCGCGAAGGCGTTCAGCCGTATCGGTGCTGTTGGCGACATAATCCGCCCAGCCATTCCAGAATCGCAGCATTGCAAGCGGAAGAGCGCGCTTCGGGTGCTGGAGGAAGGTGACTTCCGTGCCGTGAAAGGCAAGGATACAGCGTGACCGACCGCGATAGCGCGAGAGCGCGAGGGGAAGATAAAACGGCCAGTCGGCGGCGTGGACAATGTCGAAATTCGGTTCTTCTCGCGCAAGCCTCAGGACGAGGGCAATCTTCTTGGGGATATCCCGCATGCGGTGCTGACCGCCCGGATAACGCAGGATGCGGAAGGGGAAGTTTTGGTCTTCCGCCCCGCCGTAATCGGCAGCAACGACTGTCACCTCATGGCCCGCCTCGCTCGCCGCTTTTGCCATCTCCATCGCATAGGTGCCGATACCGCCACGGAAGGGATAAAACTCACTGGAGAGGATCAGGATTTTCATGAGCGACCGTCTGCACCGAGACGACCGGCGCCCTTCGGCCAGCCCTGCCGGATTGCACTCAACATCAGTTGGGGGAATAGAAGGGCGATAGCCAGCAGATAGCTGGTCATGCCGATGGCAATGTGCAGGGCGAGCCCGGCGAAGGACACCGCACCCTCCATTGACAGCAGAATGGCGAGCATCGCAATCGCGGCAAGAGCGATCCTGCCTATGGCGGCAAAGGGGAACCTGAACTCGCAACCCCGCATCGCCCATGTGGCGCTTACTGTTGCGCTGATGCCTGTCGCAACGAGAGGCCCAATGGCGGCTCCAACCAGACCGAAGCGCAAAACACCAAGCGCGGTGAACAATGCTGTCAGGACGAGTTCGAGGGCAGCGATGATGGCAATCGGTCGAGGCTTGGATGCAATCAGAAAGACCTGATCCGTCGTATGGGCGCGCAGATAACGAAACAGTCCGGCGATGGCCGCCAGCGGCAGAATGGTGCGCGCGGCCGCCTGCATTGCTTCCGGCAGCACGAGCGGAACAACCGATCCGCTTATTCCCACCAAACCAAAAGCCATGCGTGTGGCAACCGCCCATACCAGCACCATATTCGTGGACAGTTGCTGCATGCCGGCTTGCACTCCCTCCGTTTCGGTTCGCCGCACCGCGAGCGGATAGGCGCCGGCGGTCACCAGCATGACGGCAAAAGTTGAGACCCGGATACCGAGGCCGAAGGCGACAGAGAAGGTGCCCGCCGCCGCATGGCCGAGTGACTGATCAACCAGAAACCGCGGCATGTTCAGGGCCGCCGCCGCGAGAGTGGCTGCGAGCATTGCAGGCAAACCAAAGGCAAAGGCCTGCCGCAGGATATCCCGGTCGAACCGGCCAATCCCCGTGAAATCAGGACGGACAGAGACAATCCAGGGAGCGGCAACCAAAGGGGCAGCAACAGCAAGCAGGACGACCTCCGCGCGGCCACCCGCAATGCCGGAAAGGACAACCGATAGACCAAGCCCGATCGCCGGGAGAACCGCCTGCATGAGCGTATAGCACAGTATCCTCTCCTCGGCCCGCGCCCGTTCCCCGCAATAGGTGCCCAATGCCCTAAGGCTGACGAAGATGCCAACGGCGACATGGAAGAGAAGGGAAACACCGGGGAAATACAGGAAGCCAATGATCGTCACGATGACAAATTGCAACAGCGTAGCGGAGGTGACTACGGCAATTTCAGTCTTCCGAAAGCTCTCACTCTCGCCTGCGAGAGCGATGCCGGGCAGGAACCGCAGCATGAAATGCGACCACCAGACGAAGAGAAGCGCGAAGAGAATATCCTGCAAGGCAATGACGAGCACGAGCTTGCCGAGCTCACCGGGCGGCAGGATATGCGCCCAAACGACAACGGAGGCCAGCTGTACCAGCGGCGCTCCGATTTGTGCCGGCAAATAAAGCTGCGTCTGCCTCAGGAGCATGCGGGAACGCTTCAGGTCAGGGTTACAGGACGTTTTTATGAAAAAACCACAACCCTGACGATTTGTCTCGCACCGTTTTCACGCGGACCGTGGAGATTTGTCGCTTTTCTGGCAAGCGGGAATATCCGGTTCCACTTTAGAGCATAGCGAGTACGAAAGGGCGGCCGCCGCCGCCCTCGACTGCGCTTACTTCCGCTTCATCGCCTCGGCGAGTGCAGCGCCAAATGCGCCTTGCGTGGGAGGCTGGGGTTTCGTCTGGGAAGGCTTGGTCGACGATGGACGCCCCTGCTGCGGCTTCACGTTGCGTGCGTCGGTGGCTGGCATGCGGACACCTGACTCAGCGCCACCATCCTTGCGCATGGTCAACCCGATGCGCTTGCGGGGTACGTCAACTTCAGTCACCCGCACCTGCACGACATCGCCGGCCTTCACCACCTCATGCGGGTCCTTGACGAAGCGATCTGCGAGTTGGGAGACGTGCACAAGGCCATCCTGATGCACGCCGATATCGACAAAGGCGCCAAAGGCGGCGACGTTGGTCACCGTGCCTTCCAGAAGCATACCGGGCTTCAGATCCTTGATGTCATCGATGCCGTCGGCAAAGGTCGCGGTCTTGAAGCTCGGGCGTGGATCGCGGCCGGGCTTTTCCATTTCAGCGAGAATGTCCTTCACCGTCGGCAGGCCGAAGCGCTCATCGACGAAGACGCGCGGATCGAGCGCCTTCAGCACGGAGCTGTCGCCCATGATGGCGCGCAGGTCGCGACCGCAGGCGGCGACGATCTTCTTAGCGACACCATAGGCTTCCGGGTGCACCGAGGATGCATCCAGCGGCTCCTTGCCATTGGGGATGCGCAGGAAGCCGGCGCATTGTTCGAATGTCCGGGCACCGAGGCGCGGAACCTTCATCAGCTCCTTGCGGCTTTCGAACGGGCCGGTCGCATCGCGATGGGCGACGATGGCTTCCGCTGAGGACTTGCCGAGTCCGGAGACACGGGCCAGCAACGGCGCGGAGGCCGTATTGAGATCGACGCCGACCGCATTCACAGCGTCTTCGACGACGGCATCGAGCGAGCGGCTGAGACGGCCCTGATCGACGTCATGCTGATACTGGCCAACGCCGATCGACTTCGGATCGATCTTGACCAGTTCGGCGAGCGGATCCTGCAGGCGGCGAGCGATCGAGACGGCGCCGCGCAGCGACACGTCAAGGCCGGGGAATTCGTCGGCGGCGGTCTGCGATGCGGAATAGACCGAGGCGCCGGCTTCCGAAACGATGACCTTGGTCGGCTTCGGCGTCGGCAGCTGGGCCAGCATATCGGCAACGAGGCGTTCGGTCTCGCGGCTGCCGGTGCCGTTGCCGATGGCGATCAACTCGACCTTGTGCTTGCGCACGAGGCTGGCAAGTTCGGCTTGGGTGCCGCGGATATCGTTCTTCGGTGGGAACGGATAGACGGTGGTGGTTTCCAGCAGTTTGCCGGTGCCATCGACGATGGCGACCTTGACGCCGGTGCGGATACCAGGATCGAGGCCCATGGTGGCGCGCGAGCCGGCTGGGGCGGCGAGCAGCAAGTCCTTCAGGTTGCGTGCGAAGACGTGGATCGCTTCCTCTTCCGCCCGCTCTCGAAGCTCGCGCATCAGGTCGAGCGACAGCGACATGGAAAGCTTCACGCGCCATGTCCAGCCGATCACCTCCATCAGCCACTGATCGCCCGGCAGCGTCCCGCCGACAGTGTAGGCAGCGGCCATCGTACGCTCGACCGGCTTTACCGGAGACGTGTCGTCCTGATCGACGACGATATCGACGGACAGCACTTCCTCGTTCCAGCCGCGCAACATGGCGAGCGCGCGGTGGCCCGGCACGGTTGCCCACCGTTCGGAGTGGTCGAAATAATCTGAAAACTTGGCGCCGGCCTCCTGCTTGCCGTCGACAACGCGGGCGCGCAGCAACGAGGCGCCCCGCATGTGGGTACGCAGACGGCCGAGCAGATCGGCATTTTCAGCAAAGCCTTCGGCTATGATGTCGCGCGCACCTTCGAGTGCTGTCTTCACATCGACGACATCAGCAGTCAGGAATGCTTCCGCCCGCTTGGCCGGCGTAACGGTCCGATCAGCCATAATGGCTTCGGCAAGCGGGCCGAGGCCGCGCTCGCGGGCAATCTCCGCCTTGGTGCGGCGCTTGGGCTTATAGGGCAGATAGATATCTTCAAGCTCTGCCTTGGTGGTGACGGCGGCAATCTTGGCCACCAGCTCGTTGGTCAGCTTGTCCTGGCTGCGGATCGAATCGAGGATGGCGGTGCGACGAGCCTCCAACTCGCGCAGGTAGACCAGCCGTTCGGCAAGTGTGCGGAGCTGCGTGTCATCAAGCCCGCCGGTCACTTCCTTGCGGTAGCGGGCGATGAAGGGAACCGTCGCGCCTTCATCAAGCAATTCGACGGCGGCGATCACCTGGGCCGGCGCGGCATTGACCTCACGTGCAATGATGATGGCGATCGGCATTGCGGAAGCAGTTTTGGCAGAGCTGGTCATGGTATCCCGTCAGATGAGGCAGTTGCGGCGGACCATAGATGCACAGAGCATCAAGGCCAAGTGAGGGCGTGAAGGCCCTGCCGTTACGTCCACAGATCGATGCGGGATTGGGTGTTTAACCAGTTGGCAGTTAGCCCTTGTGGAATACGCCCTCCCCCTTCAGCCGACCCCGATCATGGGGACGATTGAAATCGAGGATCGGACCAACCGGAACGATCATGGTCGGGTTCACATGGGCGATCGAGTAATAACCGCGCTTGATCTGATCGATCTTCACCGTCTCAGCGATGCCGGGCCACTGGTAGATTTCACGGAGATAGGACGAGAGGTTCGGGTAGTCTTCCAGTCGCCGGATATTGCATTTGAAGACACCGTTATAGGCGGCGTCAAAGCGGATCAGTGTTACGAACAGGCGAATGTCCGCTTCCGTGAAATGCGATCCGGCGACATAGCGGTTTTCGCCGAGATGCACTTCCAGCGTATCCAGCATCTCGAAGACATCCGTGACGGCCGCCTCATAGGAACCTTGTGTCTTAGCAAAACCCGCGCGGTAGACACCGTTGTTGACCTTGTCGTAGATCGGCGCGTTCCAGCGGTCGATCTTCGGGCGCAACGACGCGGGATAGAAATCGAGGTCGTTGCCGGTCAAGCGATCGAAAGCAGTGTTAAGGATACCAAGGATGTCGGCGGATTCGTTGTTGACGATCCGGCCTTCCTTGAGGTCCCAGAGAACGGGAACGGAGACCTTGCCGGTGTAATGCGGATCGGAAGCGGCATAGAGCTCGTACTGATAACGGACCTTGCCGACACGGGGGCCGGCATCCTGTGGCTCGGTATAGGTCCAGCCGTTTTCGCCGAGTTCGGGTTCGGAAACGGAAAGGCAGACGATCTCCTCCAGACCCTTCAGCTTGCGCATCATCAGCGTGCGCGACGCCCAGGGGCAGAGATAGGAAACGAACAGCTTGTAACGCCCGGCTTCCGCCGGCAAACCCGCTTGACCCTCCGGCGCTGGCGATCCATCTGGCGTGATCCAGTTCCTGAAGCTCGTCGGCTCGCGGTGAAAGGCCCCGCCCTTCATTTCGCTTGCGGCGACATCGCCCTTTTCCCACTTTCCATCGACCAGCTGCGGCATTCGTCACTCCCTGCATCAAGACGCGGCACCGCCGCGCCGCATGCTCATGACCTCTCACGGAGAGACATAGGCCGCAAGACGGCAGGTTCAGGACAGACTGTTCGACGATTGCGGTACGACGGGCTTCCGGCTTATCCGCGCGGGAATTCGAGCCCCATCTCGCGGAAACGCTCGGGGTCATCGCCCCAGTTTTCGCGAACCTTGACGAACAGGAATAGATGAACAGGCTGTTCGAGAATTTCGGCAAGCTCCTTGCGAGAGGCCATCGAGATCGCCTTGATCGCCTCGCCGTTGCGACCCAGCGCGATCTTCTTCTGGCTGTCGCGTTCGACATAGATGACCTGCTCGATGCGTACCGAGCCATCCTTGCGTTCTTCCCACTTTTCCGTCTCGACGTGAGAGGAATAGGGAAGCTCCTGATGCAGGCGTAGGAAGAGCTTTTCGCGGGTGATTTCGGCTGCGAGCTGGCGCATCGGCAGATCCGAAATCTGGTCTTCCGGATAGTACCACGGGCCTTCCGGCAGGTCGGCGGCAAGATAGTCCATCACGTCTTCGCAGCCGGAACCGGTGAGAGCCGAGATCATGAAGGTGCGGTCGAAGGTGACGAACTCATTGGCCGCCGCGGCAAGCTTTAATAACTCCTCGCGCGAGACCTGGTCGATCTTGTTGAGCACCAGGATCTTGCGCTGCGGCACTTCCTTCAGGCCTTGGAGAATGGTCTCGGCATCGCCCTTCAGGCCACGTTCGCTGTCGATCAGGAGCATGATGACGTCGGCATCCTTGGCGCCGCCCCAGGCGGTCGTGACCATGGCACGATCCAGCCGACGGCGCGGCTTGAAGATGCCGGGGGTATCCATGAAGACGATCTGGGCGTTGTCGTGGATGGCGATGCCGCGCACGATGGCGCGGGTGGTCTGCACCTTGTGGCTGACGATCGAGACCTTGGCGCCAACGAGGCGATTGACCAGCGTCGACTTGCCGGCGTTGGTCGCGCCGATCAGGGCAACGAAGCCCGAACGGGTTGCAGCAGCTTCGGTCTCGGCGGTCTCGTTGATCTCTTCGGTCATGGTGTCGGTCAAATCCATAAGCAGCGGACATCCCGTCCGGCATGTGTTCAGTGTTTTGCGGGTAGCAACCTTTAAGGTTGGAACGATTCCGCTTCTTGATTTCCGTATTCTTGCCTCTTACGCGAACGCGCGCGCTCTCAGCCGAGGTCGGTCGATTTCCAGACGCCTTCCCGCTCCAGCACCTTCGTCGCAGCAACCTGCTCTGCGGCGCGCTTGGAGCGGTCGGTCCCAGTCTCGGGCGCTGTGCCAGCAACCTCGACCGTCACCGTGAAACGCGGATCATGATCCGGGCCTGAGCGGTCGTCAACGCGGTAGCTCGGCGCCACGCCGAATTTCGCATGCGCCCATTCCTGCAATTCTGTCTTGGCATCACGCCGCGCACCATCGGCGCGGCTTGCCCGCGTTCCCCAGTGGCGAAGCACGAAACCGCGTGCAGCCTCCATTCCGCCATCGAGATAGATCGCGGCAATGAGCGATTCTACCACATCGGCGCGGATGTTGAGCATGTGTTTTCCGGTGACCCGCTTCACGTCGGCACCGGTGCGGATAAAAAGATGCAGCTCAAGCGCATCGGCTACGACTGCGCAGCTTTCAGCACTGACGAGCTGGTTGAGGCGCACGGAAAGCTCGCCTTCAGCTGCATCACGAAACGTCTGAAACAGATGCTCGGCAATGCAGAGCCCGAGAACGCGATCGCCCAGAAATTCCAGGCGCTCATAATTCGAGCCCTTGGCATTGCGAGCGCTGGCATGGGTCAGCGCCCGGTCCAGCCGCTCCTGCTGGACGAAGTGGTAGCCGATCGCAGCCTCGAGCTTTTGCCGGTTCTCCGCGTTCAGCGACTTCCGGATCATTTTACGCTCTTGAACAGACGGTCGTAGCGGAGATTGGTCGGCCACTTCCAGATTTCACGGAAAGAGGTGTCGTTGCCAAGCGAGAAGAAGATCATGCTGGCGCGACCGACAAGGTTTTCCGCCGGAACGAAGCCGACATCAAAGCGGCTGTCGGCAGAATTGTCGCGATTGTCGCCCATCATGAAATAGTGGCCTTCCGGCACGATGAACTCGCGGGTGTTATCGCCACGGCTGTCAGGGAACTGGTCGAGCGTGTCGAAGTTCACGCCGTTATCGAGCGTTTCGCGGTAGACCGGTACGTCAGCCCCGGTGTCATACTGGTCGTCGGCGCGGAAGACGCCGTCCGGCGCACGCTCGACAGCCTTGTCGTTGACATAGAGAATGCTGTCGCGCACCTGGATGCGATCACCGGGCAGGCCGATCAGGCGCTTGATGTAGTCGATGTCGGGGTTCGGCGGGAAGCGAAAGACGACGACGTCGCCGCGCTTCGGCTCGCTTGCGAAGATGCGGCCTTCGAAGAGATCCGGCGAGAACGGCAGCGAATATTTCGAATAGCCGTAGGCGAACTTGTTGACGAAGATATAGTCACCAACGAGCAGCGTCGGCATCATCGAGCCCGAGGGAATGGTAAAGGGCTGGAAGAAAACGGTACGGATCACCACGGCAAGCAGAAGCGCCTGAATGATGACCTTGACGTTTTCCCACACACCACCCTGGCTTTTTTCAATCTTCTCTGCCACGCCGTTTTTCCTTGTGTGCTGCTCTCGCGTCGTCCTTAAGATAGGATTGAGGCTCGCGAAATTCAGCCGGTGTTTTCACTTAAAATCAGCCGGAAAGATGTTCAATCCAGCGTGATTTTTCCAAATAATACGACCCGCGAGCGCGATCGTTGTTTGAGACATGCTCTAAACGTTTCCTGATGCCGGAGCAACGGGCAGCGCCTCGATTATCACGAAGGCCTGGGCCAAGGGAAAATCGTCGGTAATGGTCAGGTGGATGACAGCGCGATGGCCTTCGGGCAGCATCCCGGAGAGCCGCTCTGCGGCGCCTCCAGTCAGCACCATGGTCGGTTTTCCACCCGGCAGATTGACGACGCCCATATCCTTCCAGAAGACGCCGGCCGACAGGCCGGTGCCGAGGGCCTTGGAGCATGCCTCCTTGGCGGCAAACCGCTTGGCATAGGATTCCGCCCGGTTCTTGCGGCCTTCCGACTTTCGGATTTCGATGTCGGTGAAACAGCGATGCGTAAAACGTTCACCGAAACGATCGATGGATCCCGCAATGCGGCGGATATCGATCAGATCGCTTCCAATACCAATAATCATTCCAGCTCACAGATCATGGGCAATCGAAAAGCCTGTGGCCGCTTCGATTGCGGATTGAAACGTCACGCCTCATGCTTCTTCGACACAGAAAGCGATGCCACCCGCGTAAGACGCCGCATCTCGCGTCTTTGCTGAAACAGACGTGCCGCAGCATAGGCGAGGCCATAGAAAACCACGGCACTCGTCATCGAAAGCGGGATTGCGCCGACGAGCATCGGCTTCAGCACAGGCGTCCACAGATGCGAGAACTCCAGGTTCTCAAGCATATCGAAAATTTCGCCGCCGGATAGCATCTGGTGCGAACTGCGGCCGAGCACCACGACGCCTGCTTCGTAGGTCGCGGCAAGAATGAAGGGAATGGTCACGGGATTGGCAATTGCCGTCGCAAGCGCTGCGGCAATCAGGTTGCCGGAAAGCATATAGGCAAGCGCAACGGCAATGAGGATGTGTAATCCGACGAAAGGCGTGGCGGAAGATGCAGCGCCGGCAGCAACCCCCACGGCGATACAGTGGGGCGTCGAAGACAGTCGCAGAACCCGCAGCGTCATATACCGCAGGCCACGCGAAAAACCCTTTCGCGGCCACAGGAACGCACGGACCTTACCGGCAAAGGTGGCCGGTTTTCTGCGACGGAACAACATGAGATGCTTGATAGACGAAGATTGCAGCCAGGCACAATGCCATCAGCGACAGATCACGGTTAATTCGGCGCGATATTTCCTCCGCGCATCAACCGACGCGGGCGAAGATATTCAGTTCTTTCCCGGTCTGCGATCGGCATCTGAAAAAATCATGCAAATACCAACCGGAAGTCACTCAATTTGTGCATAGCTGCTGGCCGCCTGCACCGCAGGCAGCCGAAGCGGACGACTTGCTTAGAAACCGCGACGGAAAAGGCCACAATCGACCTGGCGCTGGCGGTATTCAAGATCGATGCGATCGACAGAACCATTGAGATAGGTGAGTTCGCGATCTTCGGTGGACGGAGCGCGCAGAGCGCTGGTGAACTTCTTCAGTTGCTTGAACATGGTAAACCTCTTTTCGTTTACCTCCCGAGCATGAAGATAGGTGAGCGACTGCTTTTCTACCAGCGCCGGTTACAGTCAGCAGCCATGCGCATAACGCATGGGCAGCCTAGCGTATCGGCAATATAAGCCTATTTAGGAAGCAATTGCTCTGACACCAGGCAAAACCCTCTCAAAATCGCCAGGCCGGCAGGTGGCTCGGTCATCTGCTTTCGAACAGATTATTCAAAGACACGCTTGACGGTCGACACCGTTGGAAGATCGCGCATCTGGGTCAGGAGATGGTTCAACTGACGCAGGTCCCAGACTTCCACGTCGATCTGGAACTCGCTGAAATCGGCGGCAACCCGGCCCATGCTGAGCCCCCGGATATTGATATCGCTGGTCGCGATTGCCTGGGCAATCTCGGCAAGCGTACCCGGCTCGTTCAGGGCGTTGATCTGGATGCGGGCCATGAAGCGGGTGTTGTTGGCCTCGTCAAGATCCCAGCGCACATCGATCCAGCGTTCCGATTCCTCGTCGAACTTCTGCAGGCTCGGCGACTGGATCGGATAGATCGTGATCCCCCTGTCCTTTTCCATGATGCCGACGATACGGTCGCCGGGCACAGCGCCGGATGCGCTGAAATGGACCTGCGCATCGCCCGAAAGTCCGCGAATGGGCAAGGCATCCGGTCCTGCGGCCTCTTCGAACATATCCTTCGGACGCTCCGGCAGCTTGAAGACCATGCCGGCGGCACTGCGCATATTGAACCAGCCCTGATCGACGGGCTTGACGGTGACGCGTTCGTCCTGGTGATCGGGGTGAACCGCCCGCAGGACATCGAGTGACGAAAGTTCGCCTCGCCCGACGGACGCAATCGCGTCTTCCACATCCTTCTGGCCAAGCCGATGAAGGACTGGCTTCAGGCCGTCGCGGGTGAAAGACTTGCCGGCACGCTCGAAAGTCCGCTCCAGAATGCGGTAGCCGAGGCCGGAATACTGCTTGCGGATAGCGGCACGCGTTGCCCGGCGAATGGCCGAGCGCGCCTTGCCGGTGACGACGATTTCTTCCCAGGCCGCCGGCGGCACCTGGATACCGGAACGGACGATCTCGACTTCATCGCCGTTCGAAAGTCTTGTGACCAGTGGCATGATACGGCCATTGATCTTGGCACCGACGCAGGTATCGCCGATATTGGTGTGGACGGCATAGGCGAAATCGATCGGCGTGGCGCCGCGCGGAAGGGCAATGAGCTGACCTTTCGGCGTGAAACAGAAGACCTGATCCTGAAAAAGCTCGAGCTTCGTGTGCTCCAGGAACTCTTCCGGGTTGTCGCCCTCAGCCAGCGATTCGATCGTCCGACGCAGCCAGGAATAGGCGTTGGAACCCGGCGAGAGCTTTACGTCGCTTGCCGGCTCGGTGCCGTCCTTGTAGAGCGTGTGGGCGGCAATACCGTATTCCGCGATCTCGTGCATCCATCGCGTGCGGATCTGCAGTTCGATACGCTGCCGGGAAGGACCGACGATCGTGGTGTGGATCGACTGATAGTCGTTCTGCTTCGGCGTCGAGATGTAGTCCTTGAAGCGCCCGGGTACGACCCGCCAGCGCGTATGGACGATGCCGAGCGCGCGGTAGCAGGCAGGAATATCCTCAACGATAATGCGGAAACCCCAGACATCCGAAAGCTGCTCGAAGGACAATGACTTCGACTGCATCTTCTTGAAGACCGAATAGGGCTTCTTCTGGCGCCCCTTGACGACGGGATCGGTCAATCCCTTGACCTTCAGCAACTCGCCGAGCTCGTCCTCGATCTTCTTGATCAGCCCCTCATTGCGGGTCGAGAGCTCCTCGAGCCGCCGGGTAACTGTTTCGAAGGCCTCCGGATTGATATGGCGGAAGGAGAGGTTTTCCAGCTCCTCGCGCATGTCCTGCATACCCATGCGGCCGGCGAGCGGCGCATAGATTTCCATCGTCTCTTCGGAAATCCGGGCGCGCTTTTCCGCCGACATGTGGTCGAGAGTGCGCATGTTGTGAAGACGGTCGGCGAGTTTGACGAGCAACACCCGAACATCGTCGGAAATCGCCAGGAGCAGCTTGCGCAAATTTTCGGCCTGCTTGGCCTTCTTGGTCACAAGATCAAGCTTCTTGATCTTCGTCAGTCCCTCGACCAGCGCACCGATATCCTCGCCGAAAAGCTCGTCGATTTCCGCGCGCGTGGCCGTCGTATCCTCGATCGTGTCATGGAGCAGAGCGACAGCAATGGTCGACTCGTCGAGATGCATATCGGTCAGGATTGCCGCGACTTCGAGAGGATGGGAGATGTAGGGATCGCCGCTGGCGCGCTTTTGCTGTCCATGCTTCTGCATGGCATAGACATAGGCCTTGTTCAGCAGGGCCTCATTGACGTCGGGTTTGTACTTCTGAACGCGCTCAACGAGCTCGTATTGGCGCATCATTCCTGAACGGCTCCCGCAGAACGCTTTCAAAAACAGAAAGTGCGCCAATCATAGGAGTGGCGCACCGCTTTGCAAAGTCAGCTGCTTGCGTCAAATGGCGGATATGCGGGAACCGCTGATATCGCCGATGACAGGACACATCGAAACGCGTCTTGCCCGACCTTAGTAGTCGTCGCTCTTTTCCGGCGGAACGAGGCCTTCGATGCCGGCCAGCAACTCTTCTTCCGACATGCGGTCGAAGGTCACGACTTCCGGCTGGTCATCGTCTTCCCCGGACTGGTCAGCAAAAACAGCAGCCGCTTCGTTGACGATGAGCGAGGCCGGATCGGGCTCGGGCTCATCGACTTCAACATGCTTCTGCAGCGAATGGATGAGGTCTTCCTTGAGATCGCCCGGCGACAGCGTCTCATCGGCAATTTCGCGAAGAGCAACGACAGGGTTCTTGTCGTTGTCGCGGTCGATGGTGATAGCGGCACCCTGCGAGATCAGGCGGGCGCGGTGGCTGGCCAGAAGCACGAGCTCGAAACGGTTATCGACTTTGTCGATGCAATCTTCAACAGTGACGCGGGCCATGGCCTGTCCTTTTGGTCTTGGGAGCAAGGCTGCGTTCACCCTTCGGAGGGACTGCCTCGCCGTGCCGATTGACAACATCGGAACCCGCGTCCAGCCGTCGGCTGACGGTACGCATGGCTCCAATTTCCGGAAGTAGCTTGCCCGATACAATCAAAAGCGGGCAAATTCAAGTTTTTCCTGCTGCAAGGCAAAAGATATCCGCCTTTGCGGGGATTGCACCCATTTCCCATGCGCCTAAAGAGGTATTCCAAAATGAAACATCCCTGCCTGAATGGCAGGCTACAGACCATTTTGAGACATTCTAAAGGTGCAAACGCAAGAGAATTGCTCTTCCTCTAGCCACGCGGATGGGCACCTATGTGAAGCCCTTGGTCAAACAGAAGTTGCTGATATCCTTTGACTTCTACAGGAATGATGATTGAATATGGGTCAGGGGGAGAGTTGCTGAAATGCGGGGAGAAAACGGCCGACCGGGGGCATAGCTATTTTATGCTTACGGAATATGTTTGCGGGGGAAAAATTACTAAAAAATGCCTCATTAATCCCTTTATTGGAAAAATCCTGCGAAAACTCGCACTTTCGCCGAGAATTGCATTGGTTTAAGGCGAACATTCGAACCCGGTTCATGAACCCAAAAAATCTCTTAATGTTAAGACATTCTCTGCTTCGGACGTCGCTTTTTGCTCGGTCAGATTGAATTAAAGGACATTGAGGCAACAAAAGGAATATTGAGATGTTCGATCCACGCGAGAAAATCGCGCTTTTTATTGACGGTGCAAATTTATATGCGGCGTCGAAAAGCCTGGGCTTCGACATTGACTATCGTAAGCTTCTAAAAGCTTTCCAGAAGCGCGGATATCTTCTTCGCGCCTACTATTATACTGCGCTGATCGAGGACCAGGAGTATTCCTCCATCCGCCCATTGATCGATTGGCTAGACTACAACGGTTACAAGGTTGTGACGAAGCCCGCCAAGGAATTCACGGATTCGCTCGGTCGCCGCAAGATCAAGGGCAACATGGATATCGAGCTGGCCATCGACGCGATGGAGCAGGCGGAGACTGTGGATCATCTGGTGATTTTCTCCGGCGACGGCGATTTCACGACACTCGTCGAAGCGCTGCAGCGCAAGGGGCGCAAGGTTTCCGTGGTTTCCACGATGTCGACGCAGCCGCCGATGATTGCAGACGACCTTCGCCGACAGGCCGATCATTTCATCGAGCTTGTCACGCTGAAAGCGGAAGTCGGCCGAGATCCGTCCGAACGTCCGTCAAGACTTCCTGAGCCAATCGGCGTCGGCAACGAACCGGACGCATGAATTTTTGCTGTGTCATACCGCTCCGGCACACCGGGGCGGTATGACTCTTCAGTGAGTGTGTTTCGAAAGCCTGCACCTGCACGCTTTCAAGCCAACCCTGCCAAGATGATGGGATGGCACACTGGATATCCAAAGCGGCAAGACTTTCTGACGGGCCAGCTTGTCCGCAGCGAACACGTGGTGGTCTGCGGAAGATTTCTCAGTGCTCTTTCAACAAGCGGCTCTTCTGGCGATTCCAGTCGCGCTCTTTTTCGCTTTCGCGCTTGTCATGCAGCTTCTTGCCCTTGCCGAGAGCAAGTTCCAGTTTCGCCCTGCCCTGATCGTTGAAATAGATCTTGAGGGGAATGAGGGTCATGCCGTCGCGATTGATCGCCCCCCGAAGCCGGTTGACCTCACGTTTTGACAAAAGCAGCTTTCGACGGCGGCGCGGTTCATGGTTGAAGCGGTTTGCCTGAAGATATTCAGGCAAATACGAGTTGATCAACCAGATCTCGCCGCCCTCATCAGAGGCATAGGATTCGGCGATGTTAGCTTTGCCTTCGCGCAGAGATTTGACCTCCGTGCCGGTCAAGACCATGCCGGCTTCGTAGGTATCGATGATCTCGTAATTGAAGCGGGCCTTCCGGTTCTCCGCCACAATTTTCTTGATCACGCGCTGGCTGCCTTTGGGTGCCATCAGTTCATCAGCCCCGCATGGCGAAGTGCTGCATCCATCGCTGCCTCCGTTGCCGGCTCCAGCGTCGGCAGAAGCGGAGAACGCACGGTACGGCTCATGCCGCGCAGCTTGTTAAGGCCGTATTTCACTCCACAGAGACCCGGCTCCATGAAGATCGCCTTGTGCAACGGCATCAACTTGTCCTGATATTCCAGTGCCTTGACATAATCTCCGGCAAGTGTCGCTTCTTGGAATTCGGCGCAAAGACGAGGAGCAACGTTTGCCGTCACGGAAATGCAACCGACGCCACCATGGGCGTTGAAGCCAAGGGCCGTCGCGTCTTCGCCGGACAGCTGAACGAACTGAGGACCACAAGCCAGGCGCTGTTCGGAGACGCGCTCGATCTTACCGGTCGCATCCTTGACGCCCAGGATCGACGGATAGGCGCTATGCAACGCCGCCATCGTTTCCACGCTCATATCCACGACCGAGCGGCCGGGGATGTTGTAGATCACGATTGGCAGCTTTACGCTTTCGGCAATGGCGGCATAATGGGCATAGAGCCCCTTCTGGGTCGGCTTGTTGTAATAGGGCGTGACAACCAGAATCGCGTCTGCACCAGCCTTTTCAGCGTGCTGCGCAAGCTCGACAGCTTCGGTCGTGTTGTTGGAGCCGGCACCGGCGATGACCGGAACGCGACCCGCCGCCGTCTTGATGCAGAGTTCCACCACCCGTTTGTGCTCGGCATGCGAAAGCGTCGGCGATTCCCCGGTCGTGCCAACGGGCACGAGGCCGTGGCTACCTTCCGCGATCTGCCATTCCACATGGGCAACGAAGCTTTCCTCATCGACGGCTCCAGTGGCCATAAACGGGGTAACGAGAGCGGGAATGGATCCCTTGAACATGCACGACTCCTGACGGCGCCCGGGTTGTGAGACAACCAACCCACGCTTTGGCCGTATTTCATGGTTAGAAAACTGGCGCACCATAATCATGTGAGATGCCTGCGGCAAGCATCTATGCGGCATTCGGACGTCGCATATCCAACTGAAGCAGCTGGCAAACGTGTCGCGACACAGACATACGGCTCCACTTTGTAGCTTCAAGGGTGAAACTGGCTGGTTCAGGGGATATCAGTCGAATTCTAGGAAAACTGGTAACTATTCGTTAACATTTGCGTCGCCAAATGAAGAAGGATTGCAGGGCATTACGGGGCTCTTCATGCGCATCTACGGTTCTTTGCGGCTGACCATGCCGATGCTCTACGCATCGAGCATTCTTGTGGCCGGGCTTCTTCCGATCGGACAAGCCTTAGCCTTCGACGGAAAAACGCCGCTTCCCAAAGCACGTCCCGATATCGCTGTAAAAACCGATTTTGCCCCTGCCCGGGCAGACATAACCAGCTCGATCGCTGCCGCGACGTCAAATATTCCTGTCAACTCCAGCCTGAAAGACGGGCTCGACGCACTTTCGAACAAGAATGCCGCAAGGGCAATCGAAGTACGTAACACCATGCCCAACGGAACGCTTGACCGCCATATTCTCAGCTGGGCGATTGCGCTCTCCAACCAGAAGGGTGTGCCATCCCACGAAATCGCCGCCGCGCAGCAGGAATTGAAAGGCTGGCCGGGGCTTGGGGCGTTGCGTGCCAATTCCGAGCGGGCACTCTTGCGCGAAAACCCTCCAGCTTCCGACGTCATCGCGGCCTTCGGCAACAGCCAGCCGGAAACGACGGACGGCTCCATCGTGCTGGCGCGCGCCCTGGTGCAGACGGGAAACAGGAGTGCGGCAGCCAAGCTTCTCGAAACGCTCTGGACAACGGAACGACTCGACAAGGACACTGAAGACAAGGTCATTTCGGAGTTTTCGGATCTTCTGACGGTAGATGAGCATCGCGGCCGCATGAAGATGCTGCTTTATCGCGGACGGTTGGAACAGGCCGCCCGTTTCAGCGATCTCGGCAAGGCGCAGTCGCTGTATCGCGCGTGGGCCGCTGCGGCGAAGAACACGGCGAGCGCACCGGCGCTCGTCGCAGCCGTCGATCCATCCTGGGCGAAAGATCCGGCTTATCTGTTCATCCGCATCGAGCTGCTGCGAAAGCAGGAAAAATACGCCGAGGCGGCAAAACTGCTTGCCTACGCGCCCAAAGACGCAGCGGCACTTGTTGATCCCGGCGAATGGTGGGTTGAACAGCGCATCGTCAGCCGGGGGCTTCTCGACAAAGGCGATTTCAAAGGCGCCTATCAGGTCGCAGCCAACCATTCGGCCAGCGAAGCTTCGGATGTCGTTGATGCCGAATTCCACGCTGGTTGGTATGCGCTTCGCGCGCTGAACGACGCCAAGACGGCAGAAGGCCATTTTCGTCGTATCCTTGCCGTTTCAAACCGCCCCATTTCGGTTTCGCGCGCCTATTACTGGCTGGGTCGTGCCGCTGAAGCGGGCGCTGGAGGTTCTTCGCATGCGTATTTCGCCGAGGCAGCCAAGCTGTCCGGCACCTTTTATGGGCAGCTTGCCGCCGCGCGCCTGGGCACCGACGCCCTCAACGTCGCCTACCCGACGCCGACGCCGAGTGACCGCGTTGCCTTTGAAAATCGCGAGGCCGTCCAGGCCATTGCCCGGTTGGAAGCTGCCGGACATGGCTGGCGCGCGGACAATCTTTATCGCGCACTGGCCGACGAACTCACCAGCCCCGGAGAGCTTGCAATCCTCGCATCACGCGCCGAAAAGACACGGGGTCATCAGCTCTCGCTGCAGATCGGCAAGCTCGCCTTCGGGCGCGGCCTCGACGTAGCCGCCCTCGCCTTCCCGATCGGTGTCATTCCCTCAACTGCCAACATTGCGGGCGCCGGCAAGGCACTGGCCTATGCGATCGCCAGACAGGAAAGCGCATTCAATTCCGCAGCCGTTTCGCCAGCCAATGCGCGTGGCCTCCTCCAAATTCTGCCGGGAACGGCAAAAGGCGTGGCCGGACGCCACGGTCTTGCCTTTTCCAGTGACCGCCTTACAACCGACGCCGCCTACAATGCGACGCTCGGCGCCCACTACCTCGGCGAACAAATCAATGATTTCGGCGGCTCTTACATCCTGACCTTCATCGCCTATAATGCCGGGCCAAAGCGGGTTCCCGAATGGCTCAATCGCTACGGCGATCCGCGCGGAAAGCCAATCGACGAGGTTGTCGACTGGATAGAGCGCATTCCCTTCGCTGAAACCCGGGGCTACGTCCAGCGCGTGATGGAAAACTATCAGGTCTACAAGACCCGTCTCGGTCAGAAAGCCGATATCGTCAGCGACCTGCGAATGGGCCGCCAGGGATAATCTGCCGCATATCTATCCGAAACGTCGCAAATATGCGGCGCGGCAAGGTGTTTCGCTCCTCAAAAGCCGATCGCCCTATTCCATCCATTCGGGACGCAAAAGCCTGTTTCAATTTCCGCTGATGTGAGCATCATTGCTGAGATCGAACGGAGCATCGTAATGGCAGAAGCAAGCAAGCCGGATTTTGTCGAGCATTTCGTAGGTGCAACAGATGGCATATCCATCTATGTACGGGAATACGGTAGCAACCTTCGTGGTCAGACGCGATTGCCGATCGTTTGCCTTGCCGGCTTGAGCCGCAACAGCCGCGATTTTCACGAGCTGGCGGTTCATCTATCGATGCGAAAGTTCCAGCCACGCCAAGTTATCGCCTTGGACTATCGCGGGCGAGGCAAGTCTGATTGGGATCCAGATAGCAGCCACTACCAGCTTCCCATTGAAGCGCAGGATGTTGTTAAAGTTTGCGAAGCTTTGGGCATCGCGAAGGCCAATTTCATCGGAACCTCCCGCGGCGGCTTGATCCTTCACCTGCTTGCTGCGACCAATCCGGCGCTCCTGAACAGCGTTATTCTCAATGACATCGGGCCAGTCATCGAGCATGCCGGCCTGCTGCATATCCGCGATTATCTTTCTTCACCCACTCGCTTTCTTGAATGGAAGGACGCGGTCCAGAATCTTAAGCACCTTCACGGCGACGCGTTTCCAGTTTTGTCGGAAGAGAACTGGGAGGCGATGGCCTATGCAATTTACCGTCACGACGGTAGAGAAATCATCGCTGATTACGACCCTGCCCTCGCCGATGCGCTGAAGAACCTGAATGCCGAAACGTCACTGCCAGACATGTGGCCGCTTTTTGAGAAGCTGACTGCCGTTCCGCTGCTTGTTATTCGCGGCGAGAGATCAACAATACTCTCCGGAGAGACACTCGCGGAAATGATCGTGCGGCATCCGAATGCGACGGCAGTGCTCGCAAAAGGTCAGGGTCACGCGCCCCTCCTGCATCTTGATGAGCCGGCGCAAACAATAGAGCGATTTTTGGATGCCCTTACCTGAGATTCTGTGAGCTGTCTAAGCCAATAGCGCTGACCGCCGCGAGATACAGCGCCACCTTGCTCCCCATCAAACAAAAAGCCCGGCCTTTCGGCCGGGTTTTCTCTTCCCTGACAAAAGTCAGATCAGATTAGAAGTCGCGCTGCAGACGGACGAAACCAGTGATGGAGTCGTCGTTGTCGATATCATCGGCTTCGACCTTGTTGTAGTTGACCGTAGCGAGCGTGCGCAAACCATCAGTGATCTGGTAGCCAGCGGTCAGACCAACTGCCCAAGCGTCGTCGCCGCCGAAGCTGTGACGCTATTACGAACGCTACCGAAGTACTGAGCGCCGGGGGTGATAGTGAACTTGTCAGTTGCCTTGATTTCGTACGAGGCAGCAACCGACCACTCAGAAGTGCTCCAGTAAGCATTCGGATTGGTGGCGTAGATGCCAGCAATCTGGAAGCTACCCGGACCGAAAGTTGCAGTAAAGCGAGATTTGAAAGCAGCTTCATCGACGTCGAAGTCGTAAGAACCGATCAAGAGAGCGTCAACACCGCCGATGGTGCCACGAACCAGTGCCGAGATACCGACGCCATCATCGTGACCGAACTGCTCGATTTCATTCGGCTCAAGATCTTCAACCGAAGCGCCGATCTGGAACGAACCAGCATCGTAGGTGTACTGAACGGAGTTGAAGAGGTTACCACCGGTCGAGTCGGTTTCGCCTGCGATACCGAAATCGTCCCACCAGTTGTAGAAGTTACCGATCTTGAAGCCAGCGATTTCGATCCATGCGCCGTCGAGGATGACGCCGCCGCCGCTGCCGTTGATCGAGCTCTGATCGATCGAGTGACCGGTGTCAGCCTGAAGGTTGATGTAGCTGGAGAGCGTGCCGAATTCGGTATCGTTCTTAGCAGCAACAGTCAGGTAACCGCGGGTGTAGGAACCCCAGCTGTTCTCGCCAACATCGCCGAATTCAACCTGGGTACGAACGTAACCGCTGATGCTCAGGCAGGTTTCGGTGCCCGGGATGTAGAAGTAGCCGGTGCCGAAAGCGTCGCAAACGCGAACGTATTCCATGGGCTCGGGCTCAGCAGCGACGATAGCGTCGGCAGCGTGTGCGCCGGATACTGCTGCGAGAGCAGCAGCGGAGCCGAGAAGAAGGCTCTTGATGTTCATTTCTGACCTCCAGTCAAAAGTTTCAAACGGGTCTGGGTATTTTGCTGAAGGACAGCGTTCCCTGCCCCATCCCCAACATTTAGAAAGTCGGACGATCAACCGCCCTCGCTTCCGAAGTTGAAAATACAAGACCGGCCCGTTGGCGCATTGTGGCGGTGCCTTGGAGCCTAGGACGAGCGCGAAAACACCCGATCTCAACAGGCTAAAAATTGAGAACTAGTTCGATATGCAAATGAACGGTCAATATGACAGAGATATTGCGCCCTAAACGGGCTAGTACATTGCAAAGAACCATTCGATGACTAGTTGGCGTCTACATTCCCCCACTATAACAAATTGTAGCGAAAACTAATATTATGCGAAACAATGGCGGAACGATAGAAGAACACTATCCATGTCAATTTGGCGCGCTATAGCCCCACTAATAAAATTCTCTCAAGAGCTTGTCACAATGCAGAAAGGACTAGCCAATATGGGCTAGCGCGTCTACGCTCTCTGTGTTGGGGCTGTATAAAATCTTTAGCACACCGACAGGGGCTTTCGTGGCGGCGGCGCGAAGGCCCTTTTTATTTGGCATTATGCCCCAGAAGAACATAACCCCGATACCTGACCGGTTTCGTCACCGCCTTCAGTTCCGCCTGCCCTCTATGGGTCTTTTCTTTTGCCGCCCCTACGCTACCTCCACCCCGCTCGCAATTGGAAACACGAGCATCGGCAAGGTTCTGGACGCCACATCCGGGCCTTGCCACCCGTTGAGCCAACGCGCTCGATGCCGACTATCGCGAACGGGGCTATGCTCGCTTCAATTCATCACTTCGACGCAAAAAGAACTTCGATTTTATACCGATCCATAACAGCGCACAGAACACGGCGACGCTGACATAGAGGTTCACAAACATTGTTATTGCGAAGGTGATTACCAACCCCGTTCCGCACGCGACGCCAAAGCGAAACGAGTATGGTTTGCCTTTGCCGCCCCACCCCATCGCCAATGACGTTGTGATCCAAATGAATAGCAGGAACACATACGGTCCAACGGGCGATAGCCAGAACGGGCGGAAGACAACCCCGAGAACGGCGCATAAAACGCCAAACGCCAAACCGACTACAGTTTCTATCTTCATCTAGTTCTCACATTTCAACGCGGTTCCAACCGCCGCTAGTCACTCATCTCATGGAAACCAGGCGCCCGGGCTTCCGCCTTTTTTCTGCCTTTCCGATATGAAGTGAAAAGGACCGCAAACGCGGAGGCATACAGAAACCCCACGAGGAATGGGAAAAATACCCATAGACCGTTCCAGACGGGCATGCCCAATCTGATGCGCTCAATGGCTTTTGCCAGCACCAAGAGCGGAGCCACTACCGCGCAAAGCCGCATAAATTCGATCGAAGTTGGAAGACAATTTCCAGACTTGGCGAATGGTCCTCAGCACGTTAGAGCCCATTAAACGCCTACCATCTATCTACCGGCTTTACGCCAACCGGCAGCGCGTGCTTCCGCCTCAGAGCAAAACCACCGCTCGCCATATTCAGGGCTGATCCGGGTTTGGTCGTAGTCCTCCTGCCCGGGTGTATGAAATATCTTCTCACCACTATTAATTGAAATATTGCCTTTGATTTCACAACCTTGAGTCATTGCAGCGACGGAAGAGAACAGATCGCCAACGCTGTAATAGCCAGCTATCCCCAACGCCACTACGCCAAGAACGATGCCCGGTGCTTCGCTGATGAAAGACTGGCGGTTTGGTTTTTTCTGAAACTGGCGATGGCGCATCGACTATTCCCCGTTTTCGCGCTTAGATAGCAGACGGGGATTTATAGTCGTTTTAAACAATCGTTAAAATTGATGCAGCATGGGGGAAGCAACTGAATGAAACGTATCGTTTGCGTGGCAATATTCTCATTGCTGGTCTTGCCGACGATGGCGAACGCGGGTCAAGAATTCGCAATACGTGGAGTCGGCAATTCATCGTGCGGCAAATACGTCCGCGATGACAATTTGAGGAAGTTCGCACTGCAATGGGTAGGCGGCTTTACTACCGCTATCAATCAAATGCAGGCTGAAGTTTCCACGGAACGGACGGATATGTTGAAAGGCGCAGATGGGGATGCCATCGACGTATGGATGATGAATTACTGCACCCAAAACCCGCTAAAGACGATCCGAGAGGCGGCGAGTGAACTGGTTAGGCAGTAAAGGTGATGTATAAGGGAATGATTAGGAAGACTTTGCGAGCCGCCTTGGTTTTGTTTCTGCTGCCGATAATGTCGAACGCGGAAGACCTTCCGCTTACGAAGGACTATGCAGGAAACTATCTCTGCAAGATGACGGCTCAGGCTGGCATTCATTTTGACGAAACCGCTGGCAAATGGATTTCAGCAACGTTCAACGTCGAAGACAGCGCGTATATTGTAAATGTGATCGACACTGGACAACAAAGCACGAAGCAATTTACGGGTTGGAACGCTCGGATTTACAACATCACCGTAAAAACCTTCAGCGGAACGGGAACAGCCTATCCCTGTTTCAACGTGATGGCTCCAGCAGATGAAAGGAACAACATTTCGACAGCGAACGGCTATGCGGAATGTTTCTTCTCGCAATGGAAATATAGCTTTGATTTCGAGACACTGAAGATGCAAGTCATGTTCGATGGTGGCTATATGGACAATGAACTGAACACAGACACGCCAGCAGTCTCCGTTGGGAAATGCCAGCGTATTGATTAATCCCGCGACAGCCCCTTCACCACTCTAAGCCGGTTCCCGTCGATCAACTCAATCACTCCATCGCTCTGAAGCCGGCACAGCGCGTTCGCAATCGCGTGCTGGTCATATCCCTGTCCTACAGCGGCACACCGACATCGAACAGACTGATGGCCTCCTGTGTGTCGATATGGCGAATTAGATCGATGATGGCTTCGTTGACTGGCTGCATAGTGAGAACATCGCTATAGATGTTCTCACTATGTTCAGGGTAGCCGGATGAGTCAACCTCGATACCCTTGTGCAGACATCAGGCTATTGACAAGCCGTTGTGGCGAATTGCGGTCTTTGCCAGGAAAAAGGTGCAACGTGGACGCCAGCGCTTGGATTGCAGGTTCGCGCTCCATTTTGTGATCATAGACCAGCGCTTGTCCCGCCGTTTTAAACGCACTGTCATAATTGCCCGGTTTTGCATGCTCCAGCGCGATTTCACTAATGATTTGCATCGCGCCTACATGGTCAATTGTCGGGGCATCAATGCGCTTGCGTTTGGTAGGTGTTTTTGGCTTCAGTGTCGTGGCGAATTCAGGTGCCGTAGTTATCTGACGACGCGCCAACCACGCATCCACATCCAGAAAAGCAACTTCGCTGGCTATTAGTATTTCACCGCCTGCTTTTTTCGGCAGGCATGCGAGATAGATGGCGGTGTTGATTGAGTCTCGACCAACCTCCAAGTCAAACCGAATATCTTTGTACTGCTGCTTGATGCGTTCAGCGACCGTCAAAAAAAGCCGCTTGTTAACACTGCGATTGACTGGCTTATCAAGCGGGATCAGAAAATGAAAACGCGGGCAAGCTTCAGTGGAGCTAATCGAATTGTAGATTACATGTGTAAGACCAAGATCATCAGCCAAAAATCTTGAGAAATCCTCTGGTGAAACGTCGCTGCCATCCACGTCCATCTGAAGCATTTTTGTGCTTTCAATGTTGCCCGAGCGCAGATGGTTATTGTGGTCTCTAAAAAAGCCTTCGCGAATCATCGGAAGAGCCATCTTTGATCTTTTTTGCTTCGACTGTTCATGGATCACATTAAGGATATCGTGCCACGCCAAGTTTTCGTGAAATGTAGGAAACGAGTCACCGCGCTTTTCCCAAAGACCAACAGTGAATCCGTCATATTGCTTCGTATCTTCATTGGACCAACGTTCATCCTCACGCTTAGTATTGCGATTGGCATTGTAATCCGCCTTCTCCTTTTCCTTTTCCTCTAAGCGGAACTCTTCAAAACCAAGGTCAATAAAGATAGGCTCTTCACCGCCGAACTCTGCTTGCATTGCATAAGCGCTGTCCCGATCTGGCGAGAAAAAATAAAGGTCACCAGTATCATCGTATTCACGAACCGCCGTGCGCCCATGAAACTGGCTAATGTTCTCATAGGTCATCGCCTCACGCGCTTCAGAAGGCGTGATGTTATGTGCCGCATACAGATAGGCAGTGTCGATGTTGCTAAAGTTAACAGCCGCAAAATAGACAGAAGCATGCCTGTCTTTGAAAGCGTTCATGCCTCGCGGATTGGGGCTAATGCGCTCTGCAAAGCCGTTGCCCGTTTCAGTAATCCACGGATGCTTTGGTTCACCTTCTTTTGCATTGTTGACGGCAAAAATGTAAGGCGTCTCCTCTGGCTTTTCAAAGAGGATTTTGTGAACCGCTAAGGCAGCCTTTTCATTGGCATTGGCATTACCGATTATCTCAAGTCGCGACTTCGAAAAGGTCGGCTCACAGAAATAGTAATGGTTGAACTTCACCTTGGCTTCGTGCTTGTGCGAAAAGTCATGATACTTCGCTGCGATGTACGGATGCGGCTGGAAATTAACTTCATCCTTCCACATTTTGTAGAGCATGCTTTTTTTGAAGTTTGCGCCGATAATCGTAGCGGTGCGATACTGGCGAAGAACGCTGGGACAGACGGTCACATAAAATGAAAGACTGAGGCGCTTTCTTTTCATCAGGTCTTCATATTCTGTGACAGCGATAGCCACGCGGAAACGCGGATTAATCGCGTGATCGAGAATGGCGCTCTGCTGTTTGGATAGCGGCTGCTGTTCTTCGAGACAGCCGGTGCGCCACTGGATCATTCCCGCGTCATTCGGCTGAAGTTCATAATAAGCCGGGTTTTTCGTGTTGATAATTTTGAAGTTCGTGTCAACCCACGTGCGGGAAAGCATCATGCCGGTCAGCGTAAATCGCTTGTACACCGTCATGATCTCATCAACGATCAAATCGATTTTGCTGTAATCATCACCGGGAAAAAGGTTTGGGTCAGCCAGCAATTGACGGTCAAGCTTGTCGAGTTGGAGCTTTAAGGCAACCTCGTAGTTGACGCTTACCAACCGAGTGCCTGACTTGAGCGCTTCGCGGTAGCGAACAGCAGTCCCCTGTCCACTCTTATTGTTACGATGGATAGGCATACAAGAAACGCCAAGAGCATCGAACCCGGCTGCAATATCCTCCGTCATCGAATTGGTGGAAGTGCCAATCGTAAATCGCGCATCCGGGCAGGCAGCTACAAAGCGGTACATACTGCTGGTTTTGCGAGAACCGACAGGACCGTCACTGTAATAGACAACCTCGTTGGACAGCTTAATATTTTCGTGAAGATTGAGATTGGTTTCAATATCGAGAGTTGGTGACAAAAGTAATACCTCATAAAAACTTAGACAAAAGAAAAAGGTCGATGAAAAGTCCGGCATGAACTCATCGACCTTTAATGACTTTTTCTTTGTCTATTTGAGGTATCGAGTACAAAGCCTTCCGCTAACGACCTATCAGAAAACAAGTCGTGCCGGACTTTGTACTGATGAATATATTTAGTGAATTGCACCCAAATATATTGTTGCAACAATACAACAAGACTCCATAAATCGCGGAATATGCAGATTTACGCAGTACATTCTCTTTTTGGGATAACAAACTATATCAAAAGCGGCAACATAAGTCAATAATCGATACGGGCATGCTGCGTTATTTGTATCGTGCTTGAATGATATTGATATGGACGGCAGGTGATCTCACCTTCGGCTCGATCTGTCGCTTCGCTCCATTAACAGGATTTGATGGGATTGCTTGGCTGTGTGTCCTGGCTTCCGTGGCGGTCGTCGACTCAAGACCATCAGTCGGAAAGAAATGACACCTCATTGAATCCTATGGAATCCATAGGTCACTAGAAATTTTAAAGAATTTGGCTAAAGATAGCTAAGATATATTATAGCTTATATTTGCCAAAAAGTTCTAAATTTTGGATTCAAGAATCATAAGGTTCATAAGAATTCATAGGATAACCATGGGGTATCATTTCTTTCCGACTGATTAGACTTGAGTCGCCCCGGCAACGACGCCAGCAACACCAGCGAAGAGACTTATCAAATCCAGTTCACGGAGCGCAGCGACGGGTGACCGAAGGGAACCGCCATTGGGTCCATAGCGATCCATACCGAACAGTTTAGGTGCTGCCATACTCTTCAGTATCGCCACCGTGGTTCAATAGGTCCGTTCCGTTACCTTCCGCGCCACACCACATTATCCGCGCCCTGCCCTGTTGAGCGCCGCGAACCCTGTTAATCGTTTCAGTTCCGTAACAAATAGCCACAATATAGCGTTTGCTATACTTTTAGGCAATGTAACAACATTACATGGCGCTCGTCATTCAAAGCTCTTTATCAAGCACTACGGACCACAACGATTGAAAAACCAGTGGCGTCTTAACGCTGACCGTAGCTTTGGATGTCGGACTTCAATATCTTCCGCGCCTGATCCATAGTCACCCCTGCTCGCCGCACACTCACGAGACGATGTATTAGTCGGTGGCAACATGCGCAAAGCAATGCCAAGTCTTCGATCGGCGTCTCGCGCTCTCCAGCAGAAATCAGCTCCACCGCATGGTGATCTTCGAACATGAATTCGGGAGACACAGCAAGCGACATACACAGCACTGATTGAGCCCACCGATTTTCACCGGTGGGCTTGCTGCTACTTCTTTGGTTTATTGCCGGGCTTCTCGTCTTGGGAAAGCACCGAACCAGCCAACCGTCTTGCATCGCTTGCGGTGGGCTTTTTGGCACCCGATAATATTTTCGACGCGAGAGTCGAGACGGGCGAAGAGGACTGTTTCTTCACCATGCCTACGCTCCCGCTGACGGGGAAACGTGTTTGAAGCGTTTCCCTGTGTTGATCTCACTCACGCGCCCGGGGTTGATTCCGAACTTTGCAGCGATGTCGTGCTGCATCATTTGAGTTTGAAGAAGCCATTTGATGCGTGCCGCCATTTCATGCGTGACCGGAGGAGACTTACGTTTCATGGTCTGTATTGCCCTTTTACAACAAGTTGCGCCTTGTCGTTGAAGGGTGAAGACTGTAACCTCGCTCTTGCTAAGGGAGGGACTGCTACAGTCTCACACTCCAACAACATGACGAACTTTCGTTTCGTTGAGTTGACAAAGTACCCGGTGCTTTTCTGAAGTGAGAAGCACCGGTTGCTTCGATCCGCCGAAGCACAACCTAATCTAGCGATTCCGCAGTCGACGGTCAAAAATTCGCGACTTAGCTCGGTGATATATCCCAGTTATCCCCCGTACCCTGTGAAAAACGGGGACGATACTTCCAGCCAGCGCATCGAATGATGCGCCATAATCAGTATCGGTGAATCGTCATCTGAAAAGAGAAACCCATGTTCAAACGGATTTTATGCGCCGGTGCTGTGGCGATGCTCCTGGTGCCGTCGATGGCGAATGCCTATTCGGCTGATCCCAAGGCTCGGTAAACAGTCGCCTTGCTTAGTCCGGTTTTCTGCATGATTTCTCTGATCAACATCCCTTTGTCCCGCATCTTACGTATGCCAAGGGTCACGTCTTCCGTAGCCTTTGCCTTCCTGCCGAACTTCGTGCCAACTGCCCTTGCCTTCGCGATGCCGTCCATTTGGCGTTCAGCCCGGAGTCCAGTCTCGAATTGAGCAATTGCAGACAAGATGCCGAACATCAGCATGCCGTTGTTAGTGGTCGTGTCGATTTCGGCTTGATCGATGCATCTGAAGCCAACGCCCTTCTCCTTCAGCTCATGAATGATGCGATGAAGATCGTTCGTCGATCTTGCCAAACGATCTACGCGGCTGACAAAGAAAACATCGCCCTTACGAGCAAATCGCAGTGCTTCCTTCAATACTGGTCTATCGCTATCCAAGCCGGACCGCTTTTCTTCGTAAATGTGATCAGGCTCGACACCAGCGGCAATCATCTTATCTCGCTGCACTTCCAATGACTGCCCAACAGACGAAACGCGGATATATCCAATCAGTGCCATGTCTCACAATTTCTTAGAGGTTTCTATTCTTCTTTGTGGACCATAAATTGAGACACGTCAATTGCCACGCGTGAGACAGTCGCGTTGTGTATACTTTTTGAGGCATCGGGCCGCTTTCTGGATGAATGGATACGCCTCCGCGATCGCTACCTTTCCCAGGCTGACGATGCCGAGCATCCGCCTGAGTGCGGGTCGGTTAAGGGGGCGGCTAAATTCATCGACAATGACAAACGGCGCCACCTGAGCGGATTCAACGGCTGCACTTTGCAGGTGCCCAATATTTGCGCGCGCACCCGTACAGTGGCATCTATACCAACGAGGCAAGCCACTCATAGGAGAGCCAATTTGAAATCAAACGGATTCGGTCGATTTCGGCAAAACATTATCGTTCATGTCGATCGCAGCCACGCGGATGAGGTCACCACGAAACTTGAGGTGCTTCCGTTCAATGAAGACGGAGAGCCAACGCAGGCATATTTCGCTTGGAGCCGACTGACAAAGCGACCGGGAAATGACGAGGACGTGGTTTGGGATTTATCTGTTCTGTTGGGTTATCCGGGAGAACGCTTCGATTGGACCGTTGATTGGAATTTGTCCAAATACTGAGCCCTTGAAAGAATGCCGACCAACCGAAGTTAATGGCTGGCTCGTTCATAAACTCGATATTGAATTTTCCCCTTGTGTTGGCGAAAACGGATCGCCTCCGTTCGGAGCCTCAGGTCGTCTTAGATTGCGAAGCTCGCTCAAGGATAGGAACGCACATATCTAGGTCATGCGACGCAAGGTGCGCGTACCGCATGGTCATTTGAAGGGTTTGATGCCCCAACCACATCTGAACTCGCCGAATATCAATACCCCCTCGGACGAGACGTGAGGCACAGGTGTGGCGAAGAACATGCGGTACTACATCCGCGTCGTCAGCTAGACCCACGTCAAGCTTTGAAGCATTCCAGACTGACCTAAATTGCTGCTGGTCGATGCCAACAAAGGGACCGGTGGAGGCCGATTTCGTAGACACAGCGTCAGCCGCCCTCCCCGTCAAGGGGACCGATCTGCTTCGTCCCGATTTCGTGACCCAGAAAGTCACGCGGTTGTTATGGATATCGCCCCAGTGCAGCGATATAGCTTCGCCCAGACGAGCACCGGTATCGACTAAAAAGACGCATAGTCTGGCATACGCTTCGTTTCGGGAAGCGATTGCCGCAAACAGACGATCCTCCTCGTCATATTCGAGGAAGCGAATTCGTCCGGCTTTTTCTTTTTGTCGCCTAAACTCAGGCAGACTGTGGATATCGCCCATCTTAAACGCCTTACGCAGCAATTTGCTTAGCGCTGCCATCTTGCGATTGATGGTAGCGTTGCTGTTGCCGCGTTTGCGCAGAAGGCCCAATAGCCGGTCATACATCTCGTCGGAAAATCCTGTAAATTCCGCACAAAGATGCAACTCGTGAAGTTCGTGGATGAATGCTGTTACGTTGTACTTGTGCGATCCCGGTTCCCACAATAGGTCACCGTATTTACCCAAGAGAGACCGAAGGCTATGCGTCTCCACCGGCTTCAGTGGACCTCCGAGCGAAAAGTTGTAGTTGAGCGAATAGCCTGACAATGCGGCTGTTTGCTGCAATTCCTTTTCGGCTGAAGTCGTCTTTGAACGCATCGGTTCCCCGTTGCCGCGATGTGGCACTAGGAAACAGGCTTACAACTGCAACAGTTTCAACCCCAATCTGCATATAGACGCAACTTTCCTATGCACATGCGAGGCAAACAGTTACCGAAACGCAACAACCCGCAGCCCTCTTTCGAAGGTTGCGGGCTATCAAACTGATCAGATGATCAGATTAGAAGTCGCGCTGAAGACGGATGAAACCGGTAACCGAGTCGGTATCGATATCGTCGTTATCGCTGTCGAATTCCTTGTAGTTGACCGTTGCGAGCGTACGCAGACCATCAGTGATCTGGTAACCAGCTGTCAGACCAGCTGCCCAGCCATCCCTGCCGCCGAAGCTGTCGGTGCCGTTACGAAGGCTACCGAAGTACTGAGCGCCGGGGGTGATGGTGAACTTGTCAGTTGCCTTGATTTCGTACGAGGCAGCAACCGACCACTCAGAAGTGCTCCAGTAAGCATTCGGATTGGTGGCGTAGATGCCAGCAATCTGGAAGCTACCCGGACCGAAAGTTGCAGTAAAGCGAGACTTGAAAGCAGCTTCATCGACGTCGAAGTCGTAAGAACCAATCAAGAGAGCGTCAACACCGCCGATGGTGCCACGAACCAGTGCCGAGATACCGACGCCATCATCGTGACCGAACTGCTCGATTTCATTCGGCTCAAGATCTTCAACCGAAGCACCGATCTGGAACGAGCCAGCATCGTAGGTGTACTGAACGGAATTGAAGAGGTTACCACCGGTCGAGTCGGTTTCGCCTGCGATACCGAAATCGTCCCACCAGTTGTAGAAGTTACCGATCTTGAAGCCAGCGATTTCGATCCATGCGCCGTCGAGGATAACACCGCCGCCGCTACCTTCGATCGAGCTCTGATTGATCGAGTGACCGGTATCAGCCTGAAGGTTGATGTAGCTGGAGAGCGTGCCGAATTCGGTATCGTTCTTAGCAGCAACAGTCAGGTAACCGCGGGTGTAGGAACCCCAGCTGTTCTCGCCAACATCGCCGAATTCAACCTGGGTACGAACGTAACCGCTGATGCTCAGGCAGGTTTCGGTGCCCGGGATGTAGAAGTAGCCGGTGCCGAAAGCGTCGCAAACGCGAACGTATTCCATGGGCTCGGGCTCAGCAGCGACGATAGCGTCGGCAGCGTGTGCGCCGGATACTGCTGCGAGAGCAGCAGCGGAGCCGAGAAGAAGGCTCTTGATGTTCATTTCTGACCTCCAGTCAAAAGTTTCAAACGGGTCTGGGTATTTTGCTGAAGGACAGCGTTCCCTGCCCCATCCCCAACATTTAGAAAGTCGGACGATCAACCGCCCTCGCTTCCGAAGTTGAAAATACAAGACCGGCCGGTTGGCGCAATCACCATCTTGCCTGTTGATGCTGTTTGATCCCGCCTTCCCCCATCGCTGTTGCTGAAACGACACAAAATCGCCTCAAGCGAGGACAAGTTCTTAACAAGGTCTTAAGAAAATCCTTTATCCTTCGTGGCTTAGCATCATCACCGCTGCCGCAGTTCGTGTCAGAACGAGGCAGAATGGAGGCAAGACAGGGCCTTGAACACTGATTCATGCGCCTGCCGACGAAGCGAACCAGACCGCAATTGGCGCTCGCCTCGTCAACAGGATCGAGAATCATGCGCGCGCCTGATGAAGAGATTCGCAGAATCACTGCTCGAAAATCCGGGCGGGCCAGTTTTCTCGGACCAACGGTCGCCCGGCATTATATATAGGCCTCATACGGACACTTTATCCGCGGCGCTGGATCGAGCTCACGCAAAGCAGTTTCAAAAGGGGGACGACGACGCGCCACGGCTCTGTCGATGTTGTCGTTTGCTTGTCAGAAGACGCGATCTATAATGACGCATGAACACGCGAATCCACTCCCCTTCCGCCCTCCCCGTCATCACTCCGGACGCTTTTGAACCGCGAACCTTCGACGACCCCTTGGCTGCGGTCGATGCGCTGACGGCGCTCTACGAGCGCAACACGACCTTTCTGGTCGATGCCTTTACGAATCTGGGACGAACGGGGCTGGCAACAGCGCGATACCGTGCCTGCTATCCACAGGTCAGCATCGAAACCAGCAGCTTCAGCCGGGTCGATTCGAGACTTTCCTATGGTTATGTCAGCGCGCCCGGCGTCTATACGACAACAGTGACGCGGCCGAAGCTGTTTCGCCACTATCTCAAGGAGCAATTGGGGCTGCTCATTCGCAGCCATGGCATCGGCGTGACTGTTTCGGAATCGGCGACACCGATTCCATTGCATTTTGCCTTCGGTGAGGGTGCCTATGTCGAGGCTTCGCTTGCAGAGAATATAGACGTGCCGCTGCGCGACCTGTTCGATGCACCGGACCTGACCACGACGGACGACGAAATTGCCAATGGCTCCTACGAGCCGGGGCCGGGAGAACCCTCGCCGCTCGCCCCCTTCACCGCCCAGCGCATCGACTACTCGCTAGCGCGGCTCAGCCACTACACGGCAACCAGCGCCACCCATTTCCAGAACTTTGTCCTGTTTACGAACTATCAATTCTATATCGACGAGTTCTGTGCCTGGGCACGCAAGCTGATGGCGGATGGCGGCGATGGTTACACGGCCTTTGTCGAGCCGGGCAATATCATCACCCAAGCGGGCTCGGATACGCCCGACTCGGATCTGACGCTGACGCGGCTGCCGCAGATGCCTGCCTATCATCTCAAGAAGAAGGGCCATGGCGGCATCACCGTCGTCAATATCGGCGTTGGTCCCTCCAACGCCAAGACGATCACAGACCATATTGCTGTGCTCAGACCCCATGCCTGGCTGATGCTTGGGCATTGCGCCGGTTTGCGCAACAGCCAGATGCTCGGCGACTACGTGCTTGCCCATGCCTATGTGCGCGAAGATCACGTGCTCGACGACGACCTGCCCGTCTGGGTGCCGATTCCCGCTTTGGCTGAAGTCCAGGTGGCCATGCAGGACGCGGTCGCCGAGGTCACCGGCTACGAAGGTTACGACCTGAAGCGTATCATGCGTACGGGCACTGTGGCCACCATCGACAACCGCAACTGGGAACTGCGTGACCAGCGTGGCCCCGTAAAACGGCTCTCACAGTCACGAGCCATCGCGCTCGATATGGAATCGGCCACCGTCGCCGCGAACGGCTTTCGTTTTCGCGTTCCCTACGGCACCCTGCTCTGCGTTTCGGACAAGCCGCTGCATGGCGAGCTGAAGCTGCCGGGCATGGCGACGGCATTTTACAAGACGCAGGTCAGCCAGCATCTGCAGATCGGCATTCTGGCACTGCAAAAACTGGCGGCCATGCCGGTCGAGACACTCCATTCGCGCAAGCTCAGAAGCTTCTTCGAAACTGCCTTTCAATAAGGAACGTGACGCGGCGCCGTCTTCACGCCTTGTTGCTGCGCGGCCGGTAGAGACTTGCCAACCCTGCCGCCACGAGTGCTGATACAATGATCATGAGATGCGCGTTGATGCTGGCGCGCGCGAGAATTTCCATGGCTTCGGATGTGGTCGAGGCGCCCAGAAACAGGGAACCGGCGACGATCCCGGCCGGATAGGTTCCGACCCCTGCCGGCGCGTGAAACGGCAGAACCGAGGAAAGCTCTCCGCCGATGGCACCACCAAGGGCGGCAGGAAGCGGCTGGACCCCCATCCGGTTCAGTATCCACACAAAGACAGCGATTTTTGTTCCCCAGTTCAGGCACGTCATCAGCCATGCACGCAAAAGGGCAGCATGATCTCGTGGCAATCCCTGCTCTATTTGTTCGATCACGCGATGGAGTTTCCCTGGCAGGCTTCGGTGCAAAAATTTCACAAGCGGCGCGCGCGACCAGAGAACAAGGACCGGTGAGATCAGGAAGAGAGCCCAAAGCGCCCAAACCAGTCCTCGCTGCCCGGTTACCAGGAGAAAGCCGACACCAGCCGCGGCAAGAAGAGCATGCAGATCAAGCAGCCGCATCACCAGAAGCGCCGCCGTCCCGCGAGTTAACGTCACGCCGAACTCAGAACGCATCAGGACCGGAAAGCTGACCTCGCCGACGCGGAAAGGCACCATGATATTGAGGAGGTTGTGAATCTGCACCACCCGAAACAGGGCCAGGAACCGCCCGCCGGTCTCTGTCGGAAAGTAATCGCTGATCCGATAACAACGGACCAGATAGGTCGCGCAAAACAGCCCGATCGCAGCAGCGCAGGTGCCCAATCCAATGTCGTGCCACGCGGCAAAGATCGTATCCCAACCCCAGAACCATTGCACAAAGGCCGCGTATGCGACCACGCAGGCGGCCGATACGGGTGCCATGTACCTGCGCAGTTCGGAAGGTTGCCCTCGGCTACCGTCCTTCGCCTGCGTGTCCGGTAAATTCATCGGCAGAGCCTTCATATTAGGGTTGTTTGTCGAATGCGGGGTGTATAGCACTAAGGCGCCGCGCGTCCATATCGTGCAAAAGTCGCTTTTGTGCGCCTTATCGGTTGGAAAGCGACCCGGCGATCTACGAAATCCACAGTCCAGTCGTACCGTTTCTTGAAGGTCATCCGCCGTGCAGCATTCCGCATTTCCCCTCCCCACCGAAAACACTGTGGATAACGGCATCGAGCTTTCGATCGTCGTCCCGGTCTTCAATGAGGAAGAAAGTGTCGCTCCGCTTATTGCGCGGATTGTGGCTGCGCTTGCTGATTTCGATAAGCCCTGGGAACTGATTCTGGTCGACGACGGCAGCACGGACGCAACCGTCGTCAATGCGCGCAAGTCCGCAACCGATTACGCGATCGACTTGCGCCTTGTCGAGTTCCAGCGCAATTTCGGCCAGTCCGCCGGCCTTCAGGCGGGCTTCGACCATGCTCGCGGTCGTCTGATCGCCACTCTCGACGGCGATCTTCAGAACGATCCAATGGATATTCCGATGATGATCGAAGCGCTGGAGGAGCGCGATCTGGATCTCCTCAGCGGCTGGCGCAAGAGCCGTCAGGACGGTCTTGTTCTGCGAAAGATTCCATCCTGGTGCGCAAACTCACTGATCGGCGCGACAACCGGCGTTCATCTTCACGACTACGGCTGCAGCCTGAAGATCTACCGCGCCTCGATCATCAAGCAGGTCCGCATTCTCGGCGATATGCACCGCTTCATTCCGGCCTGGGTGGCAAGCGTGGTCCCCAGCTCCCGGATCGGCGAAATCGTTGTCAATCACCACGCTCGACAGTTTGGCCAGTCAAAATACGGTATTTCACGCACGGTTCGCGTGCTCCTCGATCTGTTATCCGTGCTGTTTTTCATGCGTTTCAAGCAGCGCCCGGGGCACTTTTTCGGCACGATCGGCTTCGCAGCCGGCGCGCTCAGCATGCTGATTCTCGCCTACCTCGGCATCGAGAAGTTCGTGTTCGGTGAAAGCATCGGCGCGCGTCCGCTGCTTTTGGTGGGTGTGATGCTGTTCCTGTCATCCGTTCAGTTGATCACCACAGGCATTGTCGCGGAGCTGATCACACGCAGTCATCTCGGCGGACCGGGCGCGACGGGTTATATCGTCAGGCAGGAAGCGCGGCCTGGAGACGGAGCATGATTGGACTGCTTACACGGCGGCCAACCGCCGTGTTTCTGCTGATCGCTGGCTACTTCCTCCTCAATGTCATCGTGCGCCTTTTCCTGCCGCATTCGCTGGAGCTCGATGAGGCCGAACAGGTGTTTCTGTCCCAGTGGCTGGCGTTGGGCTACGGCCCGCAACCACCTTTCTACAACTGGCTTCAGCAGGGTATCTTCTCAATCTTCGGAACCAGTGTCGCGACGCTGAGCATTGTGAAGAACCTGGTTCTTTTCCTGAGCTATTTCTTCTACGGGCTGACGGCTTTCAAGCTTCTTTCCGACAAACGCCTTGCAGTCATCGCGGCTCTCGGATTGCTGACGATTCCGCAGATTTCCTTCGAGGCGCAGCGCGATCTTGCCCATACGGTAGCGGTGATTTTTTCGTCGAGCCTGTTTTTCTACATGCTGGTCAGCACCATCCAGCGGCCAACCGCGGCGTTCTATGCCTTGACGGGTTTGGCGATCGGAATTGGCGCGATCAGCAAATACAATTTCGTGCTGGTCCCGGCTGCAGCACTTCTTGCCATGCTCTGCGATCCGGATCTTCGCCGTTTCGTCTTCGACCGGCGCCTCGTTCTGACGATCATCGTTGCTGCGATCGTTATTCTGCCACATGGCTTTTGGATCCTCGACAACCTGCGGAGTGCCACCGAAAGCACGCTCGGCAAGATGACGGAGAGCGATAATGACAGCGACCTTCTGGAAGCCCTCGATGGAGGCCTTTCGCTCTTGCTGGCGGTTCTCGGATTTTCGGCCCTGACCGCACTGATCTTTCTCGGCCTGTTCGGAAAAGCCATGCTGTCGGCGTTTAAGGCCGGCAATATCTGGACACGACTGATCGAACGCACGATCCTGTTCTGTCTGGCGGCCGTCATCCTCATGATCGTTTTCGGTGGTGCGGAACACATAAAGGACCGATGGCTCGCCCCCATGCTTCTGCCATTGCCGCTCTATCTCTGCCTGAAAGCCGAAGCCGCCGGGCTGGAGCCGAAAAGGGCGTTTCGTGGCATGATCACGATTGCTGCTGGCATTATGCTCGCCGTGCCCGCGGTTCTTTATGGACGCGTAACGTTTGCACCTGTGACCGGCGTCTACAAGAAACTGAACGTGCCTTATGCGGCATTGATCACGACGGTTTCAGCCCAGGCGATACCATCGATCATCATTGCAGAGGACGACCATCTGGCGGGTAACCTGCGTTTTCAACTCCCGTCCGTTCCCGTTCAGTCGGCACGCCATCGGGGCTATGAACCGGAGGTCACCTGGACAACAGGCCGTCCCGGGCTTTTGATTTGGCGAGCCGAAAAGAATGACGACGTCTCGGTTCCGTCAGAGCTGATGGAAGCCGCACAACGTCGCTTCGCTGTCGTGCGCAGCGATATCGAGCCCAAAAAGATTTCCATTCCCTACATCTTCGGTCCCTATGTGCGTGGTACCGACGGAGATCGCTATGACTTCGGCTACGCATGGGTCTATCCCAAGGCAAGCGGATAAGCGCTTCAGCTGACATCAGCCCCAACGAGAAGCTTGAGCTCGCCGGGATGAATCCTTAGCGCAACATCCCTACCGATCGGCAGAAGCTCGCCGTCGATGACGCCGTTGATTCGGCCAGAGGTCTTGGGAAAGTGCAGATCGACAGCCTGACCGCTCGTTTCCGTGATAACAGCGCTTTCTCGAAACTTGCCGCGGAGGATATCGATAGCGAGCCTGGCAACGCCCGCCGGTTTCAAGGGTGGAGCGGTGTAGAATCCGAGATGCCCCCCGGTTACGCTATCGGCATACATCAGCGTGTCGCGACCGAAGTGGTTGTTCGATACGGAGATGGCGGAGATTCGCCTGCGCTCCTCTTTTCCATCGATATGGATATCGACTTCGAATTCCGGCGGGTTGAAGATCACCCCGACAGCCGCGCGCGTGCTGGCCAGAATCTTGCCGGGGCGCGACGCAAACGTATAGCTGTCGCGCAAGCGCACCATGCGGGCGTGCAGCCCCGTTGAAAACTGGTGAACGAAGGCGCGCCCGTCGGCACTGCCGATGTCCGCATCGATAACGTGCCCTGACGCGAGTACGTCGAGCACCTTCCAGATATCAAGAGGCAATTTCAAACTGCGTGCGAAGAGGTTCATCGTCCCTGCCGGCACGATGCCAAGCGGCATGCCATTTTTCCAGGCAACGGCGGCGGCTGCCGAGATCGTGCCATCACCACCCCCGGCGATGATCGCATCCAGATCATCACGGCGGGCGGCTTTTTCCAGCACTTCATTCATTTCGCTCCCGGAGACAGCAGCAATATCGACATCGTGGCCCGCCGCCTGAAAGACCTCCTCCACCTTCCTGCAATACGCGTCCATGTCGGTCGTTCGGAACGTACCGCCATCGCGGTTAAAAACGGCCTTCATCTTCATGTCGCATGCCCTCGTTGCTGCAGTGCAGATATGGGACCGCGTTGCGAAATTTCAGCAGGCGCTGAAAAATATCGCGTCTGAGCATGTTGACGAACGGCCGCGCAAGGATACGGCCGACCACATGACTTATCATGTACATGTGACGCCTCTGGGGTGCCATGAATGCCGTGTTACCGCGGGAACGCGCTGCAGAAAGGGCACCCGCTAGAAATGATTTCAACGCGGCACACTGAGGCTCCTCCTCCCAAGTCGATGACGCCGCGTTGCCCTTGCAACCGGATGCGGCGAGCGGGTCGCTTCGGCTGCAAGGGCAGACGTCATCACCACAATCGGAGAAAAGACATGCCTTCCTTCATTCAATCAGTGACCAGCAGCGCCGCCTTCGGCTACTTTGCACGCACTGTTCTTACCTACATGTTCTGGGCCAGTGGTCTGGCAAAGCTGATCGACTTTAATGCCGGGGTCTCTGAGATGGCATATTTCGGCCTCGAGCCGGCACTTCTCTTCAACATAGCCGTCATCATAACGCAGATCGGCGGTTCGGCCCTGATCATCGCAAATCGCTGGACCTGGCTCGGCGCGGGTGCGCTGGCCGTTTTTACCGCGCTGACGATCCCGATTGCCCATACCTTCTGGTTGATGGATGAACCGATCAAGACAGTCGAATTCTATGTCGTGATGGAGCACATCACTGTCATCGGCGCGCTGATGGTCGTTGCCTGGAAATCTGCATTGGAACCGCAGGCAACCACCCCGGACGCGCGCGTCTTCGCCAAGGTTTGATAACCCGGCGCTGCCAGAGGTTTCGCATCAACCTTCATTCGAACGCAAAAATGCCACCAGTTTTTCCCTGGTGGCGTCATCTCCTCTTTTCGGTGGGATCAGGCAACTGCGGTGGGTCGGTCCGAAATGCACACACACAAAGGGCTTGGAGCCAAGCTATCAGGACAGCCTTTGCGTTGAAAAAAGCCTCATTTGATGCTACTTTTGATGCAAAAGGAGTTTTCACATGCGGACGACCGTGAACCTGGATGATGATTTGATGGCCCGGGCGGAGGAAGTGACGGGTATCAAGGAACGCTCGGCTCTCCTGAAGGAAGCCCTGAGACGGCTGATCCAGAATGAGGCCGCTCGACGGCTCTTCGCGTTAGGAGGAAGCGCCCCGGAGATTCAAGCCCCCTCTCGGCGGCGATGGAATGTTGACGGGAGCTGGGCCGGATCGACCGGAGGCGAGAGCGAGTGATCCTGCTCGACACCTCAGTATGGATAGATCACCTTCGACAACAAGAGCAGCAACTCAAGCCTCTTCTTGAGCGCAACCAGATTGCCACTCATTCCTTCGTCATTGGCGAGTTGGCCCTCGGCTCCATGCCGCGTTATGATATCATTCTTCGTTCACTTGCCGAGTTACCCCAGGTCAAGGTCGCCAGCGATCAGGAGGTTTTGTGGCTTATCAAGCAACATGCCCTGCAAGGAAGCGGCATCGGTTATGTGGACGCCCATTTGCTGGCGTCTACAAAATTGATGCCAGACGGGAAGCTTTGGAGCCGCGACAAGCGGCTCTCACGGATCGCCGATGAGCTTGGCATCGGTTACGCCGAGTAGCATTTTCTCTGCAGGGTCGTTCCGCAAGCGGGTCTGGCAATAGGCCCACCCATCACATATTCGGATAGACCGGCCCCTCGCCACCCTGCGGAGGCACCCAGTTGATGTTCTGGTTGGGGTCCTTGATGTCGCAGGTCTTGCAGTGCACGCAGTTCTGGGCGTTGATGACGAAGATCTCCTCGCCGTCTTTTTCCACCCATTCATAGACGCCGGCCGGACAGTAGCGGGTCGAGGGACCGGCAAAGATGTCATGTTCGGAGCGCTTCTGCAGCTCCATGTCCTTCACCTTGAGATGGACCGGCTGGTCTTCCTCGTGGTTGGTGTTGGACAGGAACACTGACGACAGGCGATCGAAGGTGAGAACGCCATCCGGCTTCGGGTAGTCTATCTTCTTGTGCCTGGACGCCGGTTCCAGCGAGGCGGCATCCGTCTTGCCATGCTTCAGTGTGAAGGGCGAAGTCCCGAAAATCTGGTTGATCCACATGTCGAGACCGCCGAGCGCCACGCCTATCGCCGTGCCGAAGCGCGACCATAGCGGCTTGACGTTGCGCACCCGCTTCAGATCCTTGCCGATGTCGCTTGAGCGCCAGTCGTTCTCGATCTCGATAACTTCGTCATTGGCGCGACCAGCCTCGATTGCGGCCGCGATCCGGTCTGCTGCCAGCATGCCAGACAGCACGGCATTGTGGCTGCCCTTGATGCGGGGCACGTTGACGAAACCGGCGGAACAGCCGATCAGCGCGCCGCCGGGGAACGACAGCTTCGGCACCGACTGGTAGCCGCCCTCGGTGATGGCGCGGGCGCCGTAGGAGATGCGCTTGCCGCCCTCGAAGGTGCCGCGAATTGCCGGATGCGTCTTGAAGCGCTGGAATTCCTCGAACGGATAGAGGTAGGGGTTCTTGTAGTTCAGGTGCACAACGAAACCGACGGCAACCAGATTGTCTTCGAGGTGATAGAGGAACGAGCCACCACCGGTCTTCATGCCGAGCGGCCAGCCGAAGGAATGCTGCACCAGACCCTGTTTGTGGTTCTCGGGCTTGACCTGCCAGAGTTCCTTGATGCCGATACCGAACTTCTGCGGCTCGCGGTCCTTGGAAAGCTCATACTTTGCGATCAACTGCTTGGCTATCGAGCCGCGCACGCCCTCTGATATCAGCGTGTACTTGCCGAGCAGTTCCATGCCGCGGGCGAAGTTCGGGCCAGGCTCGCCGTTCTTCTCGATGCCCATGTCGCCGGTGGCGACGCCGATGACGGCGCCCCGGTCATTGTAAAGCACCTCAGCGGCGGCAAAGCCCGGATAAATCTCGACGCCAAGCTCCTCCGCCTTGGTGGCGAGCCAGCGACAGACGTTGCCCAGCGAGACGATGTAGTTGCCATGATTGTTCATCAACGGCGGCATGGCGAAGTTCGGCAGGCGGATCGAGCCGGCGGGGCCGAGCAGCAGGAACTGGTCGTCCGTCACTTCGGTCTTGAACGGATGGTCAGCCTCCTCGCGCCAGCCGGGCAGCAGGCGGTCGATGCCGATCGGATCGACGACGGCCCCGGAAAGAATATGCGCGCCGACTTCGGCGCCCTTTTCGAGCACGACGACCGAGAGTTCCGGATTGACCTGCTTCAATCGGATCGCCGCAGACAACCCCGCAGGCCCGGCACCGACGATCACAACGTCGAATTCCATGCTTTCGCGTTCGGGAAGCTCAAGCGCCTCGGTCATTTCCTCGTCTCCAGTCGGTATTGCCGGACTTATCCGGTCTGTTCCCATTTCCTATCCGTCATGGCAAATACGACCCTTCTTGTCGAGCCGGGATGCGACAGCCACCCCCCGCATTTGCGCATGACATGATGCACTCGGCGGCAGATTCATATGACTTGTACGTAAACGTCAAAATTCATGAGGCCGTTCTGCCTTGCTTTTGTCCCAAGCCTGTGCGACGAGCCCGCCTCAATCCGCGCGAAAGCGCATCGCGGCATGCTGCGAGGGATCATTCCCATTTCATTATGAATGCTCAAGGCAGCCGGTCGTCCGACCCCAAGACGGATGCGAACCAGCGCCGAGCCACGCCGTCCCGCGCATTCGGGCCGGCGCGTTTAGGAGAGACAACATGACCAAAGCGCTAGGCTTCGATTTCGGAACGACAAATTCCGTACTGGCTGCCTCCCAGGGAGAAACAACCCAGTCTCTGAAATTCACCAGCGCAGCCGGCACCGGCGACACGATGCGCACGGCGCTTTCGTTTACCAAGCATGCAAAGCTTGGCGCCTCCGCGGTGAAAATCGAGGCGGGACAGGCGGCGATTCGTGAATTCATCGACAATCCCGGCGAAGCTCGCTTTCTGCAATCGATCAAGACCTTTGCTGCCAGCCCACTCTTCCAGGGCACGTTGATCTTTGCCAAGCGTCATGGTTTCGAGGATCTGATGCGCGCCTTCGTCAGCCGCATCGCCGACTATGCCGGCAACGGCTGGGAGGGCGATTACAAGCGCCTCGTCGTCGGCCGTCCCGTACGTTTTGCCGGCAGCAATCCCGATGAAGGCCTGGCGCTGGAGCGTTACAACAAGGCGCTTTCGACCTTCGATTTTCCCGAAATCCACTTCGTCTACGAACCCGTGGCGGCGGCCTTCTATTTCGCCCAGAGTTTGAAGCGGGACGCGACCGTGCTGGTTGCCGACTTCGGCGGCGGCACCACCGACTACTCGATCATCCGCTTCGAGAGCCGTGCCGGTCATCTGACAGCCGTTCCCATTGGCCATTCCGGCATTGGCGTCGCAGGTGATCATTTCGATTTTCGTATTATCGACAATGTAATCTCGCCGCTGATCGGCAAGGGCAGCCAGTTCCGCAGCTTCGACAAGCTTCTCGATGTTCCAACCAGCTACTACGCCAATTTCGGCCGCTGGAACCAGCTCTCGATCTTCAAGACGCTGAAGGATTTTGCCGACCTCAAACAATTGGTGCGCTCGGCGGTCGAGCCGGAAAAGCTGGAGCGCTTCATCGATCTGGTCGACCATGATGAAGGCTACCCGCTCTACCAGGCGATCTCCGCCGCCAAGATGCGGCTTTCGAGCGAAGAGGAAACCGAATTTCATTTCGCGCCGCTCGGCGAGGAAAGCCGTCGCACGATCCGCCGCTCCGATTTCGAAGACTGGATCGCGCCGGATATCGAGCGCATCGAAACTGCTCTGGACGAGGTGTTCACGACAACCGGCACGAAGCCGGCCGATATTGACAAGGTGTTCCTCACCGGAGGCACGTCCTTCGTGCCTGCCGTCCGCCGCCTGTTCGAGAATCGTTTCGACAAGGGCGACATCGAAAGCGGCGGCGAGCTTCTGTCAATCGCGCACGGTCTGGCGCTGATCGGCGAGCGTGACGACATCGATCGCTGGACGGCGATGGCGGCGTGAATTCTGCACTGTCAGGAGCCGATGGATAAGGTATCTTCGCGGGATTGTCCCTTCCCTGCCGGCACCGGCTTCTGTAAAGATCAGTCATGATCTCCATCGATCAGATGAGCCCTGCCGAACTTGCCGCCCTTCTGCATTTCCATGCGGAAGCGGGCGTTGAATGGCTGCTGGAAGACGATCCGATCGACCGGTTTGCCGAATTTTCCGCAGCACGCGCCGCGCGTGGCGCAAGCAGGCAGGCGCCACCAGTTCAGCATGGCACGCGATCGGAGACGCAGCCCCGTCCTCAACGCGAGGCCGAGCGTGCCGCCCCTCGCAACGATCAGCGCGCCGCCCCTGCTCCATCAACGCCGGTCCCGGCAACGCCCGTTGCCGCTATTCCGCACGAGCAGGCGGTTTCCGAAGCCCGCTTTGCTGCCGAAAGCGCGCGATCCCTCGCCGAGTTGAAAACGGCAATGGACGGATTTTCCGGTTGCAACCTGCGCAACAGCGCCAAAAATCTCGTCTTTGCCGATGGCAACCCCGCGACCGGCGTGATGGTGATCGGCCCCATGCCGAATGCCGACGACGACCGTGACGGACTGCCCTTTTCCGGCAAACAGGGTCAGATGCTGGAGCGCATGCTCGCGGCCATCGGCCTTGATCGCGCCACGGCACTGCTGTCGAACGTCATCCCGTGGCGCCCGCCTGGAAATCGCGTTCCCTCGCAACGTGAAAGCGAAATCTGCCGCCCGTTTATCGAGCGCCAGATTGCCCTTGCCGAACCGAAACATCTTTTGATTCTCGGCAACTTCACGGCCCGGTTCTTCTTCGGCAGCACGGACACGATCCATCACATGCGCGGAGAATGGCGCGATCTCGACGTTGCAGGGATGCGACTGAGGGCGCTTGCCACCCTTCATCCCCAGGATTTACTGTCGGCTCCTGCCAGCAAACGGCTGGCCTGGCAGGATCTGCTCGCGTTCAAGGCAGAGTTACGTGACTGAACCTGTTTTCGTGGTTAAGCCCCCGTTACGATCGCCTGTCTAATTTATGAACATAAAATGAAGAAAGCCATGCGGATTGCGCATAGCAGCAACGCGGCGGCCCCGATTGCGCAAACGATGCTGCAATGCAATATAAATGTACGGGGGGATACGATAAGGAATTTTAAGTCATGACCGCCCGTCTTCGTCCTCTGCACAGCAGCTTTGAGACGCTCCGCCACGCCGGCACCGCGCTGCGCACACCGTTCAACAGCTTCGGCTCGGCCGCCAACGAACAGATGACGGCTTCCGGTTTCGGCCGCATCACACGCCCTGCCCAGATATACGCCGAATTCATCCAGCGCTGAATATCAGCTTGCCGCAAACACCGCGGCAGGTGAAGCCTTGAACTTGGAAAGCCTGTCATGTCGAACTCGATCCTCGCATTCATCTCCGGCGTCCATGACATCGCAACTGCAGTGCGCGCGTCGCGCGAATACACACGGCTGAGCATCGAACCCAGCCGCCAGACGACCGAGCGTCTCGCCCAGAGCGCGCTGCTGCCGCGCTGAGATCGAGGCCGCCTGCATTCGCGGGCAATGCCTTACTCCCCCGAACTGTTTAAAATCTTTGCGCCAAGGCCTGTCGCAATCGACAGCGTCTGCGGAATTGATTAGAGCGACACTCGTTCGCACCTGCGAGGGGCCAATGCCTTGTGCCCCTCTGTCGTCTGCATTCCCCCGACATGATCAAAATTGACCGTCGGAGCGCTCTGGAGCCTTCATGCTTGGCAGCCTTTTCTCCGTTTCGAGCCTGATGCTGTCCACGTTGCTGATGATGGTCGGGTTCGGTCTTGCAAGCTATGTGCTGCCGGTTCGGTCCGTGGCGGAAGGCTGGTCGACGATGACGGTGTCCTTCATCGCCACGGGCTATACGCTGGGCTTCACGCTATCCTGCATCGTTACGCCGAAATTCGTGCTGCGCGTGGGGCATGTGCGGGTGTTCGCCGCGCTGATCACGCTTTTGAGCATCGCTATCCTGCTTTGCGGGCTCGTCATCGACTGGCGGGCCTGGATCTTCTTTCGTGCGATTTCCGGTTTTGCCATCGCCGGCAGCTACCTGGTCATCGAAAGCTGGCTGAACGAACAGGTCACCAACGAAAACCGTGGCATGCTGTTTTCGGTGTACCTGATCACCACGATGGTCGGAACCATTGGCGGGCAGTATCTCGTACCGCTCGGCGACCCGACAAACACCTCACTGTTCATTCTCTGCGGTGTGCTGTTTTCACTGGCGCTTTTGCCAACCGCCCTATCGTCCCAGACGATGCCAGCCCCGCCGGCACAGGCCCGCTTCGATCTCGCCGGCCTGTTTCGCCGCTCGCCGGTGGCTATCGTCGGCGCGTTCCTTGCCGGCGCCATGGCGGGGGCGTGGCTCAATCTCGGTGGCGTCTTCACCCAAAAGATCGGGCTTTCGACCGCGGAAGGTGCGACGTTGCTCGCCGCCCTCCTCTTCGGCAGCTCGATTTCCCAAATCCCGATCGGCCGCGCCTCCGACCGTATGGACCGGCGCATCGTCATGGTCGGCTGCGGCATCGCCGGCGTTGGGTCCTGCCTTGCCATGGTCTTTGCCGTCAATGCATCGCCTATCACGCTCTACATCATCGCGGCCTTTGTCGGCTCGGTTCTTTTCCCGATCTATGCGCTCAATGTCGCCCATGCGAACGACCTCGCCCGCCCGAACGAGTATGTCGAGGTTTCCTCGGGCATGATGATCACCTACGGCATCGGAACAATCTCGGGGCCGCTGATGGTCGGCCCGGTAATGGACCGTTTTGGGCCTGCATCCCTTTTTGTCGTTCTCGCTATTTATTTTGCCGCCTACGGCGCCTATGCCGCCTGGCGTATTGCCAAGCGCAACGCAAAGGACGGCCTTGTGGGGAAGACAGACTTTCAGGCCAACACGGTCCCGACACCCGGCACCGAAGCCGTCAACGCCATGAACCAGGCCATCAACGCGGACAATGAGACTTCGGGCCGTCCGGCCTGATTTACGTCAGCCCTGTGGCGTGATGTGCTTGCGCGCGCCGCGCCGCTCGAGGCCGAGCTTGTGTTCCCGCCAGATGATGAAGATGCCCGCGCTGATGACGATTGCCGTGCCAACCAGCATGGTGCGCGTCGGTACGTCGTCGAACAGAAAATAGCCGATGATGATGCCGAGCAGGATCGAGGTGTATTCGAAAGGTGCGATAGTCGACATATCGGCATAGCGGTAGCTTTGCGTCAGCAGAAGCTGTGCGATGCCGCCGCAAAAGCCTGCCATCATCAACAGCAGGAAGGAGCTCAAAGGCATGGGTTCCCAACCCAGCGGCAGGGTCAGCAGCGAGAAACAGGAAGCCGAGAGCGAGAAATAAAGCACGATCGTATGGGTCTTCTCGCGCGCCAGTAGCTTGCGCACCAGCACCATGGCTACGGCGCCGAGGGTGGCGGATGCAAGCACCGCAAGCGCACCAAGTGCCTCGCCGGTTCCGAGCCCGCCCTGATCGAGCAGAGTAAGGCGGGGCCAGGTGATGATCACCACGCCGACAAGGCCGACCAGCACCGCTGTCCAGCGATAGATCCGCACCGTTTCCTTCAGGAACACGGCTGCGAACACCACGGCCAGCAGTGGCATTGCATAACCGATAGCGATTGCTTCGGGCAAAGGCAGGTGTACCAGACCGTAAAACCCGAAGCTCATAGAGACGATACCGATGAAGCCGCGCATCAGGTGGCCGAAAATATCCTTCGTATGGAAGGCGGTGCGCAGATGCCCGGTAAAAGCCAGATAGGCGAGGATTGGCACCATCGCGAATGCAGATCGGTAGAAGGTGATCTGGCCCGTGGCGATGTTGTTTCCCGCCGCTTTGATAAGCGTCGACATCGCGACAAAAACGACGACGGAAAAAACCTTGAGGGAGATACCCTTCAAAGGGTGGGGATATTCGCCATGCATGAAGACAGGCTCGAACTTAACTAGGCTGGAACGGAGCGTTGGCTCCATATTCGGGGTGATGCGCAAAACGGTCGAATCCATGAAGCGCGCCACGATCCTACTCATTTCCGGACCATAAATGGATCAATTCTCGTGATATTGATCGGAAATATTTGATGCCTGCGGTTCAATCCCCTACCTTTGCCAGCAGGGTGATCCGTGAATTTCCCGTAAGTGTCCCGAAATGATCCACGGATTTAAGTATTGTTAGGGCGAATTTCGTAAGTCTCCTAGAGACCGCAAGTCACGATCGGATAGGACTGCCTTGCGGATGGTACGAAGGATGGCCGGTTTACCGGTACCCGACAATGAAGATCGAGGCGTCGCCGCGCAACTGAAGCGGGGCAGACCAACACGGAACATACGATGCGCACAGATACCGGCGAAATCATTCATCTCGAAAACTATCAGCCGACCGATTTCATCCTGGAGCGCGTGGACCTAACCTTCGAACTCGATCCCACGGAAACAAAAGTCGAAGCCCGGCTTATCTTCCACCGCCGGGAAAATGTGGACGTCAACGCTCCCCTCGTCCTGGATGGCGACGAACTCAAGATGACCGGGCTGCTGCTCGACCAGGAAACGATAGAGCCCGCCCACTACGATGCCGCTGAAAGCAGCCTGACAATTCGAAACCTGCCGGCATCAGCGCCTTTCGAGATCACGATCACGACCGAAATCAACCCGGAAGCCAATACGACACTGATGGGGCTTTACCGGACCAAGAACATCTACTGCACCCAGTGCGAGGCCGAGGGCTTCCGCCGCATTACCTATTTCCCGGACCGTCCGGATGTGCTGGCGGTTTATACCGTCAACATCATCGCCGAGAAGGCAACGGCGCCGCTCCTGCTTTCAAACGGCAATTTCCTGGGCGGCGCAGGCATGGGGGATGGCCGGCACTTCGCCGCCTGGTTCGATCCGCATCCGAAGCCGAGCTATCTCTTTGCGCTCGTTGCCGGGGATCTCGGCGTGGTCGAAGACACGTTCACCACCATGTCCGGCCGCGACATCGCGTTGAAAATCTATGTCGAACACGGCAAGGAGCCGCGTGCCGCCTATGCGATGGACGCGTTGAAGCGCTCGATGAAATGGGACGAAGACGTCTTCGGCCGTGAATATGATCTCGATATCTTCATGATCGTCGCCGTTTCCGACTTCAACATGGGCGCTATGGAAAACAAGGGGCTCAACGTTTTCAACGACAAATACGTGCTGGCCGACTCGGAGACGGCGACCGACGCCGACTATGCCAACATCGAAGCCATCATCGCGCACGAGTATTTCCACAACTGGACCGGTAACCGCATCACCTGCCGCGACTGGTTCCAGCTCTGCCTCAAGGAAGGCCTGACGGTCTATCGCGACCACGAATTCTCCGCCGACATGCGCTCGCGCGCCGTCAAGCGTATCGCCGAAGTCAGGCACCTGAAATCGGAGCAGTTTCCGGAAGATGCCGGGCCGCTGGCACATCCGGTTCGTCCGACAAAATATCGCGAAATCAATAACTTCTACACAACCACAGTCTACGAAAAAGGCAGCGAAGTTACGCGTATGATCGCGACGCTACTCGGCGCCGATCTCTTCAAGAAGGGCATGGACCTCTATTTCGTCCGCCATGATGGGCAGGCCGTGACGATTGAGGATTTCGTGCGCTGCTTCGAAGACGCAAGCGGCCGCAATCTTACGCAATTCGCGCTCTGGTACCATCAGGCCGGCACCCCCCTCGTCAGCGTCTCGGTCGAATACGACACAGCAAAGCAGAGCCTGACGATGGCGCTGGAGCAGATGGTGCCTGCTACCCCTGGCCAGCCGGACAAGGAGCCGATGCACATCCCGCTGCGCTTTGGCCTGCTGCTGCCGAATGGCAGCGAGGCTACCGCGACATCCGTTGCGGGCGGCGAAGTGACCGGCGACGTCCTTCACCTCGTCGAGCGCAAGCAGACCGTGGTCTTCGAAGGCATTTCCTCGCGTCCTGTGGTCTCGTTCAATCGGGGTTTCTCGACGCCGATCAACCTGCACTTCGAACAGTCGGCTACTGACCGTGCCCACATCGCACGTCACGAAAGTGATCTGTTCGCCCGCTGGCAGGCCCTCAACGATCTTGCAACCCCGAACCTCGTTGCTGCAACCGAAAGCGCCCGCAAGGGGGAGCCTGCAAGTGTCGATCCTTCCCAGGTGGAAACCTTGCTTGCCGCCGCAGCGGACGAGACGCTGGAGCCGGCTTTCCGCGCCCAGGTGCTGGCACTTCCGAGCGAAGCGGATATCGCCCGCGAAATCGGCAGCAACAACGATCCCGACGCCATCCATTCCGGCCGCCAGCAGGTCATGACGGCAATCGCAAAAGCAGGTCGCGACGTCTTCGCGCGGCTTGTCGAGAACATGGCCGTAAGCGGCTCCTTCAGCCCGGACGCGGCAAGCGCCGGACGCCGTGCTTTGCGCAACAGCGCCCTCTCCTATCTCGTCTATGCCGAGAATCAGGCAGAACGGGCGATCAAGGCCTTCCGTGACGCCAACAACATGACGGATCTCAGCCAGGCATTGACCATTCTTGCACATCGCTTTCCGCATGATGTCAGCACGACGGAGGCGCTGGACGAGTTCAAGATCCGCTTTGAAGACAACGCGCTTGTCATCGACAAGTGGTTCGGCATTCAGGCGACCATTCCCGGGGACGGCGCCCTGCAGCGTGTCAAGGCGCTCATGGACGATCCCCTTTTCAACGCGTCCAATCCGAACCGCGTCCGCTCTCTGCTCGGCACCTATGCCTTCGCCAATCCTACAGGCTTCAACCGGCCCGACGGCGAAGGCTATCGGTTCCTGGCAAAGAACATTCTGGCGATGGATCCGAAGAACCCGCAACTCGCTGCACGTATCCTCACGTCGATGCGGTCCTGGCGCTCACTCGAGTCTCAACGCGCCGACCATGCACGCAACGCGCTTCGTGACATTGCCGGTGCTTCGAAGCTGTCCGCCGACGTCAGCGATATCGTCGAGCGCATGCTCAAGGGCTGACGCGGAAATTGCCTATCCGCGACAAGATATTAGTCACTCGTCATACTTCAAACCGTCCAATTGGGCGGTTTGAAGGTTTTCTTATAAGAATTTGATAATAAAGCTCTTTTTTGCTCCGCAGGACGCCTCGATCGAAGCGCAAGCACATTCATCTACCATTTTCCAATGATTATAAATGGTTAATAAAGTTTTACGATTTCCTCTGGACAAGGCGAATCACAATTGATTCATTGAGTCAGATTCGGGCGAGCGGCGCGGCGAATCAAACGAGGGTTTACAGATTGACAAAGATGGCGGAAGCGCAGCGGGGACGCGCGGCCGAAGGGCGGCTGCGACCCAAATTTCCGGGCTTTCTGGCGCTGGAAAAGGAGATCATCCAGCACGCGCGGATCTTCACCGAGCCTGCCGCTCTGCGCCTTGCTCGCGCCGAGCCGCTTCTCAAGCGCTCCATCCCCATCCTGATCATCGCCTTCCTGCTTGTCGTGGCCATGTCGCGCGCAAACGGCATCATGGTCGAATATTCCCGAATGGAGGAAAGCGTTCGCCAGGGTACTCTGCTGGCCGCTGTCGCGGCGAGCGCCAGCCTTGAAGAAGGTGCAGCGGCCCTCTTCAATGAGGCGCGCCGGTCGGATGTCGAGCAGCGTCTTGCCGCCCGCATTGCCCCGGATGTTCTGGCAAAGGACGCATTCATCCTGACTGTGCGGGCAGATGGCCGGATCTTTGCGAGTTCAGCCTCCGGCTCCGGCTATACCGGCCTCCCCCTCTCCACCATTGCACCGGAAGTCGCTGCCTTTCAATATTTCGGCGAACGCTCGACCGTTTTGAAGACGATGATCGGAGGTGCTGCCCATGTCGTTGCCCTCGTGCAGGTTCCGGGCACCACGGGAACCCTGCTCGTCGCCACCCCGACAGCGCCGATCGAAAAGCTCTGGCGCGACGAAGTGTCGTTGAACGTCACGCTGTTTGCCGGCATCTCCGCCATCCTGCTCGTGATCCTTTACGCCTACTACATCCAGGCCAAACGCGCCCGCGATGCGGATCAGATTTTCGCCGAATCCAATCTTCGCGTCGAAACGGCGTTGTCGCGTGGCCGTTGTGGCCTCTGGGATTTCGATCTGCCGAACCGGCGCCTCTTCTGGTCGCGTTCCATGTATGAGATGCTGGGCATGGCCCCGCACACAAGCGTGCTCTCCTTCGGCGACGCTGCTCGCCTGATGCACCCGGATGACAATGGCATCTACAAGGTGGCGCGCGCCATCGCCAAAGGTGACACGCCGCAGATCGATCAGGTCTTTCGCATGCGCCACGCGGCGGGTCACTACGTCTGGCTGCGCGCCCGCGCCCAGGTGATCCGCACCACGTCAGGTCGCATCCACCTGATCGGTATCGCCATGGACGTCACCGAGCAGCATCGGCTCGCACAGCGTTATGCCGAAGCCGACCAGCGACTGGCCGTCGCGATCGAGTGCACGTCCGAAGCCTTCGTGCTATGGGACAAGCACGACCGCCTGGTTATGTGCAACACCCATTACCAGCAGGCCTATGCCCTGCCCGACGAGGTATTGGTGCCTGGCACCGACCGCATCACCGTGATGAGCGCAGCAGCACGCCCGATCATCGAGCGTCGCATTGCCGATCCGGATCACTCCAACCATTCGCAGACCTCCGAGGTTCAGCTTGCCGACCAGCGCTGGCTGCAGATCAACGAACGACGCACCCGTGACGGCGGCCTCGTGTCGGTCGGAACGGACATCACGCTCCTCAAACGCCATCAGGTGCGGCTGCGCGAATCCGAGCGCCGACTGATGGCGACGATCGGCGATCTTTCCGCATCGCGTATCACGCTGGAAAGACAAAAGGCTGAACTTTCCGTGGCCAACGCCAACTATCAGGCGGAAAAGGAACGTGCCGAAGGTGCGAACCGGGCGAAATCCGAATTCCTCGCCAACATGTCGCACGAACTTCGCACGCCACTCAACGCAATCCTCGGATTCTCAGAAATCCTGCAGAACCAGATGTTCGGGCCGCTCGGTTCGGAAAAATACGACGAATATTCACGCGACATCCATGACAGCGGCAAGCATCTTCTGAACGTCATCAGCGATATCCTCGATATGTCGAAGATCGAGGCTGGCCACCTGCAGATCAACCGCGAGACCATCGATCTTGGCCCATTGATCGAAGAGACATTGCGCCTGACGACAATCCCCGCGGAGCAGAAGAATATCTGTGTCGATCAGCAAATTTCCTCCGGTCTCACCATGATCGCGGATCGGCGGGCGATGAAGCAGGTGCTTTTGAACCTCCTGTCCAATGCAGTGAAGTTTACCAACGAAGGCGGAAGGATTTCGCTGCGGGCCAAGAAGGTCGCCGGTGCCGTTACGCTTACGATTGCCGATACCGGCATCGGCATCCCCCGCGCGGCACTACAGAAGATCGGCCAGCCCTTCGAGCAGGTGCAGAGCCAATATGCCAAGAGCAAGGGCGGGTCGGGCCTCGGACTTGCGATCTCTCGCTCGTTGACGCTGCTGCACGGTGGGGCGATGAAGATCTACTCGCAAGAGAATGTCGGTACGATCATCTGCGTACGTATTCCCAACTGCGTATAAAAGTCAGACTTTCACGATACCCTGGAAAATCCGCCGAACGGCCTTCGAAAGCCGGCGGATATCCGCTTCCAGCACCTTGGCATCCGGTGTATCCGCTGCCCGGCAAAGCAGATCGACGAGGCCTGATGGCGCATCCTTCAGTTCGAAATCACCCTCGATGCACAGACGCACCATCTGCGACAGCTCGGTAAAAAGCGACAGAGCTTCCAGAACCGTATCCAGGGCTGCAGGCTCCATCAACGTCGGCCCAAGCACTTTCAAGACGTCGAAGGTGGATGCTCCAGCTGGCGGCGGCGGGAGGTCCTTCGCCGGCGCGATCAGGGCGAGATATTGCGCGATGAATTCGATATCGACCAGCCCGCCCGGGATAAGCTTGAAATCCCACAGATCGCTCGGCGGCTTTTCCTTGTCTATGAGACCGCGCATCTCGGCAACATCCGCCGTCACCTTTGAGACATCGCGCTTCTGGCCCAATACTTCGCCGAATATTGCCTCGGCTTCCATGATCAGGCTCTGATCGCCGCAAAGCGGCCGCGCCCGTGTCAACGCCATGTGTTCCCAGGTCCATGCCTCGGTGCGCTGATATTTTGCAAATGCATTGATCCGCGTCGCCACCGGCCCCTTGTTGCCGGAAGGGCGCAGGCGCATGTCCACTTCGTAGAGAACACCTTCGGCAGTCGGCGCGGAAAGTGCCGCGATCAACCGCTGGGTAATCCGGGTGAAATAGCGCACGGCATCGAGTGGCTTGGCGCCATCGGATTCCAGCGTATCCTGAGCGTAGTCATAGAGCAGGATCAGATCAACATCCGACCCTGCTGTCAGCTCGTGGCTGCCAAGTTTGCCCATGCCAATGACCGCGACCCGGCCGCCGGCCAAGGTGCCGTGAACAACCTGAACCTCGGCCAAAACAGCGTCGAGAGCTGCAGCAATGATCAGGTCGGCGAGATCGGTAAAGGCATGGCCAGCCTGTGCGCCGGTAATGGCACCGGTCAAAAGCCGGATGCCGATCAGAAAGCGCTGTTCGGCCGCGATAATGCGCAGGCGATCGAGAATATCCTCGTAGTGGCGCGCACCTGACACGAATCCCTCGATCCGCTCGGCAAGATAGGCGCGTGTCGGCAGCTCGGCGAGAAGTCGCGGATCGAGCATGCCGTCGAAGACATGCGGCCTGCCGGCGATGATGTCGGCCAGTCGAGGCGCCGTTGACATGATGTTGACGATTAGCGAAAGCAGCCCCGGATTGTTGCCGAGCAGGGAAAAGAGCTGAATGCCGGCCGGCAGTCCTGAGATGAACTGGTCGAAGCGCAAAAGCGCCTCGTCGGCGCGCTTGTTCTGGCCGAAAACCCGCAACAGTTCCGGCGTCAGCTCCGTCAGCCGCTCGCGCGCCTCGACCGACTGGGTGGCGCGATATCGGCCGTAATGCCAGGTGCGTATCGTGCGGGAAATGTCCTGCGGCCGCTCGAAACCGAGTGACTTCAAGGTTTCCAAAGTATCGGGATCGTCCTTCTGTCCGGTGAAAACGAGATTGCCGGCCTCACCGGACAAGTGCGCTTCCTGTTCGAACAGCTGGGAATAGCGTCGCTCGACAGTCTTCAGGACTTTCGAGAGCGCATTCGAGAAAGCGGCACCATCGGCAAAGCCCATCATGTAGGCGATGCGTTTCAGGTCCGCTTCAGTCGTCGGCAGAATATGGGTCTGCTCGTCGCGCACCATCTGAATGCGATGCTCGACGTCCCGCAGAAACCAGTAGGCGGCGGTCAGTTCTTCGGCGGTTTCCGTGTCGATCCAGTTGGCCTTGGCAAGCCCGGCCAGCATCGGTTCCGTAGCGCGCAATCTGAGGTCCGGCATGCGGCCGCCGGCAATCAGCTGCTGTGTCTGGACGAAAAACTCGATCTCGCGAATACCGCCTCGGCCGAGCTTGATATTGTGGCCCTTCACCGCAATCTCGCCATGGCCCTTGTGCGCATGGATCTGGCGCTTGATCGAGTGGATGTCTGCAATCGCCGCGTAATCAAGATATTTGCGGAAAACGAAGGGCGTCAGTTCACGCAGGAAATTCTCGCCCGCCTTCAGGTCACCGGCAACCGGCCTCGCCTTGATGAAGGCCGCCCGTTCCCAATTCTGTCCACGGCCCTCGTAGTAGAGCATCGCGGCTTCCACTGGAATGGCGAGCGGCGTCGCACCGGGATCAGGCCGCAGGCGCAGGTCGGTACGAAACACATAACCGTCACCCGTGCGTTCCTGCAAAATCCTGATCAACCGGCGCAGCAAGCGGCCGAATGTTTCCGGTGCATCCGCGGGATCGCGAATAAGCGCTGCATCCGGCTCGTAGAAAACGACGAGGTCGATATCGGAAGAATAGTTCAGCTCGAACGCCCCGAGCTTTCCCATGCCGAGAACGACCACCCCGGAATCGTTGCTCGGCAGGTCCTTGTCCAAGACATGCAATTTTCCCGCGTCGCTCGCGCTCAACAGCAGATGATCGACCGTCGCTGACACGGCAGCACCGGCAAAATCACTCAGCCAACGGGTTGTTTCGCGCGCATCAAACAGGCGACTAAGATCGGCGAGTGCCACAGCGAAGGCCACCTCACGCTTGGCGATCCTGAGCCGCGTCATGATTTCGGCATCCGACAGAGCAATGCCGGCCTCGCCGCCGCGCCAGGCATTGCGGGCAACGCCGATGCGTTTGTCGAGATAGTCCGTCAACGTCTGTTCGAGAACCTCCGCCAGCATGGCCGGGCGGGCAACGGCCATGTCGCGCAGAAAAGGTGAGAGCGAGAACGCCGCCACCACAAAATCCCGGACCGGCGTTTCCACAGCGACCAGCGCCGCAATCGTAGGTTCGCTCTTTCCCATATCCTTGAGATCGGAAAGGACGGAGCGCATCTCCGTCTGGCTTGCCGGCCGAATAGGAGAAGCCTGGATATCTCCTAGCCGCCGAGTATCGGTCTTTGTCATATTTCCTCCCGCCAGAAATCGATTCCAGCGTGAGCAGGCTAGAGCGCTTCATTGTTAAATGGAACCATTCTGCCGGACAAAGCCACACTCTCGTCCTCGATCGCATCTGCGTTCAGTCTGCCCCTGCCGGAAATACCATTGCGACTGTAAGCCCAGGAGTCTGGCTCTCCGGTGTCGTATCGCTGAGCTCAAGGGAACCGTGATGCATCTCCATCACAGCCTCGACGAGAGACAGTCCGAGCCCGGTTCCTGGTTTCGAACGGCTGTCGTCCAGACGCACGAAACGTGCAACGACATCCTCGCGTTTGCCAGCGGGTACACCCGGCCCATGGTCCGCAACCGCGATGACTGCGAATTCGCCGCGCCGTGCAAGTGAGACCCGAATTTCCGGATCTTCGGCGCCCTCGGCATATTTGATGGCATTGTCGATGAGATTGCCGAGTGCCTGACCGATTAGTTCCCGGTTACCACTGACATGCAGCGGCCCCGGAACCTCCGCGATCAGCCGCAACGCCTGCTCCTCCGCCACCGGCTCATAGAGCTCGACGCAGTCCGCGACGATGGTTGCAAGATCGATATCGCTCATTTCCGCCGCAGCACCACCCGCTTCGACACGCGAGATCATCAACAGCGCATTGAACGTGCGAATGAGCTGGTCGGATTCCCCAATGATTTCTTCCAGCGATGTCCGGTAGCCATTGGCGGTCGTCTTGTGGGCAAGTGCGGCCTCTGCCTTGTTGCGTAGCCGGGTCAATGGCGTCTTCAGGTCGTGGGCAATGTTGTCGGAGACCTGACGCAGCCCCTCATTGAGCTTCTCGATGCGTCCCAACATGGCATTCAGCGATTCCGAAAGCCGGTCGAACTCGTCACCGGAACCGCTCATCGGCAAACGCTGCGAAAGATCGCCGGCCATGATGCGGGTGCTGGCGTCCGACATCCGGTCTATCCGCTTCAGGGCATTGCGGCCGATGGCAAACCAGATGATGAGAGCGCCGATGCCCATGATGCCGAGCGCCACCATGAGCGCCTGTCGGACGAGAACACGGAATTTTTCCGGCTCCTGCAAGTCTCGCCCGACCAGAACACGCAAGCCGTTGTCCAGCACAAGGACATGGGCGAGCGCCACATGCGCCTCCTTCCGGCTTTCGTCGGTGTAGCGTTGATAGCGAAACGCCTGGCCCGTCCACCCCTCGTGATCGAGCAATCCGGGCTCGAGCGAGGCGACGTTGCCGGCGAGGATTTCGCCGGTCGGCCCGGCGATCACGTAGAGATTAGCCCCGGGCTGGCGGGCGCGACGTTCAAGCGTGCGCAACAGGCCATTGACGCCGGCCCTGTTGTAGATCGTCTCGATCTGCTCCACTTCAGCGTTCACGGCATCGCGCGTCTGCTGCTCAAGCAGACGCTGCGACATCGCCGTCACGTAGATGACCAGAAAAGCGGCACAGAGAGAAAACAGGATGAGATAGACCGCCGAAAGGCGAACTGCTGTCGTGCGGAAAAGAACGCGCAGCCGGCTCATCCGTCAGCTCGCGCCTCATCCTTGATCATGTAGCCCGCCCCGCGCACGGTGCGCAGCAGCGGCGCATCGAAATCCTTCTCAATCTTGGAGCGCAGCCGCGATACGTGCACGTCGATGACGTTGGTCTGAGGATCGAAATGATAGTCCCAGACATTCTCCAGAAGCATGGTGCGCGTAACCACCTGCCCCGAATTCTTCATCAGATATTCGAGCAACCGGAATTCACGCGGCTGTAGAACGATCTCCTTGCCTTGCCGGCGAACGGTATGGGACAGCCGGTCGAGCTCGAGATCGCCGACCCGATAGACCATATCCTGTTCCGGCGCGCCCTTGCGGCGACCGAGGACCTCGACGCGCGCCAGCAATTCGTTGAACGAGTAAGGTTTCGGAAGATAGTCATCGCCGCCCGCGCGAAGACCGGTGACACGGTCATCGACTTGGCCGAGTGCTGAGAGGATGAGAACCGGTGTATGGATACCCTTGCGCCGCAGTTCGGAAATCACCGACAGCCCGTCGCGTCGCGGCAGCATGCGGTCGATCACCAGCACGTCGTAGGCATTTTCACTGGCCATGAACAGCCCGCTTTCGCCATCACTGGCGTGGTCCGATACGATACCGGCCTCGCGAAAGGCTTTGGCAAGATAGGCGGCGGCTTCGAGATCGTCTTCGATAATCAGAATCTTCATACGGGTGACCATAGTCCCGGACCCTCACCTTTCACAACCGGCTTTGCCTGCGCCTTTGACAGCGAGGTTATCGGCGAAACGAAAGGCGCCGCGAAACCTTTCGGTCTCGCGGCGCGATACGCTTTAGAGCTGCGCGCCTCAGCCCTGGTCGATCGGCAGGGCGACGAAGCGGCTGGCGTTGTCCGCCTCGATCTGGAACAGCGCCTTGCTGCGACCGTCCTTCTTGGCGGCCTCGATCACCTTGAGGATGTCGTCAGCCGACTTGACCTCCTGGTTGTTGACCGAGACGATCTTCTCGCCTTCCTTCAGGCCGCGATCGCTGGCGTCCGAGTCCGGATCGACAGAGGCGATCGTGACACCATTGCCGTCATCGGAGGGGGCAACAGTTACACCGAGGTCGGCGAGTGCCTTCTCGCTGGCGGGTGCCTGATCTTCCTGCTGCTGTTCCGGATCGGCTGCGGCTTCCTGAGTGTCGGCCGGCAGGGTGCCGATTTCCAGCTTGACGCTGATCGACTTGCCGTCACGCCACAGGGCGACATCGACGGTTGTTCCGGGACGCATCGTCGCGATCTTGCGGGCAAGCTCGCGCGGACCCTTGATCGGATCGCCATTGACGGCGGTGACGACGTCACCCTTCTTGATGCCAGCCTTTTCACCGGGCGATCCGGCCTGGGGTTCGACGACAAGCGCCCCGCTGGCCTCTGCCAGACCGAGCGAGTCGGCGATGTCCTTGTTGACCGGCTGGATCTGCACGCCGAGCCAGCCGCGCGAGACCGAGCCATCCTTCATCAGGTCGGCAACGACATCCTTGGCAACCGAGGCCGGGATCGCGAAGGCGATACCGACATTGCCGCCGGAAGGCGAGAAGATCGCGGTGTTGATGCCGACAACTTCGCCAGAGAGGTTGAAGGTCGGGCCGCCCGAGTTACCACGGTTCACGGCCGCATCAACCTGCAGGTAGTCGTCGTATGGGCCGGAGCCGATATCACGGCCGCGAGCCGAAACGATGCCCGACGTCACCGTACCGCCAAGACCGAAAGGATTGCCGACGGCAACGACCCAGTCGCCAACGCGAACCTTGCTGTCGTCAGCCCAGTTTACGTAGGTGAACTTGCGCTTGTCATCGACCTTCAGCACGGCCAGATCGGTGCGGCTGTCCTTGCCGATTAGCTTGGCATCAAGCTCTGTACCGTCGTTGAGAACGACCGTAAACGCAGAACCGTCGGAAACGACGTGATTGTTGGTAACGAGGTAGCCATCTTCGGTGATGAAGAAGCCGGAGCCCTGCGAGGTCGGACGCAGGCGGCCGGGGCCGGGCTTGCCGAGATGCGGACGGTCACGCTCAGCGTGGCGATCGCCACCACCGTTCGGGCCACCGAATTCACGGAAGAAACGCTTCAGCGGATGATCGTCCGGCAGTTCATCAAAGCCGGGACCGCCGAAGTCGAAGCTGAAGCCGTTGGACGCGTCGTCGGAAACAGGATTGGCGCGCGACTGGACACGAACCGAAACGACGGCCGGCGAAACGGCGTCGACTACGTCGGCAAAGCTCGGAACCTGCGGGGCTTCAACCTTGACCGGAGCGGCAAAGGAATGGGTGATGGCAGCGGGGATACCCGTCGACAGCATGACCGCCGCAAGACCGGCCACGGTCGATGTCTTCAACACGGTTTTCAGGGAGGGGCGCGAGGGCTTGAACATCGAATTTGCCTTTTCTCTTCTGGAACAGATCGCGAGGGGAAAGCGATCGTTGAGATAAGAAATAGGCGCAGCCACCTTACCGATGCGTGTCCGCCGAATGAATTTTTGGTAATGTTCGAACGGGCGAAAAATAATCCGCGATATCAGGTGGTTTCGTCCTTGAGCAACGCGTCGAGACGCGCCTTTTCATCGGAAGTCAGCGCGGTTCCGGTTATCTTTCCGGTCCTGCGACGCGCGGCAAGAGCCATTGCGATGGCGCCGATAACCAGCAAGGCCACGGGCGTTCCCCAAAGAACAAGCGTCTTGGTTTCAAAGCGTGGCTTCAGAAGGACGAATTCGCCGTAGCGGGACACGACATAGGCGATCACCTGCTCGTCACTATCGCCACCGGCAATGCGCTCCCGCACGAGTACTCTCAGATCTTTGGCGAGCTCGGCATTGGAATCGTCAATCGACTGGTTCTGGCAAACCATGCAGCGCAGTTGGCCGGAAAGCGCGCGGGCGCGCGCCTCGAGCGCCGGGTCCTTCATCACCTCATCCGGATTGACGGCAAATGCCGGCGCCGCCAACAGAAGGACGATCAGGGCAAGGATAGACCGACGCATCATTCGGCCGGCTCCAGGACAAGTTTCGGTTGCGGCTTCGCCTTCTTCGGCACCCCAACGCGGAGGCGCCTATCGCTGAGTGAAATAGCTCCACCAATCATCATCAGCACTGCCCCACCCCAGATGCAGAGGATAAACGGCTTCCACCAGATGCGTATCACCATCGCACCATCGGGCGCGGGATCGCCGAGCGAAACATAGAGTTGACTGGTGCCGAAGGTGCGGATACCCGCCTCCGTCGTCGGCATGCGACGTGCCGTGTAGATGCGCTTGGAGGACCAGAAGTCGCTCACCACGACACCGCCGCTCAGGATGTCGAAATGCGCGGACTCTTCCGTGAAGTTCGGCCCGTTGCCTTCGCGCATTCCGTCAAAACGCAGCGTAAAACCGCCCGCCTCGACCGTCGTGCCCGGCTTCATCTCGACGATCGTCTCCGTCTCGTAGGCAGTGACCGCCACGATCCCTATCAGCGTGACGCCAACGCCGGCGTGGGCAAGCGTTGTTCCGAAGGAGGAACGCGGCAGGCCCTTCAGCCGCGCCCACGCAGTTGCCAATGGCAACCTCCCGATCCCGGCACGCAAAACCAGATCGGTCAGAGAACCCGCAATCAGATAAATGCCCAAGCCGATACCGGCAGCCGCCATCACCGGCCCGCCATAGCGCGCATAGAACACACCGAGAGCAACCGCCAGCCCAAGCCCGATTGCCGCAAAGAGCCGCTGTGCCGCTCCAAGCAAATCGCCGCGCTTCCAGGCAAGCAAGGGTCCAAATGGAACCGCCAGCAGCAGCGGCAGCATCAGCAACCCGAAAGTCATGTTGAAGAACGGCGGTCCGACCGAAATCTTGGCGCCGGTCAATGCCTCCAGCGCCAGTGGATAGAGCGTTCCGGTGAGAACCGTTGCCGCCGCTGTCGTCAGGATGAGATTGTTATAGACCAACGCCCCTTCTCTCGAAATCGGAGCAAACAGGCCACCCGCTTTGAGCCGCACAGCCCTGAAAGCAAACAGCGAGAGCGCACCACCGATAAAGAGCACGAGAATGACGAGGATGAAAATGCCGCGGGTCGGATCATTGGCAAACGCGTGGACCGAGGTCAGCACCCCGGATCGCACAAGGAACGTTCCAAGCAGCGACAGGGAGAAGGTCAGGATCGCCAGAAGCACCGTCCATATCTTCAAGGCCTCCCGCTTTTCCATCACCAGCGCCGAGTGAAGCAATGCCGTGCCCGCAAGCCACGGCATGAAGGATGCGTTTTCGACCGGATCCCAGAACCACCAGCCACCCCAACCGAGTTCGTAGTAAGCCCAGTAGGACCCCATGGCGATACCGGCTGTCAGAAATGTCCAGGCGGCCAGCGTCCAGGGCCTCACCCAGCGCGCCCATGCCGCGTCAATCCGGCCGTCGATCAGCGCGGCCACCGCAAAGGAAAAACAAACCGAAAACCCGACATAGCCGAGATAAAGCAGTGGCGGATGGATCGCGAGACCCACATCCTGGAGGACCGGATTGAGATCGCGGCCTTCGCCCGGCGCCGGCATCAGCCGGTTAAATGGGTTCGAGGTCAACAGGATGAACAAACTGAAGGCGGTGGCAATCCAGGCCTGCACGCCGAGCACATTTGCCCGCAACGTATCCGGCAGATTGCGGCCAAAGACCGCCACAAGCGCGGAGAACAACGTCAGGATCAGCAGCCAGAGCAGCATCGAGCCTTCGTGGTTCCCCCAGACACCCGAATATTTATAGAGCAGCGGGATCATCGAGTGGGAGTTCTCCCACACGTTCGCCACCGAGAAATCGGACGTCACATGCGCATAGGTCAAAACCGCAAAGGAAAGCGCCACCAGTGCAAAGCTTGTGATTGCAGCGGTCGTGCCACTCTGCATCAGTGACCGCTCGCCCCGCCAGGCGCCGATAACAGGCAGCAGCGACTGCAGGATCGAGGTCGCAAGCGCCAGTACCAGCGCATAATGACCGAACTCGATAATCATCGGATCGTCTCCTTGCCGCCGAGCGAAACGCCCTGGGCCTTCAACCTGTCGGCCACGTCCTTCGGCATGTAGGTCTCATCATGCTTGGCAAGAACGGTATCAGCAACAAAGAGCTTGCCACCGGCATCAAAAGCACCTTCCGCCACGACCCCCTGGCCTTCGCGGAAAAGGTCCGGCAGAATTCCGGTATAACTTACGGGTACAGTGCTGATCGTGTCGGTAACCACAAAGCTGATCGTCGTACCCTCGCCACGTTTGACAGAGCCGTCTTCCACCAGCCCCCCCAGGCGAATGCGCGTTCCAGGTGCAAGCGTGGTCTTCTCAAGATCGCCCGGCACATAGAAATAGGCCACCGACTGGCTGAAGGCGAACATCACGAGCAGCACGGCTGCCAGGATGAAACCGACACCGCCGCAAATAACTGCCAGTCTCTTCTGCTTCCGGGTCATTTCACATCCTTGTCGGCGGAAAGGCCGAGTTCGCGGGCAAGCGCCAGCAGGCCGCGCCCCTCCTGGCTTTCCGCAGGAAACACCGCAAGTCCGCGGCGCAATGCCTCGCTCGCATCAGCCTTTCGGTCGAGCACGGTGTAGGAACGAATGATCCGCATCCAGCCTTCGAAATTATTGGGGTCCTGCTCCAGCTTTTCAGCAAGATTGGAGACCATGCCCTCGATCATCGCGTTGCGATCGGAACCGCTCATCGTCTGGGCAGCAGCAACATCCGCTTGCGTCGGATTGCCGGGTGCGCTCTGCGCACGCTCCCCCATCACTGCAGCGCCTTGCAATTCTGCCAGATGGCTGTTGACGAGTGGCAACCAAGGCGCTTCGGCCGGTGACGAGCGCACGAGCGCTTCAAAAGCGTTGCGGGCTTCCTCGGTCTTGCCCTGCTGCTTCAGACCCAGCGCCAGATAATATTCGGAGCGCGGGTCATCCGGCTCGATCGCCAGAGACTGCTTCAATGCCGCTTGGGCATCGACAGTCACCAACCCACCCGAAAGTGCAATCAGGCTCTCGGCATAGCCGCCCAGCCGGGCTGGAGTGGGCCCAAGAATCCGGATCGCATTCTGATATGCCGCGCCTGCGTCTTCCACCCGGCCTTCCCGAAAGTAGATCGGCGCCAGCAGGTCCCATCCCGCCCCGTCTTCGGGGTTCTTGACAAGATGCTGCTCAGCCTTGGCAACCAGAATGTTGATATCGTCGCCGGGGTTGGCAAGGCGAGCGGCGAGCGGCGCATCCGGCATGTCCGGACGCCCCGTCGCCAAGTAAAGACAGAGCCCCGTTAGCGGCAGAAAGACGATAACTGCAGCCTGTGCAATCCGGTTTGCCCGGCGCCTGGCAACAGGTGCAGCCATCTTGACGGCATCGCTTGCCACGAGCAACCGCCGCGCCACTTCAGCGCGTGCAAACTCGGCTTCGTCTCCGGAAATCAGACCATTGGCCGTGTCACGCTTCAGCTCGGCCAGCTGGTCGCGATAGACCTCGACATCGTGGGATTGCGGAATTTCGGTGCGCGCATCCGCCCGCATCAGCGGCAGAAGCAGAACGGCGGCGACAGCCGCCGTCAGGATGGGAACGAGGATCCAGAACAGCATGTGCGATCAATTACTATGCGCACCCCGGCTTTCCAACTGGAAAACCAGTTCTGGTCGAAATTTGAGGCGTTTCGCCGCAAGAGGACGTAATCGTCAGGTAAGAGGCGTCCAGCTGCCATCGCCGTTGCGGCAGGCCACGCCACGCGCAACATTGTCCTGCCCTTTGACCGAGACTGTGTGGCTGTACTGGCGGCAGTTCTGGGAACCAACCTGATAGGGGGCTGTCGCCACGACCGAACCACTGACGCCCGAGCCCTGCCACACGACAGGTTGACCGCCCGGCGCCGCCTCAAGCGCGCGATACTCGGCCTCAAGCGCGCGCTGGCGATCGGCCTTGCTCAAGGAAAGGTTGCTCTCGTGCCCGACGATGCCGCCGCCGAGGGCGGCGATATAGGATGCTGACCCGGCAGCGACCTGCGTGCTGCCCACTGCCCCAGTCGATGCGCAGCTGCCGAGCAGCAATGCGCAGCCCGCAAGCACAACACCTGCTCTTGCGGTCGCGGAAAGGGTCAAGCAGACGTTCTGGTTCATGATGCGGGACTATCCAGCTCTCGCGTTTGCGTCGTGTTCATCATCGCGCTTCCACTCTTCTGGGCCAAAGCACGACTCCGTGACTCCCGTCTTTTTTGCATTTGCTCAGCAGGCAGGCAACCTTTGATCCTTGGGGGTGCCGTATTCGCACAAGCTTTTGCTTATTTTGCAGACAACCCTGTCAAAAAAGTCACGTTTGTTTTGCAGTGCGGGTGAATAAAGCTCAGCTTACGCCCGGTAAAATGAGCTGCGCTCTCAGGCCACCGATTTCCGCACGAGAGAGCCCGAGCTTGCCGTGATACTCACCGGCAATTTCCTTGACGATAGACAGGCCGAGCCCGGTTCCCGGTTTGCTTTCATCAAGCCGCTTGCCCCGCTTGATGGCAATGGCGATCTGTTCCGGCTCAAGCCCCGGCCCGTCATCCTCAACATCGATCGTGACCCAGTGCCGCCGACCGGGATCGCTGCCATGCACGTTTTCCGGAGCCGGCTGCGCGATGATATGGACCTGTGCGCCAGCATAGCGGGCGGCGTTGTCCAGCAGGTTACCAATCGTTTCCTCAACGTCCTGCTGTTCCATCGCCAGCATCAACCCGGGTGCAGATACGGAAAATTCGAAGTTCTTGTCGGGATGAAGCCGTCGCATGACCCTGACGAGCCGCTCCAGCGCAGGCTCAACCTCGGTACGCGCCAGCACGCTTTCCCTCTGGGCCGCAATACGGGCACGGTTCAGATAGGATTGCACCTGCATCTGCATGGCATCAGCTTGATTCCTGACGAGATCGCCATGCGGCGCTTCCAGCACCCGCGCCTCATTGATCAACACCGCGATCGGCGTCTTCAGCGAATGGGCGAGATTGCCGACCTGCATGCGCGCTCGCTCGATGATCCGCCGGTTGCTCTCAATCAGAGCATTGACCTCGCTTGCCAGCGGCTGAATTTCGCGCGGAAAATCGCCGTCGAGCCGCTCACTTTCGCCGGCCCGGATTTTTTCCAGCGAACGTCGTGCCTGGTCAAGAGGTCGTAACCCGAACAGGATTGCCAGCGCATTCATGCCGAGACCACCGAAACCGAAGATGGACAAGGCAAGATAAAGATTGCGGTTGAAGTCGTTGATATCGCTTTCCAAAACATCGCGATTGCCCGCAACGCGAAAGCGGGCCGTATGTCCCTGGATATCGAGAACGACTTCCGTTTCCGCCACCTCCACCGAATTGCCGAACGAATCCGTCGTCGTATAAAAGCGTTCATAGCGAATGTCGAACGGCACTTCGTCCACACTAGGGATCGGCAATTTGCCGTTGCCCAGCGATGTCGACATCAGCGTCGGCGTATCGAACTCACCGATTGGCTCGACGATCCAGTACCAACCTGTCTGGGGTTGCGAGAACCGCAGGTCGCCCAGCTGCGGACTGCCCGCCAGGACGGATTTGTCGTTGACGACCACCGAGTTGATAACGTTGTAAAGCTGCGCGCGCAAAAGATCTTGAAAGCCGCGCTCGGATCCCTGCCGATAGAGGGTGGAGATGACCACGCCGATTACGACCAGAGCAGCGACGGCCCAGATGGTCGAAACGAGAAGAACGCGCGCCGTCAGCGATTGCGGTTTCAGCATATCCGGTCACACCCGGTTTGCTCCCTCTTCTCCCCGGCGGGGAGTATGTGGCGGGCAGCGCTGAATGAGGGGGCGGGCTGGTTGGGCCGCACAATACCCCCCTCTGCCCTGTCGGGCATCTCCCCCTCAAGGGGGGAGATCGACACGAGGCCGCCTCTCGCTCCCCATCTTCCCCCTTGAGGGGGGTATGTCACGAAGTGACAGAGGGGGGTAAAACCATCCGAAGGCACCGTCCGAAACCTGATATCCCCACCGCCTCGCATATCGGCTCCGATCAGGACTTGGCGCTCTTGTCTGCCAACGCGCCGGCGCCCGGCGGCTGCATGCGATAACCGAGCCCACGCACAGTTTCGATCAGGTCGTTACCGATCTTCTTGCGCAGGCGTCCGACGAAAACCTCGATCGTATTGGAATCACGGTCGAAATCCTGATCGTACATGTGCTCGACCAGCTCCGTGCGTGACACGGCCTGGCCCATATGGTGCATGAGGTAAGAGAGAAGGCGGAATTCGTGGGACGTCAGCTTCAGCTGAACCCCGTCTACCGTCGCCTTCGAAGCCTTGGTATCGAGCCTGACGGGTCCACAGACGATCTCGGAGCTCGCATGACCTGCCGCACGCCGGATCAGTGCGCGGATACGGGCCAGCACCTCCTCGACATGGAAGGGCTTGGCCACATAGTCATCGGCCCCGGCATCGATCCCCGAAACCTTGTCGCTCCAGCGATCGCGCGCCGTCAGGATCAGCACCGGCATGACCTTGCCGGCACCGCGCCATTTTTCCAGAACGGTAATGCCGTCCATCTCCGGTAGGCCGATATCGAGGATTACGGCGTCATAGGGCTCGCCTTCGCCGAGATAATGCCCCTCTTCACCGTCATACGCCTGATCGACGACATAGCCGGCTTCCTTCAGCGCTTCCGCGAGCTGTCGGTTGAGATTGACGTCGTCTTCGACCACGAGAATGCGCATGAACGAATTTTTCCTCTGTTCCTCGCCCCTATCCCCCCGCTGCAACCATATCCGTGCAGCAAAGCAGAATCAGGAGCTGCCTATTCCATCGCTCGCTCAGGATTATGCAAGCCCCAGCCAGCATTGCCGGCGGAATAAGGTATTACATGGGCACGCGCACCGTCACCTTTTTCGGACGGCCACCATTTCCGGGAATGAGCACGGTGACGACGCATTTGCCGTCCGAGGTGGGCTGGGCCGACAGGAGTTCACCGCCGGTATCGGCAACCACCTGCGCTGCGGCCGCGCTGCAATCCCCATCGACCGTGACAACCATCGATGGCAGATCAACTGCAGGCGGCGAGAATCCGGAGAGACCCGCGGCAAGCGTTGCTATGATCAATGGTGAGGACATGAACGCACTTTCGAGGACTGACGTTTCTTCCGTTTTTTAATAGACCATACTGTCTGAATGGCAAATGAATGTCGGGTTACAAAGGCTTCACCTATGCCGCCAGCAAGTCCAAAGGCACGATCACAGCGCTTCAAATGACATCAACGCAGCCTTTTGCTTGCAGATATCCGGCCATAGATTGCAACCAGCCCGCCGCCCGCCGCCGCAATCGTGGTCAATGCATCAACGAATTGCCGCTGATCCTGCGTGCCGATCTCAATCCCCGCCAGATGCGCGCAGGAGGCGAGAACGGCAACCAGCGCTCCCCAGACCGTCATCGACTGATACCACCCTTTCAACTCAACCATGCAATCTCCTTTTTTCTTTCTGTGTCATAAGGCCAACACTGCTCGTGCCGGCACCCCAAGCCCCACCTTGGCCCCAAGCTGGCGGACACGAATCGAGATCGTGCTCAGCGGTCCGCCAAAGTCCGTCGTCTCATCGGCCGCGGTATAAATGAAGGAGGTCGTGGGACTTTCCGAGGCTCGCTTGACAGTCTCCCCGTCGAGAATGTCGATGCGATAGCGCTCCTCGGCCTCGTCGAGCGCGATGTCGCCATCCAGCCAGTGATCGGCATCGCGCCGCGCGCAACGGATCCAGCTCAGCCGGATATCGCCGCCCGTCAATCTCTCGGCTGTCAGGTGAACCGGCGCGACCGGGGTCGCCGCCCTGATGCCACCGGAGAAAGCAAAGGGACCGACCGCAGTTTCTCCCGCCGCTTCCACGATAAAATTGAGCAATCGCCCGGTTTCGTCAGCCCCCAGCCCGATCGACTTCACCGCCTCGTCCAGCACGACAGCAACGGCACCCGTTCCGCTCCCCGCGGCCATGGCGTCGCCCGTGCCATGCAATCCGCGCAACAAGCCCGAAAGCCGCCATTGCCCGGCCGCAACCTCCTCGGCCTCCAGAAAACCGATGACTTCCCAGACCCCATTCGCCGCCTGCACAGCCAGCCGGTTCTGCCCGTTCAACACGGCAATCCGCGACGCCGAAGACAAACCGCCGAAATCGAGGTTCACCAGCAGCGCCTGCGACCAGTCGAAACGACCGGCGACACCCGGCGCTAACGCCGCAGTCAGCATGCCGGTCTTCGCCGGCCGGTCGAAGCGCTGCCGCAACCTATACCCGTCCGTCGTCGCAGAAGACGACAGCATCGCCGGCCGCCAGGGCCGCGCGAAAACCGCCGCCCGTGCGAAACTCGCCGCCCCGTCGTATTGCGGAAGGTCCATCAGCATCACCACCGGTGAGAATGCATCCGAGGCCAACCGCGAAGGACGCAATCCAGCGTCGGAGGCACCACTGCCCCACCGTTCCCAGATGGCTGAAACGCCCGCGCCTCGACGCGACGCATTTTCCCGTCTTCTATCCGCTCGATGATGAACCGTCCCTCCGGCCCATCCTCGAAGCCAACGACATCGCCCGGCTCAAGCGCCGACGCCGCAGGCGAGAGACTAAACCGTACATGCCGCCGCGCCGCCTGATGGTCCTTCAGCACGTCCTCCACGGCCCCCGCCGCCATGCCCTCATGCAACACCGCCGGTGGCGAAAGCCTGAGTACCCGCTCGCTCGCCACCCCGGCTCGTCGTGACCGCACTGTTGCCCGCCCATAGTCCGCCGTCGCATCGAAGAAATCGATCAAGGCCTCCCCGGCAAAATCGCTGCCATGCCTCCGCGTCTCCTCATAGGGCGCTGCATCCCCATCCTCGGCCAGCACATCGATCATACTCGTCTTTGCCGCCAGCTTCAGCCGCGATCGAAACCGCGGCGTCCCACCATCCTCCACCGCATCGATCGACAGCGCCTGCATCAGCGGCTCCAGCACATCCCGCGCCGAAGCCTGCTCCGCCTGCACATACCCCGTGACATCGCCGGTCACCCCTGACGTATCCGCATCCGCAAAACCATGGTCCGCCAGAACGGCGCGGATCACATCCCCCGCACCCGCCGCCCCGAGCCGCCCGTTCAGCCAGTGTCCCTTCTGCCAGTTATCCCCATCCGCCCAGAGATCGGTATTTTCCGGAAAAGCCGGCATTGGCCGCGCATCCCAGGTCCACACGAACAAATGATCCGGATCGACCGGACCATCAGCCTCCGCCCAATGCGCATGATGCGCCTCCAGAAACCGCCGTTGCACGACATCCGAGCGCCCGCCATTGGAAAAATACGGAACCGCATTCTCCGACGATTTCGGATCGACGAACACATTCGGCTGGTTGCCGCCCTTGTCGATCGCCGGACAGCCCACCTCCGTAAACCAGATCGGCTTCGATCCAGGCACCCAAGCCGTCGAGCCCGTCAACTCGATACCGCCGATCCGGTCGTGATGAACATTACCCCACCAGCTTTCCAGATCCTTGTAACGATAAACCCAGGGCTTGCCCGCCAGCCCGTCGGTGATCGGCGTGCGCACCCGCGCCCTGCGATCGGTCTCGTCCTGATAAAACCAGTCGAACCCCTCGCCACCCGTAATCATCCCCTGCATCGCCGCAGCATCGACGCCATGCATCCATCCGGATTACCGTTCCAAAGGTCCCCATCACGCCAGTCCGAAACCGGCATGTAGTTGTCGATCCCCACCGCATCAATGTCGGCCGAGGCCCAGAGCGGATCGAGATTATAGTGCACCTCGCCGGACCCATCCGCCGGGTGGTAGCCGAAATACTCGCTCCAGTCGGCCGCATAGGTAATCTTCGTTCCCGCCCCGACGACTGCCTTGACATCGGCAGCCAGCGCCACCAGTTGCTCAACAAACGGAAACCGCCCCTCATCATCACGCAGCTGCGTCAGCCCCCGCAATTCAGAGCCGATGATAAACCCATCAACCCCGCCTGCTGCCTCGGCCAGCAACCCATAATGCAGCACCAACCGCCGATATCCCTCGTCCGTACCGCCTGAGATGATAGTCCCCGAAACCGTAAAATCTGCCGCCTCAGCCGTCCCGCAGAAATCATCAATTTGGCTGCGCGCCGCTGCGGTCCTGTCCGCCGTTCCCGGCTCGCCAATCGCAGGATGGCTGGTAATGCGCCCCGCCATGGATAGGCCGGCTGCCCGATCCCGCCATACGGGTTCGGCAAAACATTGCCATCGGCAATATCCATCATCACGAAGGGATAGAGATAGACCTTCAGCCCCCCGCGCCTTCAGGTCCGCAATCGCCGCGAAGACGCTCGCATCACTCGGCGTGCCGCCATAGGCCGGCCCGCCGCCATCGCTGCTCACCAACAGTGCATGCGCGCGATCGATGCCATTCACCGACCAGACCCGGCTCTCATTCTGCCGCACCGCCGTCTCGACTCCCGGCATGATCCTGCAGTCTCCGGCCCGCAAATCCGTTCCGAACCATGAAACCACCAGCGCCACCCGCTCCAGCGCCGGACACAGCGCCTGCAGTTCATCAAGCGAAGCCTGCCAGTCGCTCGCCGCGTGAAAGACATTGCGGTTGATCCGTCGGCTTTTCCCCGCTCCCGTCTTCACGGTGACGACATGGGGGTCATACCCATGCTCACTGGCACCGGGAATGATCGTCACCGCCCGGATGTCTTTCTCCAGCTGCCCGACCGGCCTCAAGACCTCGAACTGGATCACAGGAATACGATTGCCGAAGCCATCGATCGGCAGTCGCTCGAACACTGCATAGGCAAGCCCGCGAAAAGCCGGCGCCTTGCCCGTCCCCTGCTTCGCCTCGATCAGCGGATCGGGTGCCTGCATGTCCGCCCCACGATAGACCCGCATTTCAACGGTGGTGAGATCAAGCTCCCGCCCATCCGCCCAGACCCGCCTGATACCGGCAATCTCACCTTCGCAGATGCCGAGCGCAAAATTGGCGAAGTAGCGAAACGTCTCGACCCGCGGTCCGCTCGCCTTGCCGCCCTGCCGCTCGCTCCTGACTTCCTCTTCGAACCGAGTCGCCCAGATCAGCGTGCCACCGATCCGCACCGTGCCATAGGCGCGGGTAATCGCCGTGCCTTCCTCCGCCCCCGGAATCCGCGCATCCGAAAGCCGCGCCCTCGAAACCGTGCCACCACCAATCAGCGCCCGGTCGATTGCCGACCCTGCTAAGGCCCCGGCCGCCCGCCCCAGCACGGCCCCGACTGTTCCGAAAACACTGCCAAGAGCCGCGCCCGCCGCCTGCAGAAGGATCGTCGCCATGGATTCTATCCCTTCTCCGGAAACCGAAACACCGCCGCAATCCGCCACCGCCACGAAGGCACGAGCGCGGATTCGATCACGGCGGCCTGCTCATAAGCGTGGATAAACCGCCCACCATCGGCGAGGATGCCCGCATGTTTCGCCGGCATCTCCGCCCGCCACCGAAACAGCAGCAGATCCCCCACCCGCATTTCGCTCACCGGCACCGCCGCCCCGAAATGCCGCAACGCCGCCGCCATCAGCCGCTCCTCGCCGCCCCGCTCCGCCCAGTCGGGCTGATAGGGCGGCGGCATCTCCGGCTCGTCGCCATAAAGATCCCGCCACACCCCGCGCACCAGCCCCAGACAATCGCAGCCGATCCCCCGGGCGCTCGCCTGATGCCGATACGGCGTCCCGATCCAGCGCTGCGCCGCCTCGATCACCTCACGCCCAACATCACAGTCCGGGCCGCTTGCTCTCTCTTCTCCCCCGCGGGGAAAAGGTGGCCCGAAGGGCCGGATGACGGGGCCGACTGGTTCCGGGCTTGCGGCCCCGCCCCCCTCATTCATAAAGCGGCCGCCCGTCATGAACCGTATCCCCATCCGCATAGCCGAAGGCAAAGTCGCCGCCGGGCATATGCGGAAAGCCGCGAAAATTGAGCCCGTTCGAAAACCGTGCCCGACAGGTGGCAAAGCTCTTGTCGCACCCCACCGTCGCCACGAACGTATCCCCGACCACGATCGGCAAAGCCGGCGGCAGCCACAGCGAAACCGTCACCGCCCCGCCATCTCGCCGATGATCGTCGATATCCGAGACCATCCCAACGTTGCCCCCACTCAGGAATGTCAGCGTCCCATACCGGCACTGCCCCGGCACAAATCCCTCAAGCCCCGAAACCACCAACCGCGTCTCGCCGAGCACAGCCGACACCGCCCCTTCCACACGATAAGCCGGGCTGTCGAGATCGACCCCGCACCGGCCATCCCCGAGCGTCGCATCGCACCGACGGCTATAGACCCGCCCCTGCACCTGCCCCAGCCGATGCGTCATCCGCCGCAGTTCCGCACGGAAGGCACCGCCGGCCCTCACCACCTCGCCGATCTCCTCGACGCGCAACAGGATGTGTTGTTCCGGCGCCTGCCAGTTGACGAGAAAGGTCTCGACCTTCGCCCCGTCATAGCGCCCCGCCAGAACATCCGCCTCGCCGATCGCATCGCCCGAAAAACCACCCGTCACCTCGCCCGCATCGACCGAAAGTCCGCTGGCCGCCTCGCTATCGGCCGCCGCAAATCCGCTCGCCGCGAGGTAAAGCGTTCCCGAAACTACGAGATCACGATCGTGCTCGGTAAAGCCCGCGACAACCCCGTCACGCCGCGTCACGCGCCAACAATGACAAACCGTCGTCGCATCGCCTTCCAGATGCGCCGCAAGGCCGGCAGGAACTGTTCTCATGGCTTGATCTCCACCAGAGGAATGGACGGAATGCGCCCGGCCTGGAACTGCGCCAGGTCGATCTCGATCCGGTCGGTATCGAAGCGTACCGGCACCTCGAAGCGAAACCCGGCGCGCACGACCGCGCCGCCAGCCGGTATCTTCCCCGGCAGAAACGTCACCTTTCCCGTCACCGCATCCAGTGTGAAATCGGCAGGAGGCGCCGCCGCCCCGCCAACCGTCAGAACCACGCTCCCCGCCACCGGCTTCTCAATCATCCGCGTTGTCGTTCCTCCGGCATCGGCATAGACCTTGCAAAGCTGGAACGTTGCCGTCACCCATTGCCCGTACCGATCGCCTGGTCGGCAGCGCTCACCGTTGCGATCGGCCCGCAGGACTGAAAATCGACCGGATCGCGAAACCGGAACCCGTTCAGCTGTCCCGCCCGCGCCTCGAAGAATTCAAGCACCCGGTAGAGATCGGCCACGGATTTCACCCCCGATCCGGCATCGTAATGCCGCCGCGCATCGCGCCATCGGCTGTTGCGGTTCTCGCGCCCGTTGGACAAACTGACGATATCCGTGCGCCGCACCGGCCCGCCGCTTGTGCCGAGCGCCAGTTGCAGCGGAAACGCCACTTCATGAAATCCCGTGACCATGTGGTTATCCCTGTCGTTTCAAAGTTGTCGAAAAGGAACAGGCGCCTTCAAGCTCATGTAAAAGCGCAAGATTGGCGCGCATCAAAAACGCGAATCCGTGGAATCCCTTACCGCCAGAAGCTCACAATCCACGTTGGCCGCGCCGCACCGTGCGCGTCAGCAAAGCGGCGATCTGTCCCTCCGACCGGCGGAAGCTTTCGACATCCGTTGCACTGACATTGAAGACGACATTCATCGCCCCACCACCCTGAGCCGCAACACCCAGCGCCCCGTCCGCTCCGCGCCTCAGCGGCAGGATCGCCTCCGACCCCGCCTCGCCCATCAGGCCGGTACCGCCTGCCATCGGAAAATAGGTCGGCGCCGAAACCACGCCGCCATCAGCAAAAGCCTTCACCCCGCCGGAAACGCCGGAGATCAGACTGCCGATCGCCCCCTCCAGCGGCTTGATGCCCGCCGAAAGCGCGATCTCCGTCAGCCGCAGCCCCGCACTGCGCAGGATGTCCTCCAGCCCCTTGCCGCCCCTGACCGCCGAGGTCAGCGCCCCCGTCAGCGCCGAGCCAAAGGACCGCGACCGCTGCTCCAGTTCCGCCAGAACATCCGAAAGCCCATCGGCCTCTTCCCGCGCTCCGGAAAAATCGAATTGGTCATTTGCCATCACGGGTGTCCTCTCTGTCAGGAAACGCCTGCCGCAACGCCTCAAACGCTGCTCGATCGATCGACGCGCCGCGTCTCGGCCCGCCAAGCGCCGCCACAAGCTCCCGCGGCGTCATCCGCCAGAAATGTTCGGAAGAAAGCCGCAGACGGGAAAACCCCGCTTCCATCACCGCTTCCCAGGGGAAGGCCGATGCGGAAACAGGCGCAACCCCACCTGCGGCTCTCAAGGGTTTGCCGGTTGTTCCTCGCCCGCAAAGGTCGCCGAGAGCAACGCGCCGGTCAGCCCCGCCATGGCCGCCAGCCCACCATCAACGCTCATATCGGCCACATCTTCGTCATCGATCAGATTGCCGCCACCGCGCAGGCCCGCACCAAGGATACGGATCATATCCGCCGCCTTCAGCCGCCCCTCGGCAAACCGGCCGGCCAAGTCCATCAGATTATCGGCTGCAAAAGCCGTTTCCAGCTCCGCCAGACTGCCGAGCGTCAGGCAAAGTATCCGCCGCTCGCCATTGATGACGGCTTCGATCTCGCCCCGCCGCCGGTTCGCCCGGCCTAAAGTCCCGGTCCCCATCAAAGTGCCGTAAAGGTTAGCGCGCCAGCAGATTCCAGCGCGATCTCGAACAGAACCTCACCATTGTATTGACCGGAATATTCCAGCGCCGTTACCTGAAACGCCCCGGTCACGGTGCCAAATCGGGAATGACGATCTGCCAGTTCTGCACGACAGCCCCGAAGAACGCGGTTCGCACCAGCGCATCGGAAGCCTGGTCCTTGAATATCCCCGCCCCCGAAACCGAAGCCCGCTGGATACCCGTTCCACCCAGCAACTCGCGCCAACGACCCGCCGATTCCGCATCCGTGCCATCGACCGTCTCGGCATTGAATGCAATCCGCTTCGACCGCAGCCCCGCCACCGTCGCGTAAGTCCCGCCATTGTCGATCTTCAACAGAAGATCCTTGCCCTTCTGAGCCACCATCCGCCTTGTCCTTTCATGAGAACGCCGTCACTCCGGCTCCGTCACCGCCCGAAACACCATTTCTGCCAAATGTCCCTTGGCATTGGCGTCGCGACCTATCCGCGTGCGCCGATGGGCAATTCCAACGAGCACAAACCCGTCGAGCTCCAGTGCAGTATCATCCAGCAGCGACCGAACCCGGCTCGCGATCACCTGCGCCTCCCGATTGCCGCCTTCACCGGTGCGCACCTCCAGTGTGACCAGATGCTCCTCGCCCGTTTCACTCGCCGTCGAAGCATCCCTGCTCTCCAGGGAGGCTATTTGAACGAAAGGCCGCTGCGCACCCGTTACGACACGATCACGCACCCCGTCCGCGCCCACGAGCGCAACAAGCGCCGCATCCCCCTGCAGCCTCAGGTAAATGGCCTTCTGCAGCGCCGCGCTCGCACTCATTGTCCTTCCTCCGTGCACCGGCAGATCAGGTATCGCCCGTCTTCATCCGGATCATGCACTGTCTGCACCAGGAAGCGCCGCAAGCCCTTGGCAAACCGCATGCCGGAAACAAGATCGCCGCGATGCCGCACGAGGATCTCATGCGTCACCGTCACCTGCTGCACCCCGCCGCTATCCGTCGTTACCGCCGCCAATGGCTCAACCCGCGCCCACACTGCGCCGATCTGTTCGAAGCTTTTCACCTCGCCACCCTGCCCATCCGGCGTTGCGACCAGCCGTTCAAGATCAAGCCGCGCACTCAAAACTCCGGGGTCAAAGTACCCGCGCACCATCGTCAAAGCCCTCGCCGACGAAAGGGCGCGATCAGCCTCTCATACCCGGCCGGCACCGCCGCCGGCTGGTCCTTCGGCGAAACCGCCCCGCGAAACTCGTAGAGCAAGGCAATATGCAGCAGCATCGCCCGCTTCAGCGTGTCCGGCACATCCGCGCCGCTTGCCCCGAAACCGGCGGTAAAATCGATCTCGATGCCGTTCAGCGCCTGGCCTGGCCGCACCCGCCGCGGCAGAACCAGCCGGGCCGGATGCGCTCGCCCATCCAGCACCATGCCGGTGGTATCGGCCTCGAACGGATCGCCCGCCTCGTCGTAAAGCGTAATGGCATCAATCGTTTGAAGCGGGTGTCTCGCAATCTGAATCACCGGCCCGTCCGGCCAGTCGTCGAGATAGAGGCGAAAGGTGGTCGCCATCAGCACCAGCCCCGTTTCGCGCTCCAGATGTTGGCGGGCGCTGGAAATCAGCTCCGAAAGCAGGGTGTCTTCGGTGTTGCCGTCGAGGCGCAGATGCGCCTTCACCTCGGCAAGGGTCAGCGTCTCGCCCACAGGCGGCGTCAGTTCGGCAATGGTCATGGGGAATTCTCCGCGCTATCGAACAGGAAGGGCGGACGCGGCGGGAGGGAGGCCGCGTCCGCCAAGCGGCCGCCGACAGGGAGGGTCAGCAGCCGATTACATTCGATCCTCCTAAAGAAGGGCCTTTCGGGAAAAGATCAAGAGGTCGCAAACTTCACCAGCTTGATCGCCTCGAAATTCTGCACCCCGCCGCCGACGCGCTTGGTCGTGTAGAACAGCACATAGGGCTTGGCCAAATAGGGATCGCGCAGCACCCGCACGCCTGTCCGGTCCACCACGAGATAGCCGGCCGCGAAATTGCCGAAGGCGATCGAGAAGCTGTTTGCAGCGATATCCGGCATGTCCTCGGCCTCGGCGATCGGGAAGCCCATCAGTGAAGCCTGCTGCCCCGCCGTTGCCGGCGGCCGCCAGAGATAATTGCCGTCAGCATCCTTGAACTTGCGGATCTCGGCCTGTGTCTTGCGGTTCATCACGAAGGTCGCGTTCTGCCGGTGCCCCGCCTTCAGCGTATAGATCGTATCGACCAGCGTGTCGGATGGCCCGGATGCCTTGAAGCCAGCTGCCGCCCCCGTCGCGACATAGCCGATATTACCCCAGCTCCAGCTGCTCTCGGCAACATTGGTGTAGGACAGGAACCCCTTCGGCTTGTTGGTGCCATCGCCGGAAACGAAGGCAGTCCCCTCCTGCTCCCCAAAGGCGATGTCGACCTCGGACGCAATCCAGCTTTCGATATCGACCGCCGCATCGTCGAGCAGCGCCGCCGTCGCCGCCGGCATGGCATAGAGCTCCATGGTCGGAAACGAGAGTTCGGCCAGCTGCGGCGTCGTGGTCTGCGGCCGCGCCGCCGTCTCCGCCACCCAACCCGTCGCCATGCCGGCAAGCGCAAAGGGCTTCTTCAGCACAGCACCCGAAACCTGCCGCACGGTCGCCAGAGACCGGATCGGCGATAGCACCGAAAGCCTGCGACCGATTTCGCTGTCCGTCTCGTTCGGCACGAGATAACCGCCGTCGCTGGCAGAGCCGATCGAAAACGCCTTCGCCTCCAGTGCCCTGAGCGCATGTTCGTCACCACGGCGCATATAGCTCTCGAACGCCGCCTTGTGCTCCTCCGCCTTCGGCGACAGCGCATCGTCGCGGCCAAGCGCCGGACGTGCCCTCTTCAGCACCATCTGGTCCATCGCCCGCTTCTGCTCGTCCATGGTGCGCGAGATGCGGTCCATCTTCTCGCGGGTCACGACATCGGCGGTCAGCTTGCCCTCGATTTCCGAAAGCCTGCGGTCATTGGTATCCTTGAACGCCTCGAAGGCGCCCATGAAGTCCTCGAAGGCCGCCGCCATCGTGTCGGGCACATGCTTGGTTTCCGGCGCCACGGTCAGGGGGCTCGTCGCTATCTCTGTCATCGGCATATCCTTCCTTGGGTTTTCATCATTCGGGCAGCCCGGCGCACGCTGCGCACGAGCTCCGTTTCCGTGTCGCGGAACCACCGCGCATTCTTCACGTTCGAGACGCGGGCAGACGGCAGCATCGGAAAGGTCACGATCGAGATCTCCCAGAGATCCGCCTCCAGAATGCGCCTGACGCCCCCCTTGTCGGTGCGCGCCTTCACTGTCTGGAAGCCGATCGAAAGACCGTCGAGCGCTCCGTTCTTCATCAGCTGGTGCACTTCGCGCGCCCGCTCCACGCCGGCTGCCAGAAGCCCCTCGACATAGAGCCCGCGCGCATCCTCGCGGATGGTCTTCCAGGTCCCGAGCGGTTCGGCCGGGTCATGCTGAAACAACATGCGTACGCCCCCTGCCCCACGCCGTATCAGCGACTGCGCGAAAGCTCCCGGTTCGATCGCATCCTTGCCGAGATCGACCTCGCTGAAGATGCTGGCATAGCCGGAAAACCGCCCTTCGCCGGTGACGCCGGCATTGTTCAAACTGGCAAACTTCTTCGTCCGCCAGACCGGAAGGCCGTCGGTTGTCATTGCTCTCTCCATATTTGGAAATGCGCCGCGCTGTCGCCCGGCGCCGAGGTAACTTCACCCCTTGCGGGGAGATGTGGTGCCATATGGCAGTGAGTTCACCAGCGACGCTCGCCCTTGCCGAACCGCGCCGCAATCCGCGAGGTCGCGCCCAGCACCCACCAGGCACAAAGGCTTGCCGCCGCCGAGCCGCTCAAAAGAATCTCGCTCCCGGAAAGTCGCCCGTCGATGCCGAGCCACCCGACGATCCACACGCCCGTCGGCGCTCCGAAGATCAGTCCGCACGCCATGCCGGTAAAAAACCGCGACACCGCCTCCTGCTTGCTGCGTGGCAGCATATAGACCAGCGACACCGCAGCACCTGCCGCGGCGCCCAGCGCATTGGCGGCCCACAGGCCGGGATCATTGCCGATGTCAGCCATTTGTTAAGCCTCCTCGCCTAGAATGAACGCATAGCCGGTCCCACGACGCCAAGCGCCAGGGCCACTCGCCCGCTGCCCCTTTCGCAAGGTCATGCCGCAGCGTGAGCCATCCGTTTTCCTGAATCTTTGGAATCCCTTGCGCCGATCCGCTCGCAACTTGATTCAAGCCCTTCACAGATTGATTCCGCTGGGTGGTGACTTGAGTCACAATACCGGGCTAACCATCTGATTTTATGGAGTAGAAGAGCCGCTGCAACTTCCCTCTCCACGATCGGGGAGAAGTGCTGAGCGCGCAACACGATCAGCGACTATCTGGTGCGGCAAACTCCGCATTTGCGGCATTCCCCCTCTGTCCCTCCGGACATCTCCCCTTCAAGGAAAAAGAACAATCTCCCCCCTTGAGTGGGAGATGTCGGCGGAGCCGACAGAGGGGGTAAACCCTCCGCAATCTCGGCATTCCCTCAATATCCCACAGCCCGCCGCTTCTCCTCGTCGCTCAGAAACTCGGCATCCTTCAGCCGCGCCCAGACCTCGTTGCGTTCGCCCGTCAGCCCCGCCACCTGGTCCAGGTCCGGCCGCAACGCCACCCCCTCGCCATAGAGATCGGACAGCCACCCCGAAAGCGCCGCCGCCGTCCGCAAAATCAGCGGCAAGACCGTCAGCCGATAAAAGGCCCGATTGGCCTCCTGATAATTGGCATAGGTGTTGTCGCCGGGAATGCCGATCAGCATCGGCGGCACGCCGAAGGCGAGCGCGATATCACGCGCCCCCCCATTCTTCGCCTCGACGAAATCCATGTCCTTCGGCGAAAGCCCCATCGCCTTCCAGTCGAGCCCGCCTTCGAGCAGCAGCGGCCGTCCCGCCCGCGTCGTGCCGGAGTATCCCTCCTCCAGCTCGCTCTTCAGCCGGTCATACTGGTCGGCCGAAAGATTGCCCCCTTCCTTCGGCTGGTAGACCAGCGCGCCGGAAGGCCGGGCCGAATTGTCGAGCAGCGCCTTGTTCCAGGTCGCCGCCGCATTGGAAAGATCGAGCGCCATCTGCGCCGCCGCCAGCGGCGGAAAGCCCAGATGATCATCCAGCGGATGAAACAGCTTCAGGTGCAGAAGCCCGCCCGGCCCCGCCGGAAACCGCCGGGCACGACTGCCGATCCGATACTCATAGGCTTCCGGCCACCCGTCGCGATCTTCCAGAATCCGCACTCGATCCGGCCGCAGCAGATGCAGCTCCCGCGGTTCTGCCCCGATCCTCGCCGCCTCGACATAGGCATTGCCGGACAGCAGCAGGTGCCCGTAAAGCGCCTCCAGAAAATCCGCCCCCGCCATCTGCCCGTTCGGCCGCGCCAGCAACGAAAGCGCCGGATGATCCGCAATCTCCTCATCGCCATCGTAAAGCAGCAACGGCACTGCCGCTGACGCCTCGGCGATCATCCTCACCGCCCGATAGGCAACCGGATTGCGCTGATATCCCTGCTCCGACAAGGCCCGGTAGGACCGCCCCGTCCAATGCGCCGCCGCCTCATGCGCCACCGCCACGAACCCGGCAGCCTTCATCTCGCGCACCACCTCAGTCCGCCGGAATATCGCCCGCAACGGATTTTTCATCGCCGATCCTTCCTTCAATTCAAACGTCCACTTCTCTCCAGCGTGGAAAAGTGCCGAGCGCATGCGAGCCTACGATGAGGTTTGCCGCAAATTCGGAGCAAGCCGCTCCCTCATGCGGCGCTGCGTGCCACCTTCCCCCCACTAGGGAGAAGAGGCAGACCGGGCCTCAGTACAAACCGTGTAGCCCACCCGCATGTTTTCGCGACCAGGAACACCTCTCGCCGGACAGCCCTGTCAAAGGAGGGGTATATCGCTCGCTTGTATGATGCCTTTTTGAGGTGGAGATACAGCGAAGTGATAGAGACCGGGATATTGCTCCTAAACCCAACAACCCTTCTGTGGATACTCCCGCTCCCACCTTAACCATGCGAAGTGTTCTAATCGATTTAATCAATTTCAATCGTTTAAACTGTTTAATGCCCTGATTTACTTCGGATTCGAGATGTGAGAGGAACGTTGCAGCAATATGACATTGTTTCTCTTGGAGGAGATGCTGCATGCAGAACACTGGCAAAACCCAGTCGGAAAACACCGCCGCCACCATGCCCCAACACCTCGTTGACCGCTTCGAAAGCGAATGGCGACAGATGCGCGCCGGCTCGGCTGAAGCGCCGAAATCCGCCTTCTCCACCCCCGACAAGCGTTGACCCAACGGAAGACGCATCGGACGGGAACCATTTCCGTCCCGATACGTTTTTTGCCCGGTCCATTTGTGGCCACGTAAGGATTCATCAAAAAACCAGGGAGTATCGCCATGTCCAAACCTGTCTCCTGGACCATATCCCGAGAACTGTTCGACCGCTTCGAAAACGAATGGCGACAGATCCGTGAAGGCGCCGTCGAAGAAAAGCCCGCTCGCAAACAACCCGCCGAATAATAAGAGCTTGCCCGCAGACGAGCCGCTGGCTCCCTCTTCTCCCCATCGGGGAGAAGGTGGCCCGCAGGGCCGGATGAGGGGGCCGGCGTCTCTCAGTTCGCGGAGTATTCCCTTCATCGTCTTCCTACACTCGGCACTTCTCCCCTGCTGGGGAGAAGGGGAAGAACCCTACGGCCGCGCTCGATCCTTCGTATCAAATCCGCCGCACCCGCGGCTCGCCGTTTCCTTCCAGCATCAGCGCCGTCAGCGCCCAGACCAGCGCGTCCAGCCTGTCGGGCGAGCGTCCGTTCGACAGCCCGTCCGGCCCGAAATCGCACATCTGATCGACCAAAGCCGCAAAAGCACCTGCGTGCACCACCCGCCCCTGCTCATAGAGCGCTGCGATCGGTTCCGCCCGCAGCCACTTGCCCCGCGTCGCCCGGACAGCGCTGACCGGCAATCCCGCGTCGATCCCCTTCAGCACCGCCGAAACCATCTCGCCTCCCTGGTTCACCTCGACCACCACCCGGTCCGCATCGAACCGGCGATAGGCGCGCACCACGGCGGCACCCCAGCCAGCCGGGCTCGCCCCTTCGATGGAACAATCGGCAAGCACCACCGCCCGCCCCGTCCGGTCAAGCCCCGCCACGACAATGCCGCAGCAGGACATGGCTCCGATCCCCGCAGGTGGATCGACTGCCACGACGATCCGTTGCAACGGCCCGGCCTCGCCAAGCGCCCCGCGTATCGTCAATGCTTCTATCGCCGCGCGCGACCAGAGTGCATCGTCCCGGTCGGCGATCATTTCGCCGTCCAGCTCCTGCCGGCCAAGCCGCGTGCCGCCATAGCGCCCGGCCATCGCCTCAAGAAACCCCGGCGCGAGATTGTCAGCATTGTCGAGTGTACGAATACGCCGAGTCGCCGTCGTCGGCTCGGCCATCAGCGCCTTCAAAAGCGGCAAGGGTCGCGGCGTCGTCGTAATCAGGAGCCGCGGATCGGCACCCAACCGCAGACCGAACTGCAGCATGTCGAACGTCTCCTGCGGATGACGCCATTTTCCCACCTCGTCCGCCCAGGCATAGTCGAATTGCGGCCCGCGCAGGCTTTCCGGGTCCTCGGAGGAAAATATCTGCGCCACCGTTCCGTTCGGCCAGACCAGACGTTTCCGCGAGGCCTCAAAATCCGGCCGGTTGCGCCGCGCAATCCGGCAAATCCCGGAAATTCCGTCAATCATCACCTCGCGCGCATCGCCCAGCGTTTCCGCCACCAGCGCAATCCGCAAGCCCGGCCGCAAGCCCGGCATTGTCGCCAGTCCGTGCACCCATTCGGCGCCGGCCCGCGTCTTGCCCGACCCGCGCCCGCCCATCAGCAGCCACACCCGCCAGTCGCCATCCGGCGCCCTCTGCTCCAGCCGCCCGCTCAGGCGCCAGTCGGAGAGAACACGCCGGTAGAGCTTGCCCTCCTTGAGGCGCTCGTCATTTGCGTCGAATGGCTTCTGCCGTCTGCATTATCTACCGCGCCACTGTCTCCAACACCGGTCAGGCAGCCTTTATCGTCTCCCACCACAGAAACGCTCGTCTCGCAGACAACGGCATCCGCGTCTTGCTCCCTCTTCTCCCCAGTGGGGAGAAGGTGGTCCGAAGGGCCGGATGAGGCGGCGGCTGGCTCGGAATATGCGGCAAAGTCCCCCTCATCTGCCCTTCGGGCATCTTCTCCCCGCTGGGGAGAAGAGAGAACCAGCCGCTCGCCCAGAACCCGCCCCGCCTTAACCGACTCACCCAACTGCGCGTTGATCGTCTCCATCCCACTCCTGTGCTGCGCGGCCATCTCCCTGGCCTTCTGCATCACCGCCTTGGCCTTCAGCAGCATCGGGCGGCTTTCCATCCGGTCCGACGTCACCTCTTCCGTCAGCAGCACCGCTGCCAGCCCCTTTCCACCGCAGCCGGGCAAGCTCTCCCGCCCGCTGCTCGACACGGGTGTCGAATTCAGCAACGAGCGCATCGAGGCTTTCGTCGGCCCCCTCGGCTTCAACTCGTCGGTCATGGGCGATGGTCCTTTGCAGGCTGTCGATCTTTTCGAGCGTCCGGATCAGAAGCGACATCGCCTCGAGGCTCGCCTTGGCATCCGCCTGCACCACCTTGCGGTCGATCTCGCCGCCATTTTCCGAAAGCGCCGCATTCGCCGCCTGCCGCAGCGTCTGAAACTGCTGCAGCTGCTGCTTCAGCTCCTTGGTCATGCCGTTCAGCATGTCCTGCAGCTCATCGAGCGAGGAACCCGCGCTCTGCGCCTTGGTATCGAGCACAACCTGCCCGGCCACGTCAGCCAGCCACTCCCAGCGGTCTTCGCACACGCCATCATAGACCGGCGCCGCCGGCCAATAGCCGAAGACGTCCGGATCGAATTCCAGATCAGTAGTCATCACCGATGTCCTTGAAAATCTTCGGGAACCCAGGCCCCGCCGCAGAAACACAAAAGGCCGGCGCATCCTTCGACGCTTCCGGCCTCACCCGCACTTTTCCGACTGTGCCATAACCCTATCAAAGCACCGTTACGGCGTCAAGGATTATTTTCCTAATTAGGGAAATTTTCTTTTCGTTGCACAGATGGCGATCCATGTTACCCTGCTAATATGAGAACGGAAGATCTGGAAAGGCGGGCCTTGAGCCTGCCCGGGGCGATTGAAAGCGCCCATTTCGGCAAACGCGATTTCCGCGTCGGCAAGCGCATCTTCATGAGCCTGCCCGAACCCGGCCGCGCCGTCTTCAAGTTCACGCCTGACCAGCAGCGTTTCCTCCTGGAAACCGAACCCGGCCTCTGCAACGCCGCCCCGGGCGGCTGGGGCATAAAAGGCTGGACCTCCGTCTATTTCACCGATGCCGAGGAAGACATCATCGGCAGTGTGATGGAAACCGCCTGGCGCAACGTCGCGCCACGGGACCTGCAGCAAGTGGAAGCGTGAAGATGCCCTGCCCTCAAGCCTTCTCCGCCGGCCCCCTCGCCCGGCTCTCCTCACCCACCGTCAACGGCCACTCCACCAGATATTCCTCATAGTCATCAATATCGACATCATCCTCGCTGACAGTCCGCCCGCGCGCCGAAATCCCGGCTACATGCACCGTATCCGGATCACCGGAAACCAGCGGATGCCACCAGTAAAGATCGTGTCCGTCGCGAACGAGCCGGTAGCCGCAGGTCGGCGGCAGCCAGGAAAGCTCGGCCACCATCTCCGGCGTCAACTGCAGACAGTCCGGCACGGTCGCTTGCCGGTTCGGGTAGTCTCGACAGCGACAGCTCTCGCCGTCGAGCAGCGTGCAGCCGATATTGGTCCAGGCGATTTCGCCGGTGTCCCAGTCTTCCAGCTTGTTGAGACAACAGAGCCCGCAGCCGTCACAGAGGCTTTCCCACTCCGTGGCTGACATCTCGGCAAGCGATTTCGTTTTCCAGAAGGGCTCGGCCCCCATCATCATCAATCTTCTTTTTGAGGAATTCAGCCGACAGTCTACAAAAGATTGCCGGTTTTTTAAGGCTGTTTACCGATACCGGCGTAGATTGGAAACCCGCGCCGTGCAAATATCAGGGCGTGAATGCCCGTGACTTGAAGCGATCAGGACGTTCAGACCGTGCAGGAAGAAATCCCGGAGGAAGCCCCTCGCAAGAAGCGCCATATCCTGCTGCGCATCGATTCCTGGATCGATTCGACGGTGTGGAATGCCGGCTTCCGCCTCGCCGTCTGGTGGGAAGACATCACCATCTTCTTCCGCCGTTTTCGCACGCGCGGATGGAAGAAGGTGCTGTTCGAAATCCTCGGCGAAGGCATGACCTGGGGCACGGTCGGCTCCGTGCTGCTCCTGGCGCTCGCTCTTCCCGCCTTCGACGAGACCACGGGCAACTGGCGGGCGCAAAGCGATTTCGCGGTCACTTTCCTTGATCGCTACGGCAACGAGATCGGCCACCGCGGCATCATCCACGAGGATTCGGTGCCCATCGACGAATTGCCGGATACGCTGATCAAGGCCGTGCTCGCCACCGAAGACCGGCGCTTCTTCGATCACTACGGCATTGATTTCTTAGGCCTCGCCCGCGCCATGACCATCAACGCCCAGGCCGGCGGTGTCGTCCAGGGCGGCTCGACACTCACCCAGCAGCTTGCGAAGAACCTGTTCCTGTCGAACGAACGCACCATCGAGCGCAAGATCAAGGAAGCCTTCCTCGCCGTCTGGCTGGAATGCAACCTGTCGAAAAAGGAAATCCTGCGGCTCTATCTCGACCGCGCCTATATGGGCGGCGGCACGTTTGGCGCAGCCGCAGCCTCCCAGTTCTATTTCGGCAAGAACATCACCGATATCAATCTGGCCGAAAGCGCCATGCTCGCGGGCCTGTTCAAGGCCCCGGCCCGCTATGCCCCGCACGTCAACCTGCCCGCCGCCCGCGCCCGCGCCAACGAAGTTCTGACCAATCTCGTCCAGGGCGGCCTGATGACCGAGGGCCAGGTGATCGCCGCCCGCCTCAATCCGGCAACGGTGGTCGATCGCGCCCAGGTTCGCGCGCCCGATTTCTTCCTCGATTGGGCCTTTGACGAAGTCCAGCGCATCGCCGCTCCGTTCGCCCAGCATTCGCTGATCGTGCGCACCACCATCGACATGGGCCTGCAGCAGGCAGCCGAAGAGTCTCTGGAATCCAGCCTCCGGCAATATGGCGAAAGCTACAAGGTCAAGCAGGGTGCCATGGTCATGGTCGAAAACGGTGGCGGTGTGCGCGCCATGGTTGGTGGCCGGGATTATGGCGAAAGCCAGTTTAACCGCGCGACCAAGGCGTTGCGCCAGCCGGGCTCCTCCTTCAAGGTCTACACTTACTCCGCTGCGATGGAGAAGGGGTTCAAGCCGGATTCGCTGATCAGCGATGCGCCGATCACCTGGCGTGGCTGGTCGCCGCAGAACTACGGCCGTAGCTATGCCGGCCGCATCACGCTTCTGACCGCGATTGCCAAGTCGATCAACACCGTTCCCGTACGCCTCGCCAAGGAGGAACTCGGCACGGAAATCATCGCCGCAACGGCCAAGAAGATGGGCGTCGAGACGCCCATCCGTACCGACAAGACCATGCCGCTCGGTACGTCCGAGGTCACGGTCCTCGATCAGGCCACGGCCTATGCCGTCTTCCCGGCGGGTGGCATGCAGTCACGCCGCCACGGCATCAGCCAGATCCTGAATTATGACGGCGATATTCTCTACGATTTCGGCCGCGACGCTCCGCCCGCCAAGCGGGTGCTGACCGAACAGGCCAATGCCTCGATGAACTACATGCTGACCCAGATCCCGATCATAGGCACCGCGCGCAAGGCCGCCCTCGATCACGGCATCGTCATGGGCGGCAAGACCGGCACCACCCAGGCTTACCGTGATGCGTGGTTCGTCGGCTTCACCGGCGACTACACCACCGCCGTCTGGTTCGGGAACGACGACTATACATCGACCAACAACATGACAGGCGGCTCGCTGCCCGCCATGGCCTTCAAACGCCTGATGGATTACGCCGAGCAAGGCATCGAACACCGCGCCATCCCCGGCATCGAAAACCCGCTGCCCGATCCCAAGGCGGAAAAGCCGGTTGCCGCCAATGCCAAGCCGGATGAAAACGCGCTGCCGCCGCTCATACGTCCCCGCTCACTCTCGGCCGAGGTCACCCGCCTCCTGAAATCGCTGGGCGAAAAATTCGACACGGCTCCCCCGCTCAAGGCGTCGGCCACCGGAAAGGTCGCGGAGATTGAAATGCGCCCGACCATCCAAAACGCCAGCACGGAGCCTGTCGATGCCGCAAGCAACTGAGCGCCTCGCCCTTCGACCCCTCATCCGGTAAATCTCGTGTTCCGCATTCCTCTCCTCGTCGCCCTCGCCCTTTCGATCACCTTCGGTGTCGGTATCCTTTCCGCCGTCTCGGCGTTGAAGGCGACGATCGGCTTCGGGGCGATTGCGCTCGGCCCGTGGGTTGCCTTTCCGAATGCCCAGACGGCGGATACCGACCCTTACGCGAAGGCACACCGCGCGCGGGCGGGAAAACTGCTCTATGGCGGCGCGGAAGGCTTGCAGTTCACGGCTGCCAAGGATGACAATGGCGACACGCTGACCACCGCCTGCTCCTACGATATTGTGGGCACGACCCCGCCGGCGCGCTTCTGGACGCTCTACACGGCAACAACAGGGGATATCCCCTTGCGGCCGAGCGCCGACTTGCCCGGCGCCATCAACGCATGGACGGTCCTTCGCAAACGGGACACTTCCTTCATCATCCACGTATCGCCCGTGGCTCGGCCGGACAACTGGCTGGCCGTCCCGCGCATCGGCGCGTTCAAAATGGTCCTGACGCTGCTGGACACTCCCGCGGCCGGCTCTTCCGGTGTGATCGATCTGGCTATGCCGAAGGTCGTCAAGACGGGGTGCGGCAATGTATAGGGTTTTGTTTGCGGTCGTTGCCGGCCTTGTGGGCGCCGCCCTGCTTCATATCGTCATCATTCTGGCGCTGCCGCAATTTACCGGAAAGGACGCCTATAGCCGCGTCCTCGGGCTTTTCGAGATGGACAGTTTCTTTGCCCTCTCGAACGATCCCGGACAGACGGGCCTCTCCAATGATGATCCTTATCTGCGCGTCGCCGTCTGCGCCTTCTCCGTCAGCGGCGGTCCGGCCCGCTTCGTCGCGCGAGGCCGTGTGCCTCTCTGGTTCTTGGTGATCTATGACGAGAATTCCAATGAGGTTTTCTCGATGAACGACCAGACCGCCGTAAACGGCAATCTGGATTTGGTCATGGCAACACCGATCCAGCTTGTGGAACTGCGCAAGACGCCCAGCGAGAACCTGGCGCAGTCGATTATGGTCGAGATGGCGGGGGAAGATGGCTACGCCGTTTTGCGCGCGCTCGCGCCGACGACAAGCTACGAGGAAATTGCGAGAAATTTCCTGTCAGAATCCAGCTGCGAGCCATTGCGACGCTAGCGGAACTCCGTGGACAGAACGCACGTCAAGTATAACGCTGACCTGCTCTGCGAAGCAGAGATCGATGTTATTGAAAGACGTTGCCCATTGCCGAAAAGCCGAATCTCGGCTTTTGGGGTCTTGTCAGTGTTTCTTGCCGCCGGTTTTAACGGGCGAATCGAGTTCAACTGTTTCCGTCTTATCCAGCCGCTCGTAGCGAATGCCCGTGAACAGAAGGATTTCGGCCTTGGTCGCTACATCCGTGGGCATCCTTCGCGCAAAGCGCGGAAGGCGCTCCTCAATGCGTATGATGTCTGCCATTCTCATCTCCATAGGGAATTGAGACGGATGAACTACCGTACAAATTTCACCCTGCCCCCGTAAGGGCCAACGCACAATCCTTCCGGACCATCTGCGTCTTTCTCGTGTCTGCTCCTTTTCCCGGACCATTCCGGATTGTCATGCCACCCACAAACGGGCCACCGAGGTCATCCAGCGTTCTGTTTCACCTGCGCCATGATTGAGCCATACGATAGTTAACAGCGCATTAACGGTCAAAACCCTAGGATTAGCGATAGGCAACCCCACATACACCACAGCGCGGTGTGTCATATACGACGCACCAAGTTTCGCTGTAGCACCTTATACCACCCGCACAATTCCCCCCTTAAACCGATTCCGATTTAAGGAATTATGCAGTAACTTTCACCACCGATCTGCCCACCGATCGCGACCCGAATGTCACGAACGAGCCAACAGATTAACGCGTATGTGAGCGCCAGTATATCCAACTTTCGGATCTACGCTGTTCCGGATGGAACAGCGTAGATCACGAAATCGTAATCAACGACGGGCCAGAAGACCGAGCACGAAAGAAAAACCTGCCACGGCCAGAAGCGTAGTCACGGGCTCTTCACGCACTCTTTCACGTGCTCTCTCGACAAGAACTTCGACTTCAGACTGAGCCACGGCCTTCGCGCCGCTCCCGATCGCGGAAATCGAGTCCGTCAGGCGTGCGATTTCAGCGCGCAGATCTGCGATCTGGCTATCGAGTTCGGCGCGCGCCACCGTCGCGTCGATATCGGCCTCGACCTTGGCTTCATTGGGAACTGCAGCGAATTTCTTTTCGACCATGATGAAAGCTCCTTGTGATTGGACCGGCTGATTGGACCGGATGTTCTCCGCTCTAAAACGCGACGTGAACGAATTTGGTTCCAGTGCGGGATCGGCGAAATCCGGCCGCCCTGGAACGAAGAAAGCCATTCGACGTTATCAATCCGCCGGTCGCACGCAAAGTCCAAAAACCGAAGGTGCGATCTCAAAAAAAACACAAAAACAAGAACTTCGTTGCGACGTGTCGATCTCAAGGAAACAAGGATCGATGAGGGATGACTGGAACCACCCAAGAAAATACATTCGGAGAAATTCAGTGAAGAAAATACTCTTAGGAGCCATGACGCTCGTGGCGGGCTTGAGCCCCGGTCTTGCAGAGGCAGCCGAGGGCTATGCAACGGCGAACGTCAACATGCGCTCCGGACCAAGCACAGCCTACCCTGCCGTGACCGTCATCCCCGCAGGCGCACCCATCGAAATCCATGGCTGCCTGGCCGATCTGCCGTGGTGCGACGTTTCCTTCTACAATGGCCGAGGCTGGGTCGCCGGGCGATACGTCCAGACCGTCTACCAGCAGAACCGCGTCTATCTGGAACCCCGCTATTACCGCCCCCTCGGCATTCCTGCCGTGACTTTCTCGGTCGGAAACTATTGGGATCGCTACTACCAGGACCGCCCCTTCTATCGCGAACGAGACCGCTGGGACCGCGGCCCTGATCGTTACGATCGCGACCGAAACCGAGACCGTAATCAAGACCAATTTGGTCGCGACAGGGACCGGGATCGCAACAACAGGGACCGTGAACAGGCATGGGACCGTGAACGTGAACGCGAACAGCAGGCAAGAGACCGACAGCGCGAGCAAGATCAGGAGCAGGCCCGAGACAGACAGCGCGAGCGAGACCGCGAGCAAGCGCGAGATCGGCCGCGAGAACAAGACCGGGAACAATCCCGAGATCGTGATCGCAACAAGGATCGTGATCGCAACAAGGACCGCGATCGCAATCGCGATGACAACCGGCAGCGTGAAGACGACCGCATAAAGCAGGAGACCCTGGACAGTATTCTCAACCCCTTTGGTGGAGGCCATGATGGTCGCCGTCGTTGCGCTCCTGGCCAGGAAAATTGCCCGTGATTGTATGACGCATTCGCCAAAAGCATTGAAAGTTTGAAGGGCGGCCCTGGCCGCCCTTCATGTATTTTCCTTTTGATATGTGGTCGGTTTCACCGATACCCCCCCGGGGATATTTGAAAGTCTCCTCCACAAACAGATCGTCGCGAAACGACACAACTGCCCTAACAGTAAACCGGATATTAACCATGACGACGTAGCGTGGGTTTGTGCGGCAACCATGCGGGAAGACTGCCTACCGATCCTCCATCGGATATCCAGAACCCTCGTCGTTGCGCATCCGGCCCTGCCGGATTTGTGGTGTTGCGTAAGAGTGGGTGTGTTCGTGTCGGAGCGGTTTCGCGAATTGGAGAGTCCTGGAGTCGGACGGCGCAAAGACATTGTTCTATTGGCCACCGTCACCAGCTTCGAAAGCCTGCGTCATCCCCGCAAATCCGACCTGCATCAGTTCGCCGAGCTTTTTCATCCGCTTTTCGAAACATCGAGCGACGAGGCTCGCCGGCAGGCTGCGGCCGCCCTGTCCCGCTGCCCCCATGTGCCCGCCACCGTCGCCCTCCAGATCGGTAGCGCCCCGATCGGTATTGCGGCGATCTTCCTGACCCGCGCACCGACCATCGATGATGCGGTCCTGCTGCAGATCGTCCAGAACCAGAGCACGGCACACGCGACGGCCATCGCGCGGCGCGATAATCTCTCCGTCAGGCTGGTTGATGCCCTTGTTGATCGCCGCCAGTCGGCTGCGGCCATGCCACATGTTCCTCTCGCCAGCGACGAACCTGCCGCGGTCGAGCCACCAGCTGAAATAGCCCCGCAGCAGCAGCCGGTCTCCCAGGAAGCGGAGACAACCCTCATCCGCGAAGAAAAGCTCCGGAACGAAATCAAGGCGCTGGCGCGAAAGACCCAGCCGCGACCGCAAGCGCCCCCTCGGATCACCGTCGAACCGCTCGATGCGCTTAATGAGGCGCTGCTGGTCCGGTTCGCCCGGCTCGGTGAAATCAACCTCTTCGCCTCGACGCTTGCAACGGCCCTGAATTCCAGCTCCGATCTGGCAGAGCGCATGCTGCTCGACGTTTCCGGGCTGCAGCTTTCCATGACGTTGCGCGCACTCGGCATGCCGGATGCGGATCTGCGTGTCGTGCTGCACGCCTTCTACCCCGATCTCGATCAGCGCCTGGGCGGGACAACGCGCGGCGACATGCTGATGTCCACGCTTGTACCCGATCTGTGCAGGGAGCGCCTCCTCGGCTGGCTCGCAGTTGACCGCGAGAATGACGACGACGCCCAACATCAACCATATCTTGCCCCGGAACGACCCGCCGACCCGCGAGCCCAGAAACCGGTCAATGTCGGTTCACAACGCAGCCAGCGCATCGATCGCCAGAGCGCCCGGCGATAGAGTCCTTCAGCGATCCTGCCGGGCAAATGGCAGCAGATCGCCGATTTCGTCTACCTCGAGTTCCACGACCCAGCAGTCGGGATCGAAGCGCACCTCGCGCTCGATCGCGCCGTCGATCTGCAGCATATCGTCAGCCTGCACCCGCAACTCGAAAAGACGATCGTCGGCCCGTCCCTCTTCGACGAAAAAGCTCTGGGGCGCCGGTGCATAAAGGCTCTCGGCACCCAGTCGCGTCCGTTGCCGGATAAAGATCGCCCCGGCCTCGCTCGACCCCTTGCGCAGGACGGCAGCGTAGCCGCCGGCGGAAAACACCCGACGGATGAGGGCAGAAACAAATATTTCAGAGGTAAGCCGCATGCCCGCTGATACACGCAGTCCCCGTCCAGCGCAAATGGACACCGTGCGTCAGACGCGGATCGGCCCCGCACCACAAGCAAGCCGGCTTCAAAGTGCGCCGATATCCTTCATCTTGCGCAACACCGTTTCGCTCGGTTCGCCGGTTGGCGGCAGGCGATAGTGTTTTTCGAAGTGACGGATGGCTTCCCGCGTCTGGTCACCAGCCACGCCATCGACGGTTACATCGGCATAGGCGAGGTTGACCAGTCCGCGCTGGATATTCATGACCAGTTCGCTGGAGGCCGGGATGTCGGCCTTGGGAATATACTGCGGATCGATGTTCGCCTGCCGGATGGCGGCGGCGACGGGATCGAGTTCGCCCTTTTCCGCCTTCACAGTTTCATAGGGGCGTGAATCGGGCTTGGCTGCGACAACCGTCTTGCGGGCGCTGCGGAGGCTGGCGAGAAGCTGCTCGCTTGCGGCACCGGTCACCGGGCGTCCGGCCTGTCGTTCGAAGACTTGAATGGCGGCTACAGTCTTCGGACCCATCTTGCCGTCGGCCTGGCCATCATAGAAGCCGCGACGCACCAGTTCCTCCTGAACCGAGGCGATCAGCTTCGGGTTCTGTGCGGCATCGACCTCGGGGGCCGAGCCGGCAATGATCGAGGCAACGCTATCGACATCCGCCTGTGGGGACGGCTGCGGTCTCTCCGCCGCCGCCTGCTGGGGTACGGACTGCGTCGGCGTTGCGGCATCCGGCGACGCTTCGGCGGCGGCCTCGGCTTCACCCTCCCGTTTGATGACGAATGTCGTCACCGTCTTCGGATCGAGGCTCGTCTCACCTGTCGTGAGACGCGACGGATCGGGAGATGTCAAAGGTAACCGCGTGCGCAGGAACGGTGATGGATGAGCTCCCGGCTGATACCATAGCGCATTGGCCGCCACGAAGGAGAAAACCACGAAAAACGCGGCCGCTCCGCCGACGGGACCCGGATTTCGTGCAGCCAGCCGCCCGCCAAGCGCCAGACCGCTTCCGACAATACGGAGACCGCGCATCGCAAGAGACGGTGCGCGCGATTTCGTTTTTCGTTTCTTGTCAGGCTGTTTTCGCTTTTGTGGCGCCATGCTGCGGCCCCTCGCTGCTTCTTGCGGCGCTTGTCGCACCATGGGTTTTATCCAGATCCAGTATCTCGCGTGTTTCCACCCGATCCTTCAGCCGTGGCGGAAACTCGACCATCGTGCCGGTCGCAGCGACGCGATCCAGCGTCGCCTGCTCGCCGGTGACAATGCCCGATCCATCAAGCGGGATCGTCACGGTGACGACGGTGCCTTCGCCGGCGCGGCTTGCAATTTCAAAGCTGCCGCCGTGGAGCGCCACCAGTCCCTTGACCAACGAAAGACCAAGCCCCGTTCCCTCGTACTTGCGGGTATAATCGTTCTGCACTTGGACGAACGGCTGGCCGATCAGGGCAAGCTTGTTGTGGGCGATGCCGATGCCGGTATCGCTGACTACGAGCCTCAGCGTGTCGTGTGTCGTGTCCGCGTCGATCGTCACCAGCCCGCCCGCGTCGGTGAACTTGATGGCGTTGCCAACGAGGTTGATGAGGATCTGATGAATGGCCCGCTCGTCGGCGTTGACGTCGCCGATGCCCCGCATCAGCCGGCTGGTCAGCTGCACGCCCTTTTCACGCGCCTGCAACGCCAGCATGCCCTCGCAAGCCTTGACGGCGTCGGCGATCGGGAAAAGTTCCGGTATCAGTTCGTAGCGGCCCGCCTCGATCTTGCTCATGTCCAGCATGGTGTTGACCACCGACAGGAGATGGGAGCCGGACTGGTTGATCAGCTTGACGTATTCCCGCTGACGGTCGTTTTCGAGCTTGCCGAAATACTCGCCGGACAGGATGTCGGAAAAACCGAGGATGGCATTAAGCGGCGTGCGCAGTTCGTGGCTGACGGCTGCAAGGAAGCGTGACTTGGCGTCGTTTGCCGACTCGGCCAGCGCTGCCTTGTGCGCAGCCTCTTCGCGCAACCGCGCTTCGTCCGAGATGTCGAAGGATTGAACGAGGATCGACGACAGGGCCGCATCGCTGCTCTCGCCCGCGAAAATAGCGGTCATTTCACAGCGCATGTGTACGAACTGATCACCCTCGGCCGAAAGGCTCGGACGTTCGAAGCGGATTTCCACCACTGCCTGTCCGTTGCCCTGCCGCAGCGTGTCGATCGCCGTCAGGAAGAGAAGACGATCAGACACGTGGATCTGATCGAGGAAACCGCGGCCGGCCGGGTCGCGCATCCAGGTCAGATAGGCCGCAGCATCGCGACCGTGAACGGCCGTTACCGTGCCGCGAATATCGTGGACGGTCACGAGGCCCGCAAAGAAGTCGTAACAAGCGCCCTGCGCTACGGCGCTCACCTCGGGAACGGCAGCCTGCACCATCAGTGCGGATTGACCTCGCAGATAGGAGACGGCGCCGACGGACGCCAGAAGTGCTGCAGATGTTACGAGGCCCGCGCCGACAGGCAGGGCCAGGGAGGCGGGAAGCATGGCGCAGAGTGCGAGCGGAACAGCGGGGAAGGCAACCAGAGCGGACGCGGCAATGCTGCGGATGACGGCAAACTCGCGATCCCTCGCCGGCTCGCCGGCAATACGCGGCGGCAGCCAGAGGCGCGCGACGTCGTCCACGCGGGACGCCATCTTGCCGGCTATGTTACGCAATACGCTCACTTTCGACCCTGTAAAATCGTTTTATTGAGCACCCGTCATGGGCGCGTTATTGGTGGGGCCGGCGCTGTCTCGATCTCCTTTCAGGGATCTTTCAGGCAGTGCCGTCGACCGTTCGAATGTCGCACCGGCGACTTAATGAAAGAATAAATCCAAGCTGCAGGAGACCGCGCAAAAGCCCCGAAAGTGCCATTCCGGGACAAATCGAAGGGGCTTTGTCTTTTGTGGTTAATGGCGCGTAAGCACCGGATTTTAGTTGTCTTTCTTTCGGTCGTTAACCTTTGTGGCAGGTGTCCCGATTTGGGATCCCCGCATTTACGGCACTTGGCGCGCGGGGTCTGCCATGTTGCTTAACGCCGATCGGTAAAATGCGATGAAAATGCCGTTCAAATGCCACTCTTTCAAATTTTAAGAAAAGACGGTGCAAATGCGACCGGTTTTTGCAAAGCCCTGTTTCGAACCGATCCGTAATGTGGGATCAAGAGGCAGCGGACCGACAAGTCCGGCAAAGACCGGACGCCGCCCGCCGCCACTCACAGAGGATGGGCAAGACGATGTGGTTTCTGATCAAGGGAACGTTCTGGTTCTCGCTGGTGCTGGTGCTTCTACCGTTTCTCGATACGACGAGCACGAAGACGCTTGAAAACGGACCGAAGGTCAATGTCGGCGATACCGTCTCGGCAGCGACCGAGGCTTTCACCTACATTTCGGCAATCTGTGTGCAGAAGCCGGATGTCTGCGAGAAAGGTGCCGAAACCTTCGTGGCCCTTGGCCACCGAGCCCGCGAAGGCGCCCGCATCGCCTATCAGTTCCTCGATACCCAATTTGCGGAGCCGGGCGATGCCGTGATGACCGGCACGATCACCGATCCGGTGGCCAAGGTCATCACCGAAAACCCGATTGAAGCCGCCCCTGCGAAATACGTCACCATTGATCCCGCCGCGGATGCCGCGACTACGGAAGCCGAAGCAGCGGACGCGCCTTTCATGCGCATCCCGGTCCCCGAAAAGCGCATCGAGCCCAGGGCACAGCCTGCTGGCTAAATTCTTTCGAACTGCCTGAACGCCGGATTTTACGGCCGCCGTGAGGAACGCCCACCCCCCACGGCTTTTTCTTTTTGTGTTCTCATCACGCCGTTGATCGCCTATATGAGGCGCATGGATCAGAAGAACACCACCGGCCTCACGCCCCTCGCCGAGATCATCGATAACTGCGCCTTTCTGGACGATTGGCAGGATCGGATGAGCTATGTCATGGAGCTTGGCCGCAAGCTGCCGGAAATGCCCGAAAGCGACCGCACGGCCGATAACAAGGTCCAGGGCTGCGCCAGTCAGGTATGGCTCGTGACCCGCGCCGACGAAGCTTCAGAAGATCCGCTCATGACCTTCGAGGGCGAATCGGATGCCCATATCGTGCGCGGCCTTGTCGCCATCGTGCTCTCGATCTTTTCAGGAAAACGCGCCTCCGACATCGCCGGCATAGACGCGCTCGACCTGTTCGGCCGCATGGGCCTGATCGAATACCTGACGGCGCAGCGCGCCAACGGCCTGAGATCGATGGTCAAGCGCATCAAGGACGAAGCTGCCCTCCGGGTGGCACGGGACTGAGTTCGACTTTGTACAAAATTCTTTGGGAATTTGAGTTGGTTGGCGGCGCTGACAGGCTGCGTCCGGCCGGCTTATGGTGCATACCAGCGCACGCATTTCGATCATCTGTACTGGGTGAATCAATTTGTCGCAGTCTCTTTGCCTTGCCTGTTTCGTCTGAGCGGATTCGAACCGATGGATGACCGATCATAATGAGAACTGCGTCGGGTCGAGTGATCCTGTTCCGCACATCCTTCACCAGTGGCTGTCGTCGTTTCGTCCCTGGTTCACGGCACCCAGCTGGGAGCATCTGCTGGTCCTGGTGATGGGCGCGATCCTGTCTCCAGGCAAACGAACAGTATCGTCGTGTTTGCGGATCACCGGCCGCGCCGAGGCCGGCAATTTTTCCCTCTACCATCAGCTGCTTAATCGCGCGCGTTGGAACCCGCGCACACTGGCTTCGCGGCTGCTATCGGTTGTTGTCGCCCGCCTCGTACCTGCTGGCCCTGTCATTATCGGCATGGACGACACCATCGAACGCCGATGGGGACCAAAGATTGCCGCCCGCGGCATCTATCGCGATCCGGTGCGCTCCAGTCACGGTCACTTCGTCAAAGCCAGCGGCTTGCGCTGGCTGAGCTTCATGGTTCTTGCCCCAGTCCCATGGGCCAAATGCATCAAGGCCCTGCCAGTCTTGACGCTGTTATGCCCCTCGGAGCGCTACGATAAGAAAAGGGGACGAAAGCATAAACTGCTGACGGATTGGGCAAGGCAGGGCGTGCTGCAGCTCTGCCGATGGCTACCTGGTCGCGACATCATCTTTGTCGGAGACAGCAGTTTTGCGGTTCACACCCTGGCTGCGGCTCTTCCCCACAAAGCCATCCTCATCACACGCTTGCGCCTGGATGCAAGTCTGTTTGCTCCACCAGACCAACGGCACGAACACACGCTTGGGAGGCCTGCACAAAAGGGCATGCCACAGCCCAAACTGAAGACGATCCTGCACCATCCCAAAACCGTGTGGCAGCGCATTACCGCCTCAAGCTGGTACGGACGAGAAACGAACAAGAGCCTCGATATTACCTCTTCCACCGGGTTATGGTACCGGCGAGGAACGCCGCCAAAGCTAATTCGCTGGGTGTTGGTCCGAGACCCCTCAGGCCGCCGCGAACCGCAGGCGTTCATGAGCACCAATACCGATCTCGAACCAGCTCAGATCATTGCCTACTTCGTTCGGCGCTGGCAAATCGAGGTAACGTTCGCGGCCGATGCCGACCGCGCCCTGTTTCGCCGCCCTGGCAACCGCCGACAGAAGACGCGGCAATTCCCGCTGTTCGCCCTGCCCCGCCTCACGCATTGTCGCAGCCCCCCACAGCACCGAAGACGGAGACAACCACTCGCTCGATAGCCGCGAGGAATTCGTCATAGGCCTTGTCGTCCCGGCGGTCCTCGACAACATTGCAGGCGTGGCCCACAGTCGTGCGGTCACGCCCGAAGGCGATGCCGATATCGGTCAGCGAAAGCTGCAGCACGACGTGGCAGATATACATGGCGATCTGGCGAATATGGCAGGAGGCACGGCGACGATCCCGGCGCAATTGCACCCGTTCGGACACCAGCATCACCATCTCCGCCGTTAACTGCCGCACGATACGGCAGCGCATGTGCACGCTCACCGGCACGGGCGAAAGTGAACCGGCATCCACGGGCGATAGTGCTGCGTCCGGCAAAGCGTGCGACTTGAGCTCCAGAGCGTGGCGCGTCAGAAAAGGCCGTTGCGACGCAGATGGCCCTTGGTCGACCCAATTGGGTATCGGAGGCTGCGGGGATTCCAGAGAGAAAAGGCGCATGACAAACTCCTCTTGAATAGGAATTATTTCATACACCCTAGGGCATAAACGGGGAGGATTGAAGCCGACGAAGAAACGAAAATCTTTGTTTTATTAGGTTTTTCGCCTTATTGATTGATTCAATATAGGTATTTTTTCCTCATCTTAAAAAAGATAAGAATACAAAATCTCTGTTCGGCGGGGAAATTTCATGAGGGAATACGGCGGGGCGGATCGTCAGCCGCCTGTCAATCGACCAAAGCGGGGTCGATCTTTCAAATTCGCTTCCGGCGCAGCAAGTTTTTGATTTTACGCATGTCGTTTTCACAAAACCGCTGCGCACTTTTGTGCGACCTGCTCCAGTCTTGGCGCCATCAGACGCGAAGACTGGAGAGCTGGCATACTGCGGGATCAGGAGGATGAGCGCCTTGACGTCAATGGCGCAAGCCATCCCTCGATGATCAGAATCTGATCGATCTGAAAAGCAGCTTGGAGCTTACTTGGCGCCGCGCTTGCGGCGTTGGCCGAGGCCCATTTCCTTGGCAAGGCGCGAACGGGCTTCGGCATAGGCCGGAGCAACCATCGGGTAATCGACCGGCAGTTCCCACTTTTCGCGGTAATCTTCCGGCGACAGGCTGTGATGGGTCATCAGGTGGCGCTTCAACGACTTGAAGTTGCCGCCGCATTCAAGACATGTGATCTGGTCGTCCTGAACGGACTTGCGGACGGAAACGGCCGGCTTCGGCTTTTCGACAGCAACGACAACGGGGGCCGGGGTGCCGGTATTGTTCAAGGCTGCATGCACATCACCGATCAGGGTCGGCAGTTCGGCAACGGGAACGACGTGATTGCTGACATAAGCCGCAACGATTTCCGCCGTGAGTTCGACGAGCAGATCATGCGCTACGCCAGTCTGGTTATCCGTCATGTTTTTCTTCTCCTATCGGATTCAGTCGGGCCGCAACGGGTTTATCGCGACCACCAGTTCTTATTGTTTCGAAAGCGCCACAGTCGGGCAGACCACGTTGCACAAGAACGCGAACGCGCTTTCGCACGCCGCGCGGGCAACACAAGAACATCATTCCGGTTCAAAGCCCCAATTACCAAGACGCCGGCCACATCGACATCTCAAAGCAATGGGAGCTTCTCAACCCCTAATGGAATTTCAGTCTCAAGTAATATGACCAATGACACTTTGCCATTACTCGATTAACACTGATCCAGTAAAAGTCCAATAATATTTTGTGCGCCTTTTTCGCTACTCATCTTGAATTGTGACCCCTCTAAGGCACAACAGTTATTTCCTCAAAAAAACGGTAAATTGTTTCTCAACATGTCTGACGCAATAACCGTCTCATGCTCATATGATTTCGCACGCAAATACACTCGACGCGTTACTTCCAATTGGATTTTTTTCCCGCAAAACGCGAAGAATCAGGACCGATGGGATTTTTCCGCGTCACGCGACAGCGCGTCCATGACGGACGAACGATCGAGCCGATGGCCGGACTGGTGCGCGGCCTTGGCCAGCAGATGGGCGGCAACTGGCGCGGTCATCAACAGGAAGACGACGCCCGCCAACGCCCTGAGCAACGTGGCAAGATCGCCTGCGTGAATGCCGGCGGCAATCAGCAGCAGGCTCGATCCAACCGTGCCCGCCTTTGATGCGGCATGCATGCGGGTATAGAGATCGGGAAAACGCAGGACGCCGAGCGACGCCAGCAGCGCGAACAGGCCGCCGACAACCACAAGCAGCGAGAGCAGGATGGCGAGCGCCATGTCGAGAACCGCCGTATCGAAACCGGGCTGCATCAGCGCCTCCCCTTGCGCTTGTTCGTGCGTTGCTGGTGCCCTGCCCCCTTGCGCGAGGCAACAAGGCTCTTGGCGCTGGCATGCGGCTTCACCGGCTCCTCCTCCGGTGAAATCCCCTGCGCCAGCACGAAACGGGCGAAGGCCACCGTCGCCAGGAAGCCGACAAGGCCAAGCGCGATGGCGATATCGACATAGAGATTGACATCCGTGCGGATGGCGATGGCGGCGATCATGCCGATGGCGATGCCAACCAGCATGTCGAGACCGACGATCCGGTCCGGCAATGTGGGCCCACGGATGATACGCACCGTGGTGATCAGCAGACTGGCGGAAAGAAAGAGGAGTGCCACGAAGGTTGCGGCATCAAGGATCGCATCCGGTGTCATAGCGGAAAGGCCTCCCGGATACGGCGCTCGAAACCGCCTGCAATATCGCGCTTCAGGGCGACAGGGTCGGAGCAATCGAGCGCATGGACATAGAGAAGCCGCCGGTCCCGTGAGACATCGACGGACAGCGTTCCCGGCGTCAGCGTGATCAGGTTGGCAAGCAGCGTAATCTCGAAATCCCTGGTCACCGTCAGCGGAAAGGCGAAGATGCCGGGCTTCAAAACCAGCCGCGGCGTCAGCACCTGCACGGCGACTCGGTAGGCCGACATCGCCAGTTCCTTGATGAACAGCGCCGCCAGAAGCAGGGCCGCTAGAGGCCTCACCTTCAGCTTGGCCTCGCTGACATGGGCGCGGGCAATCCAGAGCGAAAGCACCGCGACCACGAGGCCGAGCAGCACGTTCGCAACCGTCATGCTGCCGGTGATGGCCATCCAGGCGACCGTCAGGAAGAGGACGAGACCGACACGCCTCATGGCTTCACCTCCGCGCCGAAGACGGACTGGATATAGGTTGATGGCGCAGTCAACCCCTCGGCTGCCGTCTTCGCCGCCGCAATCAGCGGCTCGGGGTAGAGACCGACCAGGATGCTGGCGAGCGTAAGAGCTGCGACGGGAAGCAATGCCGCTGGAGACACCGTTTCCCCTGTTCCGACTGCTCTCTCGCCCGTCGGGCGCCAATAGGCGATGAGGAAGAAGCGGCCGGTGGCAATGGTAGTGAGGAAGCCGCTGACGAGCAGCGCGGCGGCAAGCCAGCCGGCACCTTGGGCGAGCGCCGCCTTGACCAGCATCAGCTTCGGCCAGAAACCCGAGAATGGCGGCAGGCCGGAGACGGAGAAGAACAGGATGAGCGTCAGCGCCGAGAGCGGCAGGTGACGCTGCCAGAGGCCGCCTGCCTCGGCGATTGCAAAGCTGCCGGCATGCCGCCCGGAAAGACCGATCGCCAGATAGAGCGCACTCATGACAAGCATGGAATGCACGCCGTAGACGATCGTTCCGGCCACGCCGTCGGCTCCCGACAGCGAGAGCCCGACCAGCATGGCGCCGATGCCGGAGATGACGAGATAACCGAGCAGCCTGCGCATATCGGCCTGCGCCAGCGCGCCCAGTGCGCCGGTCAGCATGGTGAAGGCGGCAACGACGGCAATCACCGTGGACAAGCTCTCGCGCTCCGCCGGAAACAGCATGACGCCGGTGCGCAGCAGCGCATAGACCCCGACCTTGGTGAGCAAGCCTGCAAACAGCGCCGAAACGACGATGCGCGGCGTGTGATAGGAGGCCGGCAGCCAGAAATTCACCGGAAAGGCCGCTGCCTTCATCCCGAAGGCGAAGAGATAGAGCGCAACAAGCGTCATCAGCGGCGCGCTGTCCGGCAAGGTGGGCACCTTGCGGACGATATCAGCCATGTTGAGCGTGCCGAAGATGCCGTAGAGATAGCCGGTGGCGATCAGGAACAAGGTGGTGGCGACGAGGTTGAGGAAGCCGTATTTCACCGCGCCGTCGATCTGGCGGTGCTCGGAACCGATGACCAGCAGGCCGAAGGACGAGATCAGCAGCACCTCGAACCAGACATAGAGGTTGAAGATATCGCCCGCGAGGAAAGCGCCGGAAACGCCGGCCATCAGCAGCAGCAGGAACGGATAGAACCCGTGGCGGCGTCCCTTCTCGTTGATATCACCGAGCGAATAAAGCGCGCAGGCAAAGGCAACGACAGAGGCGGTCAGCGAGAACAGCGCACCCATCATATCGACGGTGAAGGCGATGCCGAACGGCGGCAGCCAGCGGCCCATCATCATCGTTACCGGTCCGGATGCCGAGACATGGGCGATCAGACCGGCGTTGACGAGAACGAGAATGCCGAGCGTTGCAAGCGCGATTATACCTTGCAAGGCGGGCCGGCTGCGAAGCATCGTCAAGAGAGCGCCGGTCCCGATGCAGAGCGCCACCGGCAGAACGACGAGCCAGTCGGCCGCGTCGGGGGCTTCCGTCACAACAGCCAGAGAGAGGTCGATTGGGGATGCAGGTGAAGCCATGCCGTCTCAATACCCTTCCGGCGGCAAGACGGGTTCTTGCGGTTCAGTGATGCGCATGCGGTCCGTGTTGTCGGTGCCGAGCCCCTTGTAGGCGCGCCATGACAGCACCAGCAGGAAGGCAAAGAAGGAAAATGAAATGACGATCGCCGTCAGGATCAGCGCCTGCGGCAGCGGGTTGGCGACAGTGCTCGCCGGCACGTCGAGCCCGGGCTGGAGCACCGGCGGCACCTCGCGCAGAAGCCGGCCATTGGTGAAGATCAGGAGGTTGACGGCATTGCCGAGGATCGCGACGCCGATCAGCATGCGGATGATGAACTTCGACAGCAGGAGATAGACCGCAAAAGCGAAGAACAGGCCGGTCAGGATGGCGAGAACAGGTTCCATCATGCCTCGTCCTCCTCATTTTCTTCTTCCAGCGACAGCGCCACAGCGCCGATCGCGCCGACGACCACCAGATAGACGCCGACATCGAAGCTCATGACGGTGGCAAGGGGAATTTCCGTGCCGAGAATGACGGGGGTCACCCAGAGGCCAGTCATGAAGGGAGCCCCGAAGAGTGCGGAGACGAGGCCCGAAAGCGTGGCGATGAGCAATCCCGCTGCGGCAATCACCATCGGGTGGACATGAAGTGCCTTGCGCACCGCTCCGACGCCGAAGGTGATGCCATAGATCGAAAGGGCCGCAACCGCGATCAGCCCGCCGATGAAGCCGCCGCCCGGCGCATTATGCCCCCGCAACAGAACGAAGATGGAAAACAGCACCATGAGGCTCACCAGCACAGGCGCGACGGTGCGCAGGATGACCGAGTTCATCGGCGGCCTCCTTCGACAGACGCCAGTTCGGCCGGATCACCCGGCTGGCGCAGCGCACCGGCCCGAAGGCGGACCAGCGACAGGATGGAAAGGGCAGCGATCATCACGACAGCAATTTCGCCCAGCGTGTCGGTGCCGCGGAAATCGACGATGATGACGTTGACGATATTGCCGCCATGGGCGAGCGGCTTGGAGAAGCGCTCGAAGAAATCAGACAGCGACGAATCGAACGGCGTTTCCGTTACCTTCATCAGGAACAGCGTGATGCCGAGGCCGCAGGCAAGGGCGATCGCCGCATCGGGCAGCACCTGGGCGAGCGGGCGCTTGTCGGAGGGCGAGAGCCTCAGCCGCGTCATCACCAGCGTCAGGATGACGACCGAGAGCGTCTCAATCATGAACTGGGTGAAGGCGAGATCTGGTGCCCCGTAAAACAGGAAGATCATCGCCACGGAGAAACCCTGGATGCCGAGCGAAACGATCGCCGTCAGCCGGTTCTTCGCCAGCACCACCGCCGGCAGGCCGATCGCTGCCAGCAGCAGGATGGTAAGCTCGTGCAGCGGGATATCGGACGGGAAGACCGGCGCGCGGGCAAATTCGCCGTAGAAAACCGGGGGAGCGAGAAGCACGAACGCCAGCAGAACGAAGGTCACGGTCATGTAGGTATCGAGCCGGCCCGGCTGCAAGCGGCGGGTGACCGAAACGGCAAGCCGCACAAGGCCGGATATCGCCTGATCGAAAGCCCGATCAGGCCCCCAGCCAATGACGCCCAACAGAGCAGCCACCGCCTCGCGTCCTCGGGAAAGCCCGAGATAGACGCCGATGCCCAGCAAGCCCGTTACGATGGAGAGAAGGAGCGGCAGGCTCCAATGGGGAAACGGCAGCAGGTCGATCACATGCGCCTCGCCCGCAACGACGGAGGCCATTGGCGATGAGATCACCGCATGGAACGGCGTTGCGAAAACTGCCGCCAGCAGGCCGCCAAGCGCCATGACAGCAGGCCCGAGCCACAGCAGAACAGGCGCTTCATGTGGATGCTTCGGCGTCTCGGCCGGCGCTCCAATGAAAGGCGTCAGAGCAACGGCGAAGCCGGCGGCGAACATCAGGGCATTGCCGGCAATCGCGACGATGCACGCCGCAAGCAAAGCGACATCGCCACCCGTCAACGCCGCGTAGATCTCTTCCTTCGCGATGAAGCCCAGGAAAGGTGTAAATCCGCCCATGGACAGCGCGGCGGTCATGGCGATCAGGAACGTCAGCGGCATGGCGCGGCGCAGGCCGCCGAGCTTGGTCAGATCGCGCGTGCCGGTCTCATGGTCGATGATGCCGCTCACCATGAAGAGAGCGCCCTTGAACAGCGCGTGGGCGACGAGATAGAGCACCGCCGCATCGATCGCCCGCTCGGTTCCAAAGCCCGTCAGCATGACGAGAAGTCCGAGCGAGGCCATGGTCGTATAGGCGAGCATCATCTTCAGATCGACATGGCGGATGGCAAGCAGCGCGCCGAACAGCAGCGTGACGCCGCCGAAGACCGGCAGGATCGTCTCCCACATGACAGTGCCGCCCATGACCGGCGAAAGCCGCATCAGGAGATAGACACCGGCCTTCACCATCGTCGCAGAGTGCAGGTAGGCCGACACCGGCGTCGGCGCCTCCATGGCGTTGGGAAGCCAGAAATGGAACGGAAACTGCGCCGATTTCGTAAACGCACCGCCGAGAACAAGGATCAGCGCGACCGGATAAAGCGCACTCGCCCGGATCGTGTCGCCCGCGGCGAGAAGCCCGGACAGATCGGACACGCCGCTGATGTTCCAGAGAAGCAGAAGACCGGCCAGCAGGCTCAATCCCCCGCCGCCGGTGACAACCAGCGCCTGGAAGGCAGCGCGGCGCGCGGCCGTGCGCTGATGGTCGAAGCCGATGAGCAGGAAGGAGGTGATCGAGGTCAACTCCCAGAAGACGAACAGCGTGAACAGCCCATCGGAAACGACGACGCCCAGCATCGAGCCCATGAATAGGAAGATGTAGGAGAAGAAGCGGCCCTGTTGCGGATGGCCTTTCAGGTAGCCGCCGGCATAAAGAACGATCAGCGTGCCGATGCCGGAGATCAGCAAGGCGAAGCTCAGCGACAGCCCGTCGATCAACCAGGAAAAACGAATGGAAAGTGACGGGATCCAGTCATAGCCGCCGGTGACGGCGCTGCCGTCAGCAATAGCCGCTGAAAAACGGAAGAAGTGGACGAAAATACCTGCCGGCACCAATGCCAGCAGCCATGCCGCCCGATGCCCAAGAATCCGCGCGGCAAAAGGTGCTGCGACCGCCGCCAGGAACGGCGACAACAGAACAAACAAGGTCAGGCGCTCGGCGTGCATGCGTCCGAAGTTTTCCTCTCCCCGGCTGTGGACGCACCCTCCTCGTGGATACGGTCCGCAACGTATTCATCAATGCGGTCTGCGAAGAAGACCACATGTGTTCACTAGGGGATAGGATAGGGTGACCGGGAGTTCAAGGAAAACCGGCGGCTTTCCCAAGAAAGCGTATTTCAGATGGCACCGCTGCTGATGCAGGTAACGACCGCGCCGTAGTGAACGGCAGCAGCGGTGACGACGAAGCCGTGCCAGATCGCATTTTGATACCGCAGCTTTTCCCAGACATGGAAGATCACGCCGAGCGAATAGATGATGCCGCCGATAAGGATCAACGTCATGGTGGTGACGCTCAGTTGCGTCAGCAGAGGTTCCGCTGCAAAAACCCCGCTCCAGCCCATGGCGAGATAGAGCAGGATCGCCAACCGATCGAACCGTCCCGGATAGACGCATTTGATGAAAACACCGGCCGCCGCGATCGACCAGATGAAGATCAGCATGCCGAACAGGAAGGGATCTGCCCAGCCGCGTTGCAGGAAGGGCGTATAGGTCGCAGCGATCAGGATGAAGATCGAGGAATGATCGAAGCGACGCAGCCAGAACTTGGTGTTCGTCACCGGCCAGAGATTGTACATGAAGGAGATGGACAGCGTCGCCACCAGCCCTGCCCCATAAATCCAGGCAGCGGCAAGCTGTCCGGCCGAAGCCCAGACGGTCGCATAGAAGATCAACGCGGTAACGCCGATCAGCGCAAAAACCAGACCGACGCCATGGACGACGCCGTCGGCAATCAGCTCCGACTTGTCGTAGTTCCATTTCACGCCCGGTATCTGCACATCGGCCCCCATCATCCTTCCCCCGGGAATATATCCCGGGACTGTTTCACTGCTCAATTTGCCACAGAGAAGGTTACCGAAACAGCACCATCGATGTCGCAGCGCATCAAGAATTGAAACATGACGAAACGGTTGCGGATGCCCGACACGCAGCCGGCTGTTTCCCCGGTGACTTGCACGGTCGCTGCTTTTCAACACAATGGTACAACAAGAGTATGGCGGGCCGGGCACGGAACATCATGAAAGCTGACGCGGGAAAGCAGTCGACGAAACAGGGAAGCATGCTGATGGGACTTGTCGCGGGCATTGCGCTGCAGATTAGCCCGGTCGCAGCCCAGTCGGATCCCGGCGCCCACAGCGCTCCGGCCGTTTCGGCGCCGCCCCCGGCAAACAGGCGCGATCAAAGCTCGATCAGCAAGATCAAGCCGCTGACGCCGCGCATCGTGCGGGTCGGCGCCGACCCCTGTGACGCGCTGGCGGCCGATCCGCTGGATCACGACCGCGTGGTTGCGATCGATCCGGTCGAATTCGTCAATCTCGATGGCCCCGCGGCCCTTGCCGCCTGCGAGCAGTCCCACAGGCTGAAGTCCAACACCCTGCGCTTCACCTATCAATACGGCCGCGCCAAGGAGAAGATGAAAGATTATGCCGGTGCGCTCGCCCTCTATCGCAAGGCTGCCGATCGCGGCTACCCGGCCGCCTTTGCGGCCGTCGCCTATGCCTATGATACCGGCGAAGGTGTCGATCAGGACGAGAAACAAGCCTTCCACTGGTATCAGGAGGCCGCCAGCCGCAACAACGCCTGGGCCATGTTCAACGTCGCCTATTTCTACGATTCCGGCCGTGGTTTGGCCGAGGACGATACGGCGGCGCTGGAATGGTATCGCCGGGCGGCAGATAGCGGCAATGCCCGCGCCATGAACGATGCCGGCTTCCTGCTCGAAACCAGCAATCAGGTACCGCGCGATATCCCCGAAGCGCGGCGCTGGTATCTGCGGGCAGCCGAAGCCGGCAACATCGTCGGCATGGCCAATATCGCAAATTTCATGCTGAACGGCATCGGCGGCCCCGCCGACCTGCCCGGCGCGCTGAAATGGTACGAGACAGCGGAGAAAAACGACAATGCCGATGCGATCAACGGTCTCGGCTACATGTATTATTCGGGCCTCGGCGTGGAGAAGGATGTCGCCAAAGGCATGGCGCTCTATCGCCGCGCGGTGGACGCCGGCAGCGCAACGGCGCTCACCAATATCGGCTTTGCCTATGAGACCGGCGAAGGCGAAAAACAGGATTACGCCCAAGCAATCGCCTATTATCGCCGCGCAGCCGCTGGCGGCGATTCCATCGCCTTCAACAACATCGCCAATTTCTACGACAAGGGCCTTGGCATCGACCCTGATGCCGTCGAGGCGGCCGAGTGGATGGAAAAGGCGCTGCGCGCCGGGACCAGCTTCAGCCGCGACCAGATGCGCGACAACAGCGGCAACTGGTCACTCGGCTTCCGCAAGGCATTGCAGCGACGCCTGCGCGATCAATTGATCTATAGCGGACCGATCGATGGCGGTTTCGGTCCCCGAACGCAGGAGGCGATCGACAAGATTTATGGGGTGCGGCTGGATTGAGGGGGCTGCGGCGATTGCCGCATCACGTCCCCCTGCACTCTCGACAATCGCGCGCATTGCGTAGATGCTGCACCGTCATCACGTGAATGCAAAGGGATCAGATCATGAGAAAGCTTGTTGTTTTGATTGCAATGATTACGACCCTCACAGCCTGCACACAGACGGAGCGAGGCGCCGCGATCGGGGCAGGCTCGGGCGCGATCATTGGCGGCATTGCCAGCAATAGCTGGGGCGGGGCGGCTATCGGCGCTGTGGCCGGCGGCGTGGTAGGCAGCCTGATCGGCCACTCCAGGGAGCACGCTGGCTATTGCGTCTATCGTGATCGCAATGGACGCCGCTATGAGGCGCGCTGCTAGCGATCACAACCTCATCATTCGGAAAGGACGAGGCCTCACCCTGCCGGGAGTGAGACCTCGCACGCTGTCGGGTGGCCAGGATCGGCCTGCTGACGGCCGATCCTGGCCCTTTCTTGTGCTTGGTTTCAGGCCAAGACGGTTGCGAGGTCACAGCCTACCCGGGCACAGAAGCTGACCGAATCCCCTGAACGGCAGATGTCGGCAGATCTGGCGGAGGAAGTGGCGAGGTCGCGACCAACTCCACCACGCTATTACCGATCGATCAACACGGCGCATTTGCAATGGCTGGCCACGCGGCTCGCCGTCGAACCGATGAAATAATCGATCATGCCCGGCCGGTGCGAGGCGATGATCACCAGATCGGCTTCCTCATCTTCTGCGAAAGCGTTGATCACCCCGGCAGCGCCGCCGATGCGGATTTCGGTGCGGCCGGTCACGCCATGCTTTTCCTTCAGCTCGTTCAGCGTCTTCTGGGCGTGCTCGCGCGAGGCGTCGATTACCTCCAGCGGAAAATCGACAATCATATAGCCTTGCGCATATGCGTTCAGATCTTCCACCACATTCAGAAGAATGATTTCGCCGCCCGTATCGAGCAGTGATTTTGCGCGCTCGATAACGGCTTCTCCGTGTTCCAGCTGGTCCATGGCAATCGGCACGACGATCTTGGAATACATCAAACTCTCCTTTGCTTGCCGCAGTTTATACCAAGTCCCGACAGGCGGGGACGACGACGCCCTCGCCCTTCCCTTCTAGGCGGGAAGTTGCCTGCCTGCATTGATGCAGGTCAACCCAACTATAGGACCCTCTTTGCAACCGGAACAAGCGGTTATGATCGTGAACCATCGTCTTCAAAGAGAGAACAATCAATCTCCAATATCGCGGCTTTCGCCGATCTGGCCGTAAGGCCATATTCGAACCGACAGAGGGACAAGCCGATGACAGATCTCGACAGACGCGATTTCCTGAAGGCCTCCGCCGCGGCCATCGCAGCAACAGGTATCACGACGAATGCAAGCGCAGAAAGCACAGCCATGACCGAGCCGACCCCCGCACCCACCCATGCGATCCAAATGCCCGCCTTTGTCGATCATTCGCATCTGATCGTGCGCGACCTGCCGATGATTTCTTCGTGGTATCAGCAGATCATGGGCCTGAAGCCGGTCGAGAAGACGGCATCCGGTGAAGTGCTGGGCGTCGACGGCCATCCGCTGTTGACGTTGACCACCGAAGGCGACGCCGCCATTGCCCCGCGCAATGCACCCGGCCTCTTTCACACCGCCTTCCTGATGCCGGATCGCACGGAGCTTGGCCGCTGGCTTGCCCATATCGCCCACAACAATGTGCCGTTGCAGGGCGCTTCCGACCATCTGGTGAGTGAGGCCATCTATCTCGGCGACCCCGAGGGCAACGGCATCGAGGTCTACCGCGACCGACCGCGCGCGGAATGGGAGTATCTGCAGGACGGCATGGTCAAGATGGCGACGCTGCCGCTCGACCTGCAGGCGATCTACGACGAGGCGCCGAAGGACAAATGGGATGGCATGGCCGACGGGACAGCCATCGGCCACATCCACCTGCAGGTCTCCAACATACCGGAAGCCAACAGCTTCTTCCGTGACGTCTTAGGCCTCGACCTGATGGCGACCTATCCCGGCGCAAGCTTCTTCTCCTCGGGCAAATATCATCACCATATCGGCGCCAACATCTGGAACTCCCGCGGCGCCCCGAAGCGTCAGGCCAACATGACGGGATTGTCGGATTACACGATCCGGTTCAACGATCCGGTGAAGCTGCAGTCGGCATTGGCAGCGCTGGAGAAGCTGGAAATTCCGGTGACTCGCTCGGGTGAAGGGTATTCACTGGTCGATCCCTGGGGGATCGGGTTGAAGCTGGAGGCTTGAGGGTTTGGCTGAAGCGGGTGGCATCCCCCGCTCTTTCGTAACACGGATCGAGGCGAGCCCGGCGTGACAACTGGCTCTGCCCCTTCGATTTCCAAGCCTGCTATAGCGACCGTCAGACCGAGACCCGCAATATCCGGGCCTTCATCACTCATGCCGTCTCATCGCTGCAGGGTCGTTGGCGCGGAGCATAGCCGCGCTGAAGCTCGGTCATTCTCCACGAAGCGCCTTTTCGATAGCCGCTGCATCGATCTTGACCATGGTCATCATCGCCTGGAAAGCCCGCTGGGCAGCGGCGCGATCGCTGCTGCCGATCGCTTCGTTCAGCACCTTCGGTATGATCTGCCAGTTGACGCCCCAGCGATCCTTGATCCAGCCACACTGCACCGCCTCGCCGCCATCAAGCAGCGCATCCCAGATCCGGTCCACCTCCGCCTGGTCCTCACAGACGACGGAAACCGACATGGCATGTGTATATTGCGCCGGCTCGCCGCCGTTCAGCCCGAAGAAGGCCTGGCCGTTGAGCTTGAACTCAACCGTCAGCACGCCGCCGACCGAAGCCTCCCGGTTGTCGCTGGGATAGCGCGTGATGCGCCCGACCTTGGAATTGGGGATCAGCGAAACATAGAAATTCGCAGCCTTCTCGGCTTCATCGACATACCACAGGCAGGTTGAAACGCTCATGTCGGTCTCCTCCGTTTTCGTTTATCTGTCACACCCGATATTTGCCCCCAATGACATTCAATACCATGGAACGGATAAGAGGCCGAATAGTTCGCCTCCCCCTCTTTTCCCTTGAACCCGCCTCTCCCCACCTCTATCTCCGATGTCCTCACTTCTCGCATTGCCGGAGACATCCTTGTCCATCTTCAAGAACCTTCCCGCCGCTCCCGTCGCCCCGAAGAAGCCGATCACCGATACCCGCCACGGCATCACCCGCACCGACGATTACGCCTGGCTGCGCGACGACAACTGGCAGGCGATGTTCAAGGATGCGTCGATCCTGAACCCGGATATCCGCACCCACCTTGAAGCGGAGAACGCCTATATGAAGGCGGCCATGGCCGATACCGAGGCGCTGCAGAAGACGCTGTTTGCCGAGATGAAGGGTCGCATCAAGGAAGACGACTCGTCCGTGCCGGTGAAGGACGGCCCCTTTGCCTATGGCACGTTTTTCGTGACCGGCGGCGAGCAGCCGCGCTATTTTCGTACGCCGCGCGACGGTGGCGAGCGCACGTTGCTGCTCGACGGAGACAAGGAAGCGGATGGCAAGGCCTATTTCCGCCTCGCCGGCATCGATCACTCGACCGATCACAGTCGCGGTATCTGGGGTTATGACGACAAGGGCTCGGAATATTACACGCTGCGCATCCGTGATCTCGCCACCGGCGAAGATCTGTCCGATATCATCGAGAACACCGGTGGCGACGGCACCTGGGCGCCGGACGGCAAGAGCTTCTTCTACACCGTGCTCGACGACAACCATCGCCCGTCGAAGATTTTTCATCACATCATCGGCACGCCGCAATCCTCAGACCGGCTGGTCTATGAGGAAGAGGATCCGGGCTTCTTCATGGGCGTCGGCGGCTCGATGCTGGACGATTTCATCTACATCGACATTCACGACCACGAGACCAGCGAATATCGCCTGATCCCGACGTCCGATCTCACGGCAAAACCGCAGATCGTCGCCCCGCGCGAGACCGGGCTGGAATATTCGATGACCGAGGGCGGCAGCGTCTTCTACATCCTGACCAATGCCGATGGCGCCAAGGATTTCAAGATCATGGAAGCCCCGGTGAATGCGCCGGACCGTCACAACTGGAAGGACGTCGTTCCGCATACGCCGGGCCGCCTGATCATCAGCCACATGGCCTTTACCCGCCATCTCGTCTGGCTGGAGCGCGAAAACGGCCTGCCGCAGATCAAGATCCGCGACCGCGCCACCGGCGAGGATCACGCCATCGCCTTTGCCGAGGAGGCCTATTCGCTGGGCCTCTCGGGAGCGGCCGAATACGACACCGACGTCATTCGCTTCTCCTATTCCTCGATGACGACGCCCTCGCAGCTCTTCGACTACAACATGGTGACCCGCGAGCGCACGCTGCTGAAAACCCAGGAAGTGCCCTCCGGCCACAATCCGGACGACTACGTCACCCGCCGCGTCATGGCCCCTGGCTGGGATGGGGCCGAGGTTCCGGTCACCCTGCTCTATCGCAAGGACACCCCGCTCGACGGCTCCGCACCCTCCCTGCTCTATGGCTACGGCGCCTACGGTATCTCGATCCCGGCCTCGTTCAACACCAACTGCCTGTCGCTCGCCGATCGCGGCTTCGTCTATGCCATCGCCCATATCCGTGGCGGCAAGGACAAGGGATTTGCGTGGTACGAAGACGGCAGGATGGAAAAGAAGACCAATACCTTCAAGGACTTCATCGCCGCGGCGGACTATCTGAATCAACAGAAGTTCACGTCCTACGCGAACATCGTCGCAGAAGGCGGCTCGGCCGGCGGCATGCTGATGGGGGCGATCGCCAACATGGCGCCTGAAAAATTCAAGGGCATCATCGCCGCCGTTCCGTTCGTCGACGTGTTGAACACCATGCTGGACGACAGCCTGCCGCTCACCCCGCCGGAATGGCCGGAGTGGGGCAACCCGATTGACTCCAGGGAAGCCTACGAGCGCATGGCGGCCTACTCTCCTTACGACAACGTCGCGGAAAAGCCCTACCCCGCGATCCTGGCGCTCGGCGGCCTGACTGACCCGCGCGTCACCTATTGGGAGCCCGCCAAGTGGGTCGCGCGTCTTCGGGAAAACACCACCGGTTCCGAACCGATCCTGATGAAGACCAACATGGACGCCGGCCACGGCGGCGCGTCCGGCCGTTTCCAGCGACTGGAGGAAATCGCCTTCGAATATGCCTTTGCCATCAAGGTAGCTGGCAAGATGTAATTCCCGCGCCGTGCGTCGCACTTTTTAGAGTTGCGACGCACGATCCATTTGCGCTCCTGCTGCAACAGTATTCAACAATTATCTAATTTAAAATTGACTTAATTACCAACAGGTGCTTACTCCCCGGACATACGATATGTCCCGGTCAAACTCGGCCCCTTCACGAAAGAGCAGAACGCCACGACTACACTTTCTACACTGGACGGGCGAAGAGGACGACCGCATATTTCGGCTCCGGAGGCGGCCCCATGGCAGGTGACGGCTACAACCTATATTGCCCGGTCTCAAAGGCGTGCGAGCTTCTGGAACCACGCTGGACGCTGCTGCTCCTCTGCGAAATGTGGTCCGGATCGACCCACTTCAACGAAATTCGCCGCGGTGTTCCCGGCATGTCCCCGACCCTCATGTCAAAACGCCTCCGCGAGATGGAGGCCAACGGTCTGGTTGCGCGCACGGCAAATTCATCGACGGGCGACATCAGCTACACGACGACAAAGGTCGCGGACGAACTTGAACCCATCGTTGACGCGCTTGGCAGATGGGCACACCGAAATGTCGATGCGGAAGTGACGCTTGAAAAACTCGATGCGAAGCTATTGATGTGGAACATACGGCGCAAGATCGATATCCGCGCCCTGCCGCAACGCAGACGCAGCGTCATCGAGTTCACCTATCCGGAGTTGCCGCAGGACGAGCAGAGTTATTGGCTGATATCAAAGCCCGGAATGCCGATCGACCTCTGCGCTCTTGATCCCGGCCATGACGTCGATCTTTTCGTCTCTGCCGATCTCAAGGCCATGACCTCGGCATGGATCGGGCTGTCGTCTTTGAAAGCAGAGATATCACGGGGCAAGATATCGCTGACAGGTGACCGAGCCATTGCGGCTTCGATCGACAGCTGGCTGGTGCGCAGCTCCCTTGCCGAGTGTTGACGACGCGGCAATCCCGTTTCTTCCGCTCGAATGATGTCATCGGCACCGCTACAGATTCTACACTAGCCCGCCGATCCGCTTCGGACGAAACTCCATCAATGCCGTCACCCGCGATCCGAGCGATGGCTGGGAATTTTGCTTGCCCGTTCGGGACTGGGCTCGGCCGATTATAGAAACGCGCCACACAAAGCAGAACGTTTCTATGCCTTTCGAGATTGCAACGCTTTTCAACCAACACATCCATCGCATGGCGAGGGAGGGATGAAATGACAGATGTTCAATTCACCGGGCTTCAAGGCGAGACTATCGCCTTTTCAAACGACCTTCTGGCGGCGTTGCAGACACGCTGCCGGGGGAATGTGTGTCTACCGGGCCAAGCAGGATACGACGAGGCCAGGACGATCTGGAACGCCATGATCGACAGGCACCCGGCGGCCGTCGTGCGGTGCCATGACGCAAACGATGTGATGGAAGCTGTGCGGTTTGCTCGCGATAACAAGCTGCTCGTGTCTGTTCGCGGCGGCGGTCATAATATCGCAGGAAATGCCGTCTGCGAGGGCGGCCTGCTGATCGATCTTTCACCGATGCGCTCCGTCCGCGTCGATGCAACGGGCCGCACCGCAAGGGTCGAACCCGGCGCGACACTCGCGGAATTCGACAAGGAAGCACAAGCTTTCGGCCTTGCCACCCCGCTCGGCATCAACTCGACCACTGGCGTGGCCGGCCTTGCACTCGGGGGTGGTTTCGGGTGGCTCAGCCGCAAATACGGCTTCACCGTGGACAATCTGGTGTCGGCCGATGTGGTGACCGCCGATGGCAAGCTTGTTCAGGCAAGCGCCACGGAGAACCCGGACCTTTTCTGGGCCATTCGCGGTGGCGGTGGAAATTTTGGCGTGGTGACGTCGTTCGAATTCAAGCTGCACCCGGTCGGTCCCGATCTGGTATCCGGGCTGATTGTTCATCCGTTTGCCCGCGCTCGCGAGCTTCTTCTCGGCTACCGCGACGTGGCGGCGGCGGCTCCCGACGATCTTTCCGTCTGGGTGGTGCTGCGCAAGGCACCGCCCCTGCCGTTTCTGCCAGAGGAGGTACACGGCCAGGAAATTCTGGTCTTCGCCGTCTGCTATGCCGGTGAACCGGACAAAGCCGAGGCGGTGCTTGCCCCGCTTCGTGCCCTTGGCGAACCGATCGCCGACGTGATCGGTGTGCAACCCTACTCCGCCTGGCAGACGGCATTCGACCCCCTTCTGACGCCGGGGGCCTTCAACTATTGGAAATCGCACAATTTCACCACTCTGAGCGACGGATTGCTCGATACCCTGATCGACTATGTCGGCCGCTTGCCGACCGGGGAATGTGAGATCTTCATCGGCCAGCTCGGCGGCGCCAGCAGTCGCGTTTCTCCTGATGCAACCGCCTATCCGCATCGCGACGCGAATTACGTCATGAACGTTCACACCAGATGGCGCGACCCTGCCGACGAAAAAACCGCCATCAGTTGGGCGCGAGCGCTCTTTGCGGCGGCGGCACCCCATGCCACCGGTGGCGTCTATGTCAATTTCATGCCCGAAGATGAAACTGACAGGGTCGCTCAGGCCTATGGCGGCAACCACGCGCGGCTCTCCACCCTCAAGGCCAAGTACGATCCCGACAACCTTTTCCGGTTGAACCAGAACGTCAAGCCTGCAAGTAAATCGGGCTGACAGGGATGTCTTCCGCCTCCGCAGAAAAGGTGAACCGGCCGCTGAGGCACAAGACCCGATGGAATGCTTTCACGGTCGGCAATTTTTGCCGGCCGGTGCGGAGCACCATTCAAACCGCAAATAGTGCGACGCCCGTCCGGCGCATGCCGCCGAGCGCGGGATGTCTTCGGCCTCCAGACCTTTCGCCCGCCCGCGAAGAGCCCTATCTAGGAAGAACAGGGGCTTTTCCCCCGAGGTGACCACGGAGGCGCTGATATGACCGAGGCAATGCAACGCAAGACGGCAGCGGCGCCTATTCCGTTCGACAACAGCTATGCGCGCCTGCCGGACCCGTTCTTCTCCAAGGTTGCGCCGAAGCCGGTGTCTGAACCCTGGCTGATCAAGTTCAATACCCGGCTTTCCGACGAACTGGGCCTCGACACCGCGTCGCTGCTGCGCGACGGTGCGGCGATCTTTTCCGGCAACGACCTTCCTGACGGTGCCGAGCCGGTCGCCATGGCCTATGCCGGCCATCAGTTCGGCCAGTTTGTGCCGCTGCTTGGGGACGGTCGCGCAATCCTGATCGGCGAAGTCGTTGATCGCTCCGGCACGCGGCGCGACATCCAGCTCAAGGGCGCGGGCCAGACGCCTTACTCCCGCCGCGGCGACGGGCGGGCAGCGCTCGGGCCGGTGCTGCGCGAATATATCGTCAGCGAGGCCATGCACGCCTTCGGCATCCCAGCAACACGGGCGCTCGCCGCTGTCGTCACCGGCGATCCGGTCTACCGCGAACATATCCTGCCGGGTGCCGTCTTTACCCGCGTTGCCGCCAGCCATGTACGCGTCGGCACCTTCCAGTTCTTCGCAGCCCGCGGCGACCATGCCAATCTCAAGGTGCTTTCCGATTACGTCATCGACCGCCACTATCCGGAGCTGAAGACGGAAGAGCGGCCCTATGTGGCGCTGCTCAAGGCCGTCAGCGAGCGGCAGGCGGCGCTGATCGCCCGCTGGCTCGGCGTCGGCTTCATCCATGGCGTGATGAACACCGACAACATGACGATCTCAGGCGAGACCATCGACTTCGGCCCCTGCGCCTTCATGGATGCGTACGATCCGGCCAAGGTCTTCTCCTCAATCGACCAGGGCGGCCGCTATGGTTACGCCAACCAGCCGGGCATCGGCCAGTGGAACCTTGCCCGGCTTGCCGAAGCCATGCTGCCGATCCTCGACGATGACACGGAAAAGGCCGTGGAGGCGGCAAACGAGATTCTTGGCGACTACGGCCGCGTCTTCCAGACCCACTGGCTCGACGGCATGCGCCGGAAGATCGGCCTTGCCACATCGGAGGAAGACGATCTTGCTCTCGTGCAGGACCTGCTTTCGCGCATGAACGAGGAAGATGCCGACTTCACCCTCGCCTTCCGCCGGCTTTCGGCACTTGCCGGGAACGATGCGGCCGAGGCAGAATTCGCCGCGACGTTCCGTAATCCCTTGGCGATCGTTCCGTGGGTCAGCGATTGGCGGCAGCGTCTTGAACGCGAGGGAGCAACACGGGATAAACGCGCGCAGGCCATGCGCGCGCTCAACCCGGGCTTCATCCCACGCAACCATCGCATCGAAGCGGCGATCAAGGCCGCGGTCGAAGATGGCGATTTCTCGTTGTTCGAAGCGCTGGTCGAGGTGACCTCGCGTCCCTATGAAGACCAGCCGAATTTCGCCGCCTATGCGGAGCCGCCGAAACCGGGCGAAGAGGTGTTGCGAACGTTTTGCGGGACGTGAGGGAGCCCCTTACGCAACCGCCACGATGATATGCGCCTGGATTTTCGCGGCGATCTCGCCGCTGCCGTATTTTGCCTCAAGCGCGGATGCAGCAACGTCGGTCGCCGCAGTCAGCCCCTCCGGCGCTCTCGCTTCGATTTCGCCGCGAACCGGCGTCCCCTGACAATAGGCGACAGCCGCGTTGTGCGCAGATGGAGCACGGCTTTGGTCGGCTTTCGTCTCGATCTCTACATGCGAAAAACCTGCGCGCTCCAGATCGCTGCGGATCAGCTCCTTGTCGTAGTAGCCATGTGGCGTGCGTGCCATGAAGCGCGGCGGATCGTCCGGGAACAGGCCGGCAAGAGCCTTCGTCACATCGCCCGCAAAGATATTTTCTTCGAGACTGTCCCATACGTTGAAGAGAAAATGCCCTCCGGGCCTCAACACCCGCCTCGCCTCGCGATAGGCAGCCGGACGATCGGGAAAGAACATCGCACCGAACTGACAGCAGACGAGATCGAAGGCCGCATCTTCGAACGGCAGCGCCATGGCGTCGGCCTGCCGCCACTGTATGCGGCCATCCGCAGGCTGTCGCGAGCGGGCGTAGTCCAGCATTGCGGGGTTGAGATCGGTAGCGACATAGGTTGCGTCGGGTGGCAGCTTCGGCGCCAGTGCGCGGGTGACGACCCCGGTTCCAGCGGCGACTTCCAGGACGGCGCGAGGCGAAAACAGCATGGCGCGTCGTACAAGATCGGTGGCATATGGCTCGAAAATCATCGGCACCATGTGGCTATCGTAGTTTTCCGGGATAGAGCCGGAGAATACCTTGTCCGTTTCCAACATTGTCATCTCCCTCCATCCGTTGCGATGGCTGGCAAATCTAACATGAAATCCCGTGATCCGCGCGGCCTTCAAGCGAATATGCTCTCTTCGTTCGTTCCGTGAAAAATAACGGGAAACATCGCGAAGTCGCGATGCGCTCAGACGCCCACAGCCCTTCGGGGTCTCAGCTCACTTGTCTCCGGCAAGGATATTTCTGTTCCCCGATCAAGGTTGAAACGCGGTTTTCTTGCCCTAGTTTTGCCACAGAAGCCGATGGTGGGCACCGTCGTCGCTTCGGCATCCCTCAAGCCCGCATGCTCCCAAAATGCGGCAGGAGACATCCATGATCATTGGCGTAACCGCTTTCATTTTCACCCTTATCGGTCTGGCGATCGGGGCGGGTGGGCTTTGGCTCATCGTCCTCGGCGGCAGCTGGTATTATCTTATTGCCGGCCTCGGCTTCCTGCTAACGGCCTACTTCCTGTTCAAACGGCGCGGCGCGGCACTCACCGCTTATGCGCTCCTCATCATCGGCACGCTCGCCTGGGCGATCTGGGAAGTCGGCTTCGACTGGTGGCAGCTTGGTCCGCGCGGCGGCGTTGTCATCCTGCTCGGCCTCTGGCTGCTGATCCCGGCGATCCGCCGCGGGCTTGGTTTCGTGAGCCCGACGGGCCAGATCTACAAGGCCAGCGCCCTGCCGCTCGCTGCCGCCGTCATCGTCTCGATCGGTGTTGCCGGCTATTCGATGACCATCGACACGCTCGATCTTGCCGGCGAACTGCCGACGGGCGCTGCCGCCACGACGCCGAATTACGGCGGCAACGTGCCTGATAATGAATGGCACCAGTACGGCCGCACACCTTACGGCCAGCGCTATTCGCCGCTTGCCCAGATCAACACCGACAACGTCTCCTCGCTCGAAGTCGCCTGGCAATACCAGACGGGCGACGTGAAGCTGCCGGATGACGTCGGCGAGACCACCTACCAGGTGACGCCGCTCAAGATCCACGACACGCTCTATGTCTGCACCCCGCACAACTGGGCGATCGCCATCGATGCGGCGACCGGCAAGGAGAAGTGGAAATTCGATGCCAACTCCGGCATGAACCCGGATCGCCAGCACCAGACCTGCCGCGGCGTCAGCTACTATGCCGACGCGGCTGCAACCGCGGGCGCACCTTGCGCCGAGCGCGTCTACCTGCCGACGTCCGACGCCCGCCTGATCGCGCTCGATGCTGCCAACGGGCAGGTATGCTCGAACTTTGCCGACAAGGGCACGCTGCATCTCGAAACCGGCATGAAGTACAAGCCGGCTGGCTATTACTACTCGACATCACCGCCGGTCATCGTCGCCGGCAAGATCATCATCGGCGGCGCCGTCAACGACAACTATTCGACGGAAGAACAGTCCGGTGTCATCCGCGCCTTCGACGTCAACACCGGACAGCTCATCTGGAACTGGGACAGCGGCAATCCTGACGTGACGACGCCGCTGCCGGAAGGCCAGACCTACACGACCAACTCGCCCAACAGCTGGTCGGTCTTCAGCTATGACGAGGGCCTGAACCTCCTCTACATCCCTCTTGGCAACCAGGTGCCCGACCAGCTCGGCATGGGACGCACCGAAAATGTCGAGAAATACTCGTCCTCGATCGCGGCACTGGATATCACCAGCGGTCAGGTTCGCTGGGTGCGCCAGACGGTGCATCACGACCTCTGGGACATGGACGTGCCGGCCCAGCCGGTCCTACTCGACATCACCGGCAAGGACGGAAAGCCCGTTCCGGCCCTCGTCGGCCCGACCAAGCAGGGCGACATCTACGTGCTCGACCGGCGCACCGGCGAGCCGATCATCCCGGTGAAGGAAATCCCGGCCCCGACAGGCGCTATCCCGGAAGATTTCACCTCCCCGACCCAGCCGATCTCCGACCTCACCTTCTCGCCACCACCCCTGACAGACAAGAACATGTGGGGTGTGACGATGTTCGACCAGCTCGCCTGCCGCATCAAGTTCAAGAGCCTGAAATACGAGGGTCGCTACACGCCGCCATCACTGCAGGGCTCGCTGATCTATCCCGGCAATTTCGGGGTCTTCAACTGGGGCTCGGTGGCAGTCGATCCCGAGCGGCAGGTGATGTTCGGCATGCCGACCTACCTCGCCTTCACCTCCAGGCTCGTGCCGCGCGACCAGATCCCGCCAAAGGGTCAGGACGAGAAGGGTTCCGAACAGGGCCTCAACCGCAATGACGGCGCGCCCTACGGCGTGTTCATGGGGCCGTTCCTCGGGCCGCTCGGCATTCCCTGCCAGGCACCGCCATGGGGCTATGTCGCCGGGGCTGACCTGAAGACCGGCACCATCGCCTACAAGCATCGCAACGGCACCGTTCGGGACATGACGCCGCTGCCCCTGCCCTTCAAGGTCGGCGTACCCGGCATCGGCGGGCCAATGATCACCAAGGGCGGCGTCGCCTTCCTCGGTGCGGCGGTCGACAACTACCTCAGGGCCTACGACCTGACATCGGGCCGCGAACTCTGGAAGGGCCGCCTGCCGGCCGGCGGCCAGTCGACGCCGATGACCTACGCCACCGACGACGGCACCCAATATGTGGTGATCGTCGCCGGCGGCCATGGTTCGATCGGCACCAAACCGGGTGATTATGTGATGGCTTATAAACTGCCGAAATAACTGAAAATGATGTAGGGCCGGCAGCGTTTGCCGGCCCCAAGATCGCCGGCGCTGTCTTTGTTAGAACCGTCAAAAGGTGGTGCTGAGAATCTGATTGGCGACGAAAGTCACTATCCATGAAGATTGAGACGACAAGGCCCGCGCGCCCTAGGTGCGGGCCTTTCTTATATCAAGCCGCAAGCGGCGTGACTTCCACCGTCACATGCGAGAGCGTTTCCAGAGGCGCCAGCCGCGCCTTGTAATCCGCCGGCGTCAGCGGCTTTTGCGAAGCAAGCGCGACGATGGCCGCGAAATGGCCGGGGCCGACCTGCCAGACATGCAGATCAGTGATTTCATCGCCAGAGCCTGGCACGAGGCGGCGGATTTCCCCGGAGAGTGCATTCCCCTGCTCGGCCGCGTCCACCAGCACGGCACCCGACTGGCGGATCAGCCCCCAGGACCAGTGGGCGATCACAACAGCACCGACAACGCCCATGGCCGGATCAAGCCACTGCCATCCATAGATGCTACCCGCCACCAGCGCGACAATTGCAAGCACCGAGGTCAGGGCGTCGGCAATCACATGCAGATAGACCGCGCGCAGATTGTTATCGGTTGCGGCATGGCTGTGGGCATTGTGATGATCGGCGTGATGATGGTGGTGACCGCCGTGATGGTCGTGATGCGCATGGGGTTGCGGGTGCTCATGGGGATGACCGTGACCGTGGCCATGATGATGTCCGTGATCTCCCTTCAGTAGCAGGGCCGAAACCAGATTGACCACGAGGCCGATCACCGCAACCACGATCGCCTGCGAAAAGCCGATCTCGACCGGATTGGCAAGCCGCACCACACTTTCCCAGCCGATAAGCAGCGCAATCAGCGCCAGAAGCACGGCGCTGGCGAAGCCTGCGAGATCACCCAGCTTTCCGGTGCCGAATGTGAAACGCCGGTCATAGGCGCGACGGCGGGCGAAGAGATATGCAAGGGCCGCGATCAGCATGGCGCTGGCGTGGGTCGCCATATGCCAGCCATCTGCGACCAGCGCCATCGAGCCGTAATAGGAGCCGGCGGTAATCTCGGCCACCATCATCGAGGCCGTCAGCGCGATGACCATCCAGACGCGGCGCTCGTTGCGTTGGTGGTCGTCGCCCAGGAAGACGTGATCATGGACAAGCGAGGAGGTTTCGGGGCGCATCATGGATCCTTTCACTTCACATAGGTCTTGAGGACGGCGGAGAGCTCATCGACGGCATGTTGCCGGTCCGATTCGGTTTCCGCCGCGAGAATGTGCTCGCGCAGGTGGTCTTCCATCACCTCGCCCGTCAGTCCATTCAAGGCACCCCGAATGGACGCCAGAAGCTGGAGCACGGCACCGCACGCCGCCTCGTCATCCAGAGCCCGTTCCACGGCATCCAGCTGCCCCTTCAGGCGCCGCACGCGGCTCACCAGCTTGGTCTTGTTGCGGATCGTATGGGACATGGGAACTCCTGATAATAGTATAGGGGGGTATAGTATATATCGCATGACGTGGAAACCCCGCCGGTCCTTCGCGATAGAGATGATGCCCTCTGCCGGGCGCTGGCGCGGATGGAGAAGGCAGCCGCCTGAGTGTGGAGGCCTCTGGTTTTCACTGCCATTTCAGCCTATATAAAGCTCTAGAGACTAGAGAATTTTTGCCCGCAACCGAGATGCTCCATCCGTTGTTTCGAGCAGTTCGGAGGTATCCATGTTTTCCATCGGCGATCTTTCGCGCAGGACCGGCGTCAAGGTTCCGACCATCCGCTATTACGAGCAGATGGGCTTGATTTCAGCGCCCGAGCGCAGCGAAGGCAACCAGCGGCGCTATGAAAAAGACGATCTCGAACGCCTCGCCTTCATCCGCCACGGCCGCGACCTCGGCCTGTCGATCGAGGCGATCCGCGACCTGCTGGAACTCAGCGGCCACCCGGAAAAACCTTGCGGCGACGCCGACCGCATCGCCGCCGAACATCTCGCCGACGTGCGCGAGAAGATCGCCCGGCTCCAGAGCCTTGAACGCGAACTCGAGCGCATCGTCTCCTGCGACGGCAATCATACGGTCGGAGACTGCTATGTGATCCGGGCGCTGGCGGACCATGGGCTTTGTAAAGCCGATCACTGATATGCGGCCTGTGCTTTGCCGGACAATAGCTTGCCAGCACGCTTGATACTCTGTTTAAATGTAGCTACATTTAATTATGAGAATCCTATGGGATGAACCCAACCGACAGGCGAACCTTGAGAAACACGGCCTCGATTTTGCCGATGTAGGCGAGCTTGACTGGGCAAATGCCGTAGTCGCTGAAAGCAAACCGGATATTGCCGGTTGAAGGCTATTGGCTATTTCCGGGATGGCACTGCCGTTGTTGTCTTCGCAACACTCGGCACCGAAGCCATATCCATCATCAGCTCTCGACAAGCGAGCGATAGGGAAAGAAGGAGGCTTCCATGGCCAAAGCCAGTGATATGAAGACGTTTACAACTGGTCGCGGTTATTCCCGGGACGATTGGAATGCGATCGACTCTCCCGAACTGAGCGATGAAGAACTCGCCAATCTGCGTCCGGCAAAAGATGTTCTGCCGAACGATTTTTTCAAGGCAATGGATGAGCATCGCAAATCCCGTGGACGCCCTGCATTGGAAAAACCCAAGAAGCAGATCACGCTTCGCCTTGATGAAGAGGTTGTCGCCAAATTTCGTGAAGGCGGGAAAGGCTGGCAGGGCCGCATGAACAAAGCGTTGCGGAAGGCAGCCGGTTTGACGTGATTCACAGTCCGGTGGATCGTAAGCCCACGCGCAAAAAATACCCGTTGACATTCCCACGCAAAAGCGCGATCCAAGTCGCCATGATCACGACCGCAACCATTGCCCGCTGGTATTTTACGCTGCTCTCATAGGTGCGGCTGTCTGATCATGTTCAACAAGCCGCCGTCAGGCGGCTTTTGTTTTGAACGGCACCTGATGGCGGGTAAAGCCATCAGGAGACCAAAATGCTTGAAACTTCCCTTCCCCACCGTCCCACGCTGCCGCAGCATCCGGTAAGCCGCGCGCCGCTGGTGACCATCCGCTCTGCCAAGCCGCGCGACCTTGCTGCCCTTCGCGAACTGATCGGCGAGCTTGCCGCCCATCATGGCGACGCAGCCCCGATCACATCGGAAGATCTGGAGCGCGATCTTTTCGGCAAGATGCCGTGGATTACCGCGCTCGTTGCCGAAGCCGAAGGCGAGCTGATCGGTCATGCCATTCTCGTGCCGCTCTACCGCGCGCCGCAGGGCCTGCGCGGCATGGAAGTGAACCAGCTCTACGTCCGCCCCGCCCATCGCGGCACCGGCATCGGCCGCCATCTCGTCGCCAAGGCCCGCGAACAGGCGCGCATGGCGGGCTGTACCTATCTTTCCGTCAGCGCCGCCACCGGCAACTTCCAGGCGCATCGCTTCTACGAATCCGAAAACTTCACGCCCGGCCCGGTCACCGGCATGCGCTATCTGCAGAAGCTGGCTTGAACGCAGATGGCGACAGGAAGGGCGAACCCCTCCCGCTTTAAGCGTTTGTTTTTCCGCTCGTCTTGTCTCGAAATGAGTTCCCATTTTCGAGCGATATGCGGTAAGCTTTTTCCGGTGAGAACCGGAATGTGATCGCAAGGGTTCACGTCTGGCGGAGGAAGCGTCATGAAGCTTGCAATCGTTCTGACGGAAGGTTTCGCGGATTGGGAATGCGCGCTGTTGATGGCTTCGGCGCGCGGCGATTTCGGCTTCGAGATCGTCACCGCGACACCCGGCGGACGCGGCGTCATGTCCATGGGCGGCCTCAAGGTCGTGCCGGACAGGGACGCCGAAACGCTTGACCCCGCCTCCTTCGACGCACTGGTCCTAAGCGGCGGCACGATCTGGCAGACCGAGGCCGCCCCGGATCTTTCGGCCGTCTATCGCCGCTTCAACGACCATGGCCGGCCGATCGCCGCCATCTGCGGCGCCACGCTTGCCTTCGCCCGCGCCGGCCTTCTCGATACAGTTGCCCACACCAGCAACTCGCTTGGCCTGCTCGAGCGCGTGCCGCAATATCGCGGCGCCGATCTCTACCTCGACCAGCCGCAGGCCGTCAGCGACCAGGGCATCATCACCGCTTCGGAAACCGCGCCGGTGAGCTTTGCCGCCGAAATCTACCGCGCCATCGGCTTTTCATCGGAAGACCTGAGCAGCTACCTCAGGCTTTTCGGTGCCGAGCATAGGGCAGCGAAATAAGCAATTCTTTTAGCTTCAGGCTGCTCGCTCACTTGCCTTTGCAAGGACTTCAGCGGCCCATTGATTAAGGCTCTTACCGGCCAATTCGGCGGCCTTTGCAGCCCGGGCGTGTATCTCGGGATCGACGCGAAACATCATCTTTCCCGAATAGGGTTTCTGCGGCTCCTTGCCGAGCTTCGCACAGCTTTCAACATAATCATCAACCGCCTCCTGAAATGCGACTTTCAGGTCCACCACGGTATCCGCATGAAAGGTCACGCCGTCGCTGATCCCCGCCAGACGACCAAAGAATATTTCGCCTTCGGCGTCGTATTCAATCCGGGCGGAATAGCCGTTATGGGTCATTACATTCATGGTTTGATCCCGATTTTGATCAGAAAATCCCGTGCCGCCCGGACCTGATAGCGCTTGGCTTCCTTCGCCGGATGAGGGCGATGGAAGCTTTCGATGTCCGAACCGAAGACAAAACGCACCCGCGATCCGCTGCCTTCAAGAATGGAGCAACCAACGCCGACCAGCATGCTTTCGATATCTGCCCAAGCGATCGTGCCCGATACCGGCTCGGCAAAAACGGCAAGCAAGGTCTTCCTGTGCCTGTCGTTCATGCCCGAAAGATAGCAACGCTAGCATTTATTGCAAGCACTACTGCACGGCAGGTACTGCCTTCAGATAGGCGGCGATCGCTTCGCGGTCGCTGGCGGGGAGCTTGGCCATGTTTTTCTGGACCTCGACCATTGAGCCCCCGGCGGAATCGAAATCGGGCGTGAAGCCGGTTTCGAGGTAGGTGACGATATCGCCTTCGCTCCAGCTACCAATGCTTTTCGAACCCGGCGTGATGTTGGGGATGCGGCCCTTGCCTTCCGGATTGGGTGCACCGGCCAGCCACTGGCCGGGCTCGAAACCGCCGAGCGCGTTGCGCGGGGTGTGACATTCGCCGCAATGGCCGGGGCCTTCCACGAGATATTGTCCGCGGGCGAGCTTGGGGTTCGACGTATCGACGGTGACGCGGGGTGCGTCGCTGTAGAACAGCAGCTTCCAGCCGCCGAGCGCCAACCGTATGTTGAAGGGGAACGGCAATTCGTGGGACGGCGCGACGTCCGGGCTCTTCGGCAGGGTCTTCAGATAGCCGAACAGATCGTTGACGTCCTTGGCCGTCAGGCGCGCATAGGACGTGTAGGGAAAGGACGGATAGAGGTGTTCGTTGTGCGGACCGACGCCGCGGGTTATGGCGTTGCCGAACTCCGCAAGCGTCCAGCCGCCAATGCCGGCCGTCTCGTCGGGCGAAATGTTCGGGACATGGAACGTGCCGAAATCGCTCTTCAGCGCCAACCCGCCGGAAAGAACCAGCTGCGCCTCTCCTTCAACTGCACCCGGCCTGGCGTGACAGCTGACGCAGCCGCCGGCCGAAAACACCAGGGCGCCGTTGGCGACATCTGGCTCGCCCAGGCCTTCCCAATGGCTTGCCGGCCAAGGCTCCGGCCGCGTCAGGAACCACGCCGCCGTGCCGGCCACGGCGACGAAAAGCACTGCTGTTGTCAGGAATCGTCGCATTCTTGCTGCCACCGACCTCTTCCTTCTCCACCTACGCTTGCGCCGATGCACCGGAGTATCCGGCGCATCGGGCGTTTACGCAAAGGAAAGCTGTCCTATCGGGTCACTTCTTGACGCGATAGGACTGATGACAGTCGCCACAGTTCTTGCCGATAAGGCCAACGGCTGCGCCGACACTGGCCTGATCCGCCGGCAGCTGGGCAAGCTGCGCATCGGCATCGGCACCGAGCTTGGCGGCCTTGGCCTTGAAATCGTCCATGCTCTCCCAGATCTTCGGGCTGGCTTCCGAGCCAGCATCGGAGCCGGCCGGGAATTGATCGGGGAAGACCTTGATGCTTTCGCTGATGGCGGTCAGCGAGGCTTTCACGATAGCTTCATCATAGGGCTTGTCGCCCTTGGCTATTCCCGCCAGCGCACCCATCGAGCCGCCGATCTTCTTCATCAGCCCTTCGCGGATCTCCACCGGATTGTCAGCGGCGCTGACTGCTCCCAGTCCCAAGCTCGCAACGGCAATCGCCAGTGCAATGGTCTTCAGCTTCATCAATATCTCCCTGATCCGGCGCAAACAGCGAGTTGACCGGTGGTGCACGCTGCCTTCATCCCTGTGAATGCGCGGGCATGATTGCATTTTGCGGGCGCGAAGGAAGTAACATTTTTTTGAAATCCTGTTTATCCGAAGGATTTAAGCAGCTGAATAACAAGAGTATTTTTATCACGTTATCGCCAGCCGTCACATCGCCGTGCTCCAGCTCTGCCATGCCGTCCAGGCGGCAACCGCGATCAGGATGGCTCCGACGGACTTGCCGAGAAGCGCTGTCGCGTGCGGGTTTGATGTAATCATTTCGCGGCTGCGGCCGGCGGCGACCGCCAAACTGCCGTAGACGGCAAGTTGGGTCGCGGCGATCATCACGGCCATGATCACGACCTGCGGCAGAAGCGGACCGAAATCCGGCTTCAGGAACTGCGGATAGACCGCCAGCATGAACAGATAGGCCTTGGGATTGAGCAGGCTGGTGAGCGCGCCGCGGCGAAAACTGGTCCAGCGGGAGAGCTGCGCGAGTGGTTCGACCGTGGCAATCGCGATGTTGGAGCGCATCAGCGTATAGCCGATCCAGGCGATATAAAGCGCGCCGGCGATCAGGAGAATGTTGAAGAGGCCCGGCACGAGATGGAGGAGCAGCCCGACGCCGAGCGCCGCATAGAGCGTATGGAACAACCCGCCACCCATGATGCCCGCCGTTGCGGATAGGCCAGACGCGCGTCCGCCCGTCAGCGCGTTGGCCATGACGAAGACCATGTCCATGCCGGGCACGATGATGATGCCGAAGAGAAGCGTGAAGAACAGCCAGAGATTTTCCGAGTAACTCATGTCAGTAGCCTTGCGCGTTTTGTGAAATCATTCTCCGCGGCTCCTTGTTTTTCAGCCGCTTGAGCTCTGATATAAACGAAGCCTCCTGACAGGGTTCTGTCAGTATCATCGCCGATACGAAGAGATTTTCGCCATGCGCAAGGCATCCCGGCTGTTCGAGATCATCCAGATCCTCAGGCTCTCACCAAAACCGGTGACAGCGGCCATCATCGCCGAACGGCTGGAGGTGACGGTGCGCTCGATCTACCGGGATATCGCAGCACTTCAGGCCATGCGGGTGCCGATCGAGGGCGGGCGCGGCATCGGTTATATCCTGCGCCCCGGCTTCGACATGCCGCCGCTGATGTTCTCGATCGAAGAAACGGAGGCGATCGTGCTGGCGCTGGCGTTGCTCGCCCGCTCGAACGATACCGAACTCAAGGATGCCGCCGCGCGCGTCAGCGACAAGATCGCCGGCGCCATGCCTGCGCCCCTGCGCCAGACGCTGAATAGCCGCACGCTGCATGCCTGGGGCTCGATCGCGCCTGCTCCCGAAAGCCTGGATCTTGCCTTGGTGCGTCGGGCGATCCGAGACGAACGCAAGCTGCTGCTCGATTACAGCGACGAACAGGGCCGCGGCAGCCAAAGGGCCATCCGGCCGCTGGCATTGATCTATTATTCAGCAACGGCAGTCGTCGTTGGATGGTGCGAACTGCGCCAGGCCATCCGCAACTTCCGCACCGACCGCGTGCAGGGTTGCGCTTTGTTGGAAGCCCATTTCCGTGGCGAAGGTGACGGCCTGCGTGATCTCTGGATCAGCGGCTGGAAACAGCAGCCGGCCGGACCATTGGCTCGTTGATGGGAAGCACCCGGCTCTGCTGGCGGCCGAAACCCTCGATCTCGATACGGTCTTCGAAGATGGAGACAATCGAGAAGGCATTCTGGTCTGGCGTATCGACCATGCCCTTGACGGTGACGAATGGACGGCCAGCGAAAAGGCCAAAATCGCCATCGTGGTTGTGGCCGCAAAAATAAGCGGTGAAGCTTTCGGACTTCGAGAGCATGTCGAGAACGCGTTCGCTATCCCACATATTGTGGCGGTTTGGCGGGAAAACCGGATAGTGATTGAAGACGATGACCTGCTCGCCATTGACATCGGCCTCAGCCAGCTGGGCGGAAAGCCAGGCAAGCTGCTCATCTCCCAGCGAACCGTTCCACGTCTGGGCGTTCTTTGCGCCGCTGGCTTTCAGTGCCGATAGGCGTTCCTTTGCCAAGGCTGTGCGCGGATCGCCGACGCTGCTGAAAAGACGCTGACATCGCTCCCATCGAGGAAGACGAAGCGATACTGGCCGAAGACCAGATCGTAATAGGCACGCTCCATGCCGACGCGCCGCAGAACGTCCGGCAGATGCTGCGCGGATACGGCATAGTCGTGGTTGCCAAGCAGGAAAAATGCCGGATGACGCGAGCGCCCGTAGAGCGGCAGGATATCGTCGAAATTCTCGAAAGCGCGGTCGATGATATCGCCCAGCGTCACGATGAAATCGAGTTCATGGTCGTTGAAGGTGTCGATTGCTTCGGAGAGCTTGTCGAGGCTCTGCCGGAAATAGCGATTGAGCGCCGGATCGGCATCGATATCGGCATATTGGGGATCGGCGACAATGCCGAAGCGGACGAGAGGTGCGGATAGAGACATGAGCGTTGGTTATCGCGGCTGGATGACAGGGCGGTGACACGCATGCTGGCATAAGCGGCGATCATGACCGCTGCAGCAGGGAACGGCCGATGGGCTTTGGCGGTTCGCTGCGCAGGACCAGCGATGTCGTGACGGAGCCGTAGCGCGCAATGGTATCGACGATGGTTTCAAGCTCGCCCGGGTTGGGCACCAGCACCTTCAGGAGAAAACAATCCTCGCCCGTCAGCCGCAGCACCTCCATCACATGCGGAAGCTCGGAAAACAGTTTGAGGCAGGCCTTGATGTGTTCGTGCGTGGTGCGCAGGCGGATAACCGCCATCATGCCGAGACCAAGCCGCGCGGCATCGATGCGAGCGCCATAACCGCTGATGATGCCCCGCTCCTCCAGTCGCTTCACCCGCTCGGAGGTTGCCGGTTGCGACAGGCCGATGCGGCGACCGAGTTCGGACATGCCGATGCGGCCGTTTTCCTGCATGATCTCGAGGATGGCGATGTCGGTTGGGTCGAGGGTCACGGGGTCATTGTCAGCGGGCATGTTCTGGCTTTCGGCTTTGAATCTATCGGAATTTGCGTTCCTTTTCCGATGAATTCTCATTCCAAAGCCGGGCGGTGTCCATCATTTTGTCTCCAGCACCTTCAGACAGGGAGACCCCATGAGCGACATCATCATCCTGCCCGGTATCGGCGGTTCAGGCGAAAGCCATTGGCAAACGCGTTGGGAAAAGGAAAATCCCGCCATGACGCGTTTTGCGCCATCGGACTGGGAAAATCCTGATCTTGCCGACTGGATCACGGCCCTGGAAAAGGCCGTGCGCAAGGCGACACACCCTCCGGTTCTGGTTGCCCACAGCCTAGCCTGCCTGCTGGTCACCTATTGGCAGGCTGGGTCTGAAACACCTGTCGCGGGTGCCTTTCTCGTCGCCGTTCCCGATCCTTCTTCGGAAGCATTTCCGAAGGCAGCTGCAAGCTTTTCCGATCCACCGATAGGGCGGCTGCGCATGCCGTCGCTGGTTGTCGCGAGCAGCGACGATCCCTATGGCACGCCCGAATATTCCCGCATGCGAGCGCGAGAGTGGGGCAGCGGTCTCATCGAGATTGGGCCGGCGGGGCACATCAACGGGCAGAGCGGTCTCAAGGGCTGGCGGGAAGGCCTGAACCTGCTGACGGCTTTTCGTGCAGGGATCGAGGAAGACCGCGGCAATCATCGCTACAAACGATAGGACACCATCTCCCAAGCTCGACTTTGCACATTATGCGGCGAAGCAAAGAGCCTGGGCCATGCGCTGAAGCCGTCCGGGAGGTATTTTATGCATTTCCGGGTTTGACGGTGAGTGTCGATAAAGATCGTCACTCCACAAAACCAGGCGAACTGCAGCCATTGCATCTGTGAATGTCAGATCGGTTTTCTTGTACCATGCGGCCGCGTAGGGGCGCGTTTTTTGGCTGAGAACATCACCGGCCCATACCGTGACGAGACTGTAGAGGGCAAGAAGCGAAGGTGTCGTGCGCAGGATAGCGTTGCCGCTCCATTGGCGCTGGGTTTCGATACCCAGATGCGCGCGTGTTTCCGCGAACGTTACCTCGATTTGCCAGCGCCGAACGAAGTAGGCAATGATCTGAGCTGGTTCGAGATCGGTATTGGTGCTCATGAACGCCTGCGGTTCGCGGCGGCCTGAGGGGTCTCGGACCAACACCCAGCGAATTAGCTTTGGCGGCGTTCCTCGCCGGTACCATAACCCGGTGGAAGAGGTAATATCGAGGCTCTTGTTCGTTTCTCGTCCGTACCAGCTTGAGGCGGTAATGCGCTGCCACACGGTTTTGGGATGGTGCAGGATCGTCTTCAGTTTGGGCTGTGGCATGCCCTTTTGTGCAGGCCTCCCAAGCGTGTGTTCGTGCCGTTGGTCTGGTGGAGCAAACAGACTTGCATCCAGGCGCAAGCGTGTGATGAGGATGGCTTTGTGGGGAAGAGCCGCAGCCAGGGTGTGAACCGCAAAACTGCTGTCTCCGACAAAGATGATGTCGCGACCAGGTAGCCATCGGCAGAGCTGCAGCACGCCCTGCCTTGCCCAATCCGTCAGCAGTTTATGCTTTCGTCCCCTTTTCTTATCGTAGCGCTCCGAGGGGCATAACAGCGTCAAGACTGGCAGGGCCTTGATGCATTTGGCCCATGGGACTGGGGCAAGAACCATGAAGCTCAGCCAGCGCAAGCCGCTGGCTTTGACGAAGTGACCGTGACTGGAGCGCACCGGATCGCGATAGATGCCGCGGGCGGCAATCTTTGGTCCCCATCGGCGTTCGATGGTGTCGTCCATGCCGATAATGACAGGGCCAGCAGGTACGAGGCGGGCGACAACAACCGATAGCAGCCGCGAAGCCAGTGTGCGCGGGTTCCAACGCGCGCGATTAAGCAGCTGATGGTAGAGGGAAAAATTGCCGGCCTCGGCGCGGCCGGTGATCCGCAAACACGACGATACTGTTCGTTTGCCTGGAGACAGGATCGCGCCCATCACCAGGACCAGCAGATGCTCCCAGCTGGGTGCCGTGAACCAGGGACGAAACGACGACAGCCACTGGTGAAGGATGTGCGGAACAGGATCACTCGACCCGACGCAGTTCTCATTATGATCGGTCATCCATCGGTTCGAATCCGCTCAGACGAAACAGGCAAGGCAAAGAGACTGCGACAAATTGATTCACCCAGTACAGATGATCGAAATGCGTGCGCTGGTATGCACCATAAGCCGGCCGGACGCAGCCTGTCAGCGCCGCCAACCAACTCAAATTCCCAAAGAATTTTGTACAAAGTCGAGCCAAGGCCTCGACTCACAACGCAAAAACCCGGCCTCTCGACCGGGTTTCGCATTTCAAACACCGTAAAATCCGGCGCGCAGACCTTACTTGGTCGCGCCTTCGTAAAGTTCCAGCACGTAGTCCCAGTTGACCAGGCTATCGACGAAGGCTTCGAGGTACTTCGGACGGGCGTTGCGGTAGTCGATGTAGTAGGAGTGCTCCCACACGTCGACGCCGAGGATCGGGGTCGCGCCGTGAACCAGCGGGTTTTCGCCGTTCGGGGTCTTGGAGATTTCGAGCTTGCCGTTCTTGACGGAGAGCCATGCCCAACCCGAGCCGAACTGGCCGGCGCCGGCTGCGAGGAAGTCGGCACGGAACTTGTCGTAGCCGCCGAGATCGGACTTGATGGCCGCATCGAGCGCGCCCGGAAGCGACGTGCCGCCGCCGCCCTTCTTCATCCACTTCCAGAAGTGAAGGTGGTTGTAGTGCTGGCCGGCATTGTTGAACAGCGGCTGGTTGGTGCCGTAGGACTTCTTGACGATTTCCTCGAGCGACAGATCGGCAAGACCGGCTTCTTCAGCCAGCTTGTTGCCGTTGGTCACGTAAGCCTGATGGTGCTTGTCGTGATGATACTCGAGCGTCTCGCGCGACATGTAGGGCGCGAGCGCATCGTAGTCATAGGGAAGGTTCGGCAATTCGAAAGCCATGGTGGTATCTCCTCTTGGCGATGGAATTTCTCAATAAAATCTGTTGCTCGGGAACATAGGGACCAGTGTCGCAAGTGGCAACTGCCCGCTCACCAAAATTCGGGGCAGCCTTGAAAAATACTTCCACCGTTTGCCCGTAACTGTGCTTCTAACCCACAGAATGGCCACGTTTTTCGCCAAGCTCGGCGAGAGACAAATCAGGAGACCTACATGCCCGCATTCGCCCGTCACACGCTTTTCGCCCTTGCCGCCCTCACCGTTGCCCCGGTCCTTGCCCACGCCTCTTCGGATGACGCCTGGGAAGAGATGCGCAAGGATGTGAGCGAGAAATGCCTGACAGCGGCAGGCTCGGCGATGGAAAGCCCCAGGGCAGTCGTCGATCCCTTCGGCTCCGAACGATTCGGGCTGGCGCTTGTGAGCGGCAAGGCCAAGGGCGCAGACGCCACGATCACGCAGATCTGCGTCTACGACAAGCAGGCCAAGACGGTGGAGCTCGGCAGCGAGCTGACCGAGGAGATGCTCAAGGACTGACGGCGGTCGCGAAGGGCCGGTCATTGCGTGCGGTCCGCTAAACCAGCAGATAAAAGGCGATAATCGCAACCATCACCAGGAAGAACACCGCGAAAGCCCTGATAAACGTGGCGATTTCAGCGTCGGCGGATATCTCCATGGGTCTTGTAACCCTTGCCTCCTCCGTCCTGCCAATCGATCTGATCAGGCGGCCCCCGTGGGCATCAACGTGCAATCTGTGAACATGCGGCATTGCAATCTCCAAACAGTCTGAAGACGGATTTTCTCCAGCTGCCTGTTGGCAAATCCACTCACTGTTTTTCTACGCCCGAGCCGCATTTGATTCGATTGCGAAGCCGCACCGAAAGGATAAAGTTTTCATAAGGCCATGGCGCTCCCCAGAGGAGCTTTGACCGTGCGGCCGAATGCGTTTTGTTCAATACGCCTGCGCACAGATTTCATATTTTTTATATTTCGGTTCATGAGAAGAGGGGAACACCATGGCCAATCCCATGTCGACGCTCGGCATTATCCACACTGTCATCAGCGTGGTTCCGGTTATCGCCGGTCTCTACAGTTTCTCGAAATACGGCGCGATCCTGCCGAAGACGGATGTCGGCCGGCTCTACCTGATCACCATCATTCTCTCGGCCGTGACATCCTTCGGGCTTTCCAGCACCGGCGGCTTCAACCCCGGCCATGCGATCGGCATCCTGACGCTTCTCGCCATCGTCTTTTCCATGGCGATCGGAAAGCTCGGCTGGTTCGGCAGGCTCAATCGCTATCTGCAGGCCCTGTCGATGTCGTTCACGTTTTTCCTGCTGATGGTGCCGGCGATCAACGAGACCTTGTCGCGCCTGCCGCCCGCCAATCCCATCGGCAACGGCCCGGATTCGCCACCGGTACAGGCGACGACGGCCGTCTGGGTCGTCATCTTCCTCGTCGGCATCTGTTATCAGGCGTGGTCCATGCACCGCCATCCAACGGGCGGTGCACAGCCGGCGTGAGTATCAGGATCGATCAGAAATCCGAAGACGAGGCGTTGGCCCAGTCCATATAGAGGTCCTTAGCCTTGGCGGCGATCGGGCCGGGCTGCAGGTCGCGGCCTTCCAGCTTGGTGACCGGAACGACCTTTGAATAGTTTCCGGAGGTGAAGATTTCGTCGGCGCCCTCAAAATCGGCCAGCGTCAGTGTGGTTTCGACCACCTCGAAGCCGGCCTCGCGCAGGAGGCCGATGACGCGCAGACGGGTGATGCCGGCGAGGAAAGTGCGGTTGGCGGCGGGCGTGAAAACGACGCCGTCCCTGACCATGAAGACGTTGGACGAGCCGGTCTCGGCGATATTGCCGAGCATGTCGCGCACCAGCGCATTGTTGAAACCGCGACCGCGGGCTTCGGCGAGGATGCGGCCGTTGTTCGGATAGAGGCAGCCGGCCTTGGCATCCGTCGGCATGCACTCGATCGTCGGTCGGCGGAAGGGCGAGACTGTGAGCGACTGGCCGCCCGGCCCCTCGCCCATCGGCGCTTCGAACAGGCAGAGCGCAAAGCGGGTCGATTCGGGATCGACGGTGACGACGCTGCCCGGCGAACCATGTTCGCCCCAGTACATCGGCTTGATGTAGATGGCGGTCTTGCCGTCAAACTTCTTGACGCCTTCCCAGGCGAGCCCTTCGATATCCTCGGCCGCCACCGTCGGCTTCAGCCCGAGCGCCAGCGCCGAGCGATTGACGCGTTGGCAATGCAGGTCGAGATCCGGCGCGATGCCATCGAACCAGCGGCCACCATCGAATACGGTGGAGCCGAGCCACATGGCATGCGAGGTCGGGCCGATCAGCGGCGGATTGCCGGAAAGCCACTCTCCGTCCACATAGGTCCAGGTGGTGCTGCGCGCTTTGGTGTCGACGGCCATGGTGATCTCCTTTGCTTTGTCTTTCTTTCCGCATAGCCGGAAAATCGAGAACTGGGGTGAATAGGTACATCAAAAAAAGTCATGGCGTCCAATCTGGATCGACAGGATAGGCTTGGGTAGGTTTGGCGGCCTCTTCCTCTTCTCCCTAGCGGGGAGAAGGGCCGAGCGAGGCGATGAGGGGGCGGTGCGGCAAGCTCCTGATTTTGTGGTGGCGATCACCCCCTCATCCGCCCTTCGGGCACCTTCTCCCCGCTGGGGAGAAGAGGGAGCGAGCAGCACCTTTCGCGGCGACGTTAGGCCACCGAACGAGATGAAAAGACGGGAACGATTTGAATGCTATGGATGAAACAAGCTTCGAGATGATGCCCACCATCCGCATGCTCTCCTCCACCGACACCGCCGCCTTCCGCGCGATCCGGCTTGAATCCCTGCGGCAGGACCCCGATGCCTTTGCCAGCCAGGAAGACGACTGGCTGAGAATTTCGGAAGCCGACTGGCAGCGCCATCTGATCCACAACACCGTCTTTGCCGCCTTCGAGAACGAAACTCCCGTTGCCGTCATGGGCCTGATGCGCCAGCGCGCTGCCAAGATGACGCATCGCGCGACGATCATCATGGTCTATATACGCAAGGCCAATCGCGGCTCGGGGCTGGCGAGCGACATGCTCGATTTCCTTGCCGCCATCATCGGCATCCGCCAGCTGGAGCTTGCCGTGCGCGCCGACAATGCCGAAGCCATCGCCTTTTATCGCAAGGCGGGCTTTGCCGAGATCGGCCGCATTCCCGGCGGCTTTCTGCAGGACGGCCGGGAAATCGACGAGATTCTCATGGCCCGGCGCACCGATCGGCGACAAGATCAAAACAATTGAACCAATGGAGCTTCCCCGATGAAAGCCATGTACTACGAGACCTTCGGCGAGACGCCCGATATCCGCATCCTGCCGGACCCGACGCCGAGCGCCGATGGCGTGGTCATCAAGGTGGAAGCGACCGGCGTCTGCCGCAGCGACTGGCATGGCTGGATGGGTCATGATCCTGATATCAACCTGCCGCATGTGCCCGGACACGAGCTTGCCGGCGTCATTACCGCGACCGGCAAGGGCGTGATGCGCTACAAGGTCGGCGACCGGGTGACCGTGCCCTTCGTTTCCGGTTGCGGGCGCTGCGGCGAATGCCATTCCGGCAATGCGCAGGTCTGCCCCAACCAGTTCCAGCCCGGCTTTACCCATTGGGGCTCGTTTGCCGAATATGTGGCGATCGACTATGCCGACCAGAACCTCGTGATCCTGCCGGAAACCATCGACTACGCCACCGCGGCCAGCCTCGGCTGCCGCTTCGCCACCTCGTTTCGCGCCATTGCCGACCAGGGCCGCGTCAAGGGCGGCGAATGGGTGGCCGTGCATGGCTGTGGCGGGGTGGGCCTCTCGGCAATCATGATCGCCACCGCACTCGGGGCCAATGTGGTCGCCGTCGACATTACCGAAACCAAGCTTTCCTTCGCCCGCGAGATCGGTGCAGTTGCCACCATCGATGCGACGACGACCGGTGATGTGGCGGAGGCCGTGCGGGAGCTGACCGGCGGCGGCGCCCATGTCTCGATCGACGCGCTCGGCTCGCCCGTCACCTGCTTCAACTCGATCAAGAACCTGCGCCGGCGCGGGCGGCATGTGCAGGTCGGCCTGATGCTCGGCGAGCATGCAGCACCGCAAATCCCGATGGCGCAGGTGATCGGCCACGAACTCGAAATCTACGGCAGCCACGGCATGCAGGCCTGGCGCTACGAAGCGATGCTGGCCATGATCGCCACCGGCAAGCTCAACCCGCAAAAACTGATCGGTCGGCATGTGACGCTGGAAGAGGCCATTCCGGTGCTGACGACGATGGATACGGCAACGGATTTGGGGATCAGTGTGATTACGCGGTTTTGAGTGGCATGGGTTTTCGCGAAGGGTAAAGGCCGGCTTCACGCGTGGAAGAATAGTGGGGATTGAAGCGCCCGTGGCAATGCGACCTCGGCTCAAATATACTTGCAGAAAATATGGGAGGCTCGACCGTAGATGTCGATGCGGATTGATCCAAGCTGGACTGTCCTGAAGAGCATTGAAGACGATTATCATGAGCGTTGCGTCGATCTCTTCGCGCGTCCTGACGGCACGTTCGGTTTTGAAGAGTTCCGGCGGGACGTTGAGGATCAGGGCCGATGGACGGCTACCCAATACTATTCCGGCAAAAGCTTCGGGTCGCGGGAAGCTGCATGGGACGCGGCCAAGCACGCAGTCAGTTGGATCACTTGACAAATTCCAACTATGTACCGGCGATAGGTCTCACAATTTTCCCCCTCCCCGATCCCGCACGCCGCTGATAATTTGCCCTCGGTGGAATCAGTGAGGACAAGCCATGGCACTTGGGGCGCAACAACAGACAGAGACGCTTTATGCGCCGATCCTTGCCAAGAATGCGGTGCATCCGAACGGCTGGCCGCTGCGCATCATCGTGGCGTCGCAGACCGAGGCACGGCATAACCGTGCCAACTGGGCACCGAGCCATCTGATCTCGATCCGCGCCACCGGCACCAAGCTGCTTTCGATGATCGACCTGCCGGAAGAGCGCCATCTGCAGCTCCAGTTCGGCGATGCCATGGACCCGGACGAGCCGGATGCGGCCAAGCTTGCCCATATCGAAGCCACCTTCGCCTTCATCGACGGCCTGCCGGAGGACGCGCAACTGCTCATACACTGCCTGCGCGGCATCGGCCGCTCGACGGCGCTGACGCTTGGCATTCTCGGTCGCTACATGGAGCCGGATGAGGCTGCGGCCACGTTGCATGCGCTGCGGCCGGAAGCCAAGCCGAACCGGCATGTCGTGGGCTTGTGCGACACGGTGCTGGGGCTGAAGGGCAAGCTGGCGAAACAGGCGTTGCGGTTTCCGGCGAAGGTCTGGAAGCCCGTTAAGGGGTGAAGCGGCACAATCTGCCTCTGCTTCTGGCAATGCCTTGCCAACGCCGCTATCGTAACCAACCTTCTCTGAGGGATTGCGCTGATCCCGACCGAAAGAAATTTCCAACCGGGGGTTCCCATGGCGTTCGCCGCCTATGTCTTTGATGCCTATGGCACGCTGTTCGACGTGCATGCGGCCGTGCGCCGGCATGCGGATGCGATTGGGCCGGAGGGTCAGGCGTTTTCCGAGATGTGGCGGGCAAAGCAGCTGGAATATTCCTGGATCAGGACGCTGATGGGCGCTCACAAGGATTTCTGGGTGCTGACGGAGCAGGCGCTCGATTACACCTTCCAGCGCTTTCCCTCGGCCGACCCGGCGTTGAAGCCAGCGCTCCTCGACGCCTATTGGCATCTCGATTGCTACCCGGAAGTGCCGGCCGTGCTGAAGGGCCTGAAGGCGCAGGGTGCGCGGATCGCGATCCTCTCCAACGGCACCGAGGCAATGCTGAAATCGGCCGTCGGCAAGGCGGGGCTCGATCTCGTCATCGACGATATCTTCTCGGTAGAGGCGGTCGGCGCCTTCAAGACGGCGCCTGCGGTCTATGACATGGTCACCACCCGCTACCGGCTCTACCCGAAAGCCGTGTCCTTCCAGTCGTCCAACCGCTGGGACATTGCCGGGGCCACGAAATTCGGCTTCCGCACGGTCTGGATCAACCGTGCCAACATGCCGGATGAATATCCGGATCTCGGGCCGGCGCTGATCCTGCCGTCGCTCGAAAGCCTGCAACAGCATCAGGAAGGGTAACCGCATGGCATGGTCGGCGGCACAATATGTGAAATTCGAGGACGAGCGCACGCGGCCCGCCCGCGATCTGCTCGCCCAGGTGCCGGGCCTGCCGAGCGGCGCGCTCTACGACCTCGGTTGTGGACCGGGCAATTCCACGGAACTGATCAATGAGCGCTTGTCCGATCGGTTGACGATCGGGATCGACAGCGACGACGACATGCTGGCCGCCGCTGCCAAACGCCTTCCGCAACTCACCTTCGAGAAGGGCGATCTTGCCCAGTGGCAACCACCCGCGCCGGCCGCGCTGTTTTATGCCAATGCCGTGTTCCAATGGTTGCCGGAACATCTGGATATTCTCGCGCGACTGATGGGTGCGTTGGTGCCGGGCGGCGCGCTTGCGGTACAGATGCCGGACAATCTCGTGGAGCCCAGCCATGTGGCGATGCGCGAGGTTGCCGCCGAAGCGCCGTTTGCCGCACACTTCGCCAGGAACCCCCGCGACCGGAGCGCACTTCCCTCGCCCGCCGTCTATATTGACCGCCTGTCGCCGCTGAGCGGCAGGGTCGATGTCTGGCACACGATCTACTATCACCGGCTCGCCAATGCCGAAGCAATCGTTGAATGGGTGAAGGGCACCGGGCTCAGGCCCTATCTCGACGCGCTGCCGGACGATCTGCGAGCAGATTATCAGGCAGCCTATCTGGAGCGCATCCGGGCGGCCTACCCGCCGCTGGCCGATGGGCGGGTGCTGTTGCGCTTTCCGCGGATTTTTATCGTGGCGGTGAAGGGGTAAGCAGCGGCACTCGCGGAGGCCTCTGTCCTCAGCGGTGATGCCCTGCCCCCGGCCGCTTCGCCCCCTCTTCCAGCCGGTGCAGCCTGCGGATTTCGTCGGCGACCAGGGCCTGCAGGCGCCAGAGGTTGCGGTCGCGTATGCCGAATTCTTCGAGATGCGAGACGGTGTTGTAGAGATATTCGGCGCCTGAGCCGATGTGGCCGCAGGCGCGCGCCAGGATATGGGCTACCTCCGATGGCGGGTGGCGATGGGAAATGCTGCGCGGTGTCTCTCCCACCCAGAAACCGAGCGCCATCTGCGGGCCATCGACGGTGCGCACCGGCAGCCAGCGAACCGCCTGAACGCCCTCCGTCTCGCTGACCTCGCGGCGCAGCATGCGTTCGATCTGCTCCAGCCGGTTGCCATCCGGCAGGCGGTAGATGACGCCATCGCAACGCCCACCCCTGGCGAGGGCCATCATCAGGCCCGGCTGTTCGCGCGAGCCGCGCCAGCTGTTGATTTCGAGCGTGAAGGCACGATGCCAGCCGAAGGCGGTTGCGGGTTTCATCTCGACCGAGTCGAACTCCGGCTTCCAGATCAATGAGCCATAGGCAAAAACCCAGAGCGGACCGTGATCGGACTCGGCTTCAAGTTTCTCGGCGAGAACGCGGTAGTCATCATCTGTCAGCGGCGTGAAACGACTGTCAAGCCCCATATTCGGCTCCTCGCGATAGCAGAGGGCCACGAGGTCTGATGTCAGCGACATGGTACGCTTTTCAGGCATGGCAAAAGTCTCGGATCATTTCTGTCAGAAAAAGGCCATCGATCCTTTTAGATGGCCGCTGCAACCGCCAGCGTCAAGCCGAAAGGCACGCCGGATAGGGACCTCGCCGGTGTGATCTACTTTTGCCCGTCTGCTGCAGGATCAATTCTCTCTACGAGGAAATCGATGAACGCGCGGATGCGGGCAGCGAGATGATCGTGGCCGGCAAAGACCGCCTGGATGACCTCCTCATCCTTTGGCCGGTGATCTTCCAGCAGCATCACCAATCGTCCCTCTTCGATATCCCGCTGGACATGGAAATAGCCGATGCGGCCGATGCCGATGCCGGCGAGGCAGATCTGGCGCATCATTACGCCGGAATTGACCAGCATGTTGCCGTTGATCGGCCGGAAGACGACATTACTGCTTTCTGGGCCGCTTTCGGAGCCGCTTGACGGCTCGATGAAGGGCCAGCCATCGCGGGCGCGGCGGAAGTTGAAATCGAGGCAATTGTGATGATCGAGGTCGTCCGGAGTGCGGGGCGTGCCATGCACGTCCAGATAGCCGGGCGTGGCGACGAGTACCCGCCGGGTTTCCAGCAGCTTGCGTGCCTTGAGGCTCGAATCCCGCAAGGCCCCGGAGCGGATGGCGATATCCGTGCGCTCTTCGACAAGATCGATCACGCCATCCGTCAGTGACAGGTCGAGCTGGACATGGGGGTAAAGCGCCAGGAACTCGCTGGCGATCGGCAGGATGTAGCGTTCGCCAAATCCCATCAGTGCATTGACGCGCAGCAGCCCGCGCGGTGCCGCCTGCCCGCCGGAGGAGACGACCAGTTCCGTTTCGGCGATGTCGGCGAGGATGCTGCGCGCCCGGGCGAGGTAGATTTCGCCTTCCGGGGTCAGCTGCAGCGAGCGTGTGGTGCGCACCAGAAGGCGGGTGCCGAGGCGATCCTCAATGCGGGTCACCAGCTTGCTGACGGCGGAGGGGGAAAGCTTCAGCCTGCGCCCGGCGGCCGAGAAGCTTTTCAGCTCCGCCGCGAGTGCAAACACTTCCATCTCGCCTGCCCTGTTGTCCATGCCATCAGCCTTCTGTGAAATCAATTCAAAAGCATTTATCCATTCCTATGGATTATCGCGCAAGTCATATTCCCCCATATTCCACGGCATAGACCTTCCCTCAACCCGCCCACCTTGACCGGGCGAAAGGTGTTTTCATGCCCCTTGCTCTCTTTGCGCTCACGATCGCGGCCTATGCGATCGGTACCACCGAATTCGTCATCGTCGGCCTCCTGCCGACCGTGGCCACCGACCTGCACATCACCCTGCCGCTCGCTGGCCTCATTGTTTCCATCTATGCGCTGGGCGTCACCTTTGGCGCGCCGATCCTCACCGCACTGACCGGCCGGATCGAGCGCAAGCCGCTGCTGCTTGGGCTGATGGCGCTGTTCATCGCCGGCAATACCATGGCGGCCTTCTCGCCGAGCTACGAACTGCTGCTCATCGCCCGCGTGCTCTCGGCCTTTGCCCATGGCGTGTTCTTCTCCGTCGGCTCGACCATCGCCGCCGATCTCGTGCCGGAAAATCGCCGCGCATCGGCCATCGCCATGATGTTCATGGGCCTTACGGTCGCCATCGTCACCGGCGTTCCGCTTGGCACCTTCATCGGCCAGACGTTTGGCTGGCGCGCCACGTTCTTTGCGGTTGCGGGCCTCGGCGTCATCGCCTTTGCCGGCATTGCCGCGCTGCTTCCCTCGACGCTCTCGAAAGCCGCCCCTGCCAGCCTGCTCGATCAGGTCCGTGTGCTCGGCAGCGGCCGGCTGCTCATCGTCTTTGCCATGACGGCGCTGGGTTACGGCGGCACTTTCGTCACCTTCACCTTCCTCGCTCCCATGCTGCAGGAGGTCACCGGCTTTGCCGCCTCGTCCGTCAGCCTCGTACTGGTGCTTTACGGGCTGGCGATCGCCGCCGGCAATATTCTTGGCGGACGCCTTGCCGACCGCAATCCGGTGAAGGCGCTCGCCTGGCTGTTTGCCGCGCAGGCTGTCGTGCTGGTGCTGTTCTCGTTCACCGCGATTTCGGCGATCCCGGCACTAATTACCCTCGCCGCCCTCGGCTTCCTGTCCTTCGCCAATGTGCCCGGCCTGCAGCTCTATGTCGTGCAGCTTGCCAAGCAGCATCGTCCGGGTGCCGTCGATGTCGCCTCGGCGCTGAACATCGCCGCCTTCAACCTCGGTATCGCAGCCGGCGCCTGGATCGGTGGTCTCGTGGTCGCCTCCCCGCTCGGGCTTCAGGCAACCCCGTGGGTCGGCGGAATTCTCGTGGCCGGCGCGCTGCTGCTGACGCTTCTCAGCAACTCGCTCGACCGGCGGCCGCAAGCCATCTGCCAGCCGGCTTGACCTCACCCGTTGCTGCCACATCTAATCCCCCAAAACCCAACCCGGCGACAAGGCCGGGCAGCCTTACCAAAGGAGAACCCCATGCAACCCATCGTCAAAACCAATGGCGCGGAAATACCGGCACTCGGTTTCGGCACCTTCCGCATGCCGGGGCCGGAAGTCCTCGACATCGTGCCGAAGGCGCTGCAGCTCGGCTTCCGCCATGTCGATACCGCCCAGATTTATGGCAACGAAGCCGAAGTGGGCACCGCCATCCAGCAATCGGGCGTGCCGCGCTCCGATATCTTCCTGACGACCAAGGTCTGGGTCGACAAATATGCCCGTGGCAGCTTTGCGGCCTCCGTCGATGAAAGCCTGCGCAAGCTGAAGACCGACTACGTCGACATGCTTCTTCTGCACTGGCCGGGTAGCCCCGTGCCGATGGCCGAACGGCTGGAAGGGCTGAATGCGGTGCGCGACGCGGGCAAGGTCCGCAACATCGGCGTCAGCAACTTCAACACCCACCAGATGGATGAAGCCGCCCGGCTTTCCAAAGCGCCGCTTGCCACCAATCAGGTCGAATATCATCCCTATCTCGACCAGTTGAAGGTGCTGGAGGATGCCGAGCGCCTGGGCATGTCGATCACCGCCTATTACGCGATGGCGGACGGCAAGGTGCCGAAGGATCCGGTGTTGAACGATATCGGCAGCCATCACGGCAAGAGCGCCGCGCAGGTGGTGCTGCGCTGGCTGATCCAGCAGCATGGCGTCGTCACCCTCTCCAAGACCTCGACGGCGAGCCGGCTGAAGGAAAACTTCGATATCTTCGACTTCCACCTCACCGTGGATGAGATGAAGGCGATCCACGCCCTTGCCCGCCCAGATGGTCGCATCGTCAACCCGCAGGGCCTCGCGCCCGTGTGGGACAAGGCGGCCTGAACAGGGTATTGAAAAGCTGGCTCTGCCGCGCCGTCATCGGCACGGCAGGGACCTGCACCGTATATCGCATTAAAACGGCTGCATAATTCCTGAAACAGATTCCGATCCCGAAAATTATGCAGTAGGCTCCGTCCATCGCATCGGTGACGGGGAAACGCGTGCAGACAAGCTTCGGACTGGGCCTTATTCTGTCCCTCCTCGCCAACACGCCGGTCATGGCCAGCGGCTGGCAGCCGGTCGAAAAGAAGGTCTATTACGCCGTCAGCGGCACGACGGGACCTGAGCTCTACACCTCCATCGGCGAACGCGGCCCGCAGATCGGCGATGGCATGCGCACCATCGCCTATACGGACTTCAAGCTGACCTGGACTCGTGACTACCAGCAGCGCGGCGATGCCTGTGTGCTCGCCTCCGCGCGCCCGAAACTGATAATCACCTACAACTTGCCCAAAGCTTCGAAGAAACTGATCGGCATGACCCGTACACTCTGGGAAAGCTTTGCGGACGGTGTGGCAGCCCATGAAAAGATCCATGGCCAGATGATCGTCGACATGGTGCATGAGATCGAACGACAGACGGTTGGCCTCACCGTGGAAAACGATCCGGGTTGCCGGAAGATCAGGACCGAGATGACCAAGATACTCGGACCTATCTCGAATGCCCGTCAGCAGAAGAACCGCGACTTCGATCGTGTCGAGCTGACCCAGGGCGGCAGCGTTCATCAACTGGTGCTCGCGCTTGTGAATGGCGGGCGCTAAGGTAACGAGAAGCCGTTATCAACCCCTGACTGCATTAAAATAAAATAAACCTATAAGGTTATACTCAAAGAATGCGAATAAGCACGATCACCAACTGGGCCTACGGGATCACGGTGCTTTTGACCGTTCTTTCCGGCGGCGCCTTCATCCTCTCTGCCCGAAGCGCGGAGCAGGAGCGCCGTGCCGTCGAGGAACATCTGGCTTTTGACGATCTTGGTGAGGAACTGGCGCTTGGCGCCGAGGAACGCACCGACGAGGCGCGCCTCTTTGTCATCCGCGGGGAAGAGCGCCATCTGCAGGCTTTTCGCGGCCGGGAAAACGAAGAGCGTCGCCACGAAGCGGCCATAAGCGATATCAGGGCACTGGACCCTTCGCCTGCGGAAGCCACCGCTCTTGAGGAGGTCGAGGCCCACGCGGACGCTCTGGACAAAATCGAGCTTGCGGCCATCGCTGCCTATCAGGGTGGCGACCGGCAGACGGCGCAATCGGCCTTGTTCGGCCCCGATCATGAACGCCAGCAAACGGCGCTTCTGGAAACCGTGACCCGTTTTCGCGAACTGGCCAGCGCCCGCACCAGTGCTCAACTCGAGGCTGCGAAATCGCGCAGCGACTGGTGGGGCATTGCCGCCAAGACCATGCTCGGGATCACCGCCGCCCTCTTCCTCGGCGTGCTCTATTTCGTGCTGAAACGCCGGGTCGCAACGCCGCTCACCCGCATGACCGGCATCGTCACGCGTTTGGCGAAGCAGGATTATGCCGTGGAAGTGCCACTCGATCCGCGCCGTGACGAGATCGGCGAGATGAACGAGGCGATCCAGATCTTCCGTGCCAACGGGATCGAGCGCGACCGGCTGGATGCCGAGCGCCGTCTCGACCAGCAGACGAAGGACTTCATCCTGCAGATGATGCACCGATTGCAGGCCTGCCAGGCGCAGTCGGAGCTTGCAGAAGTCGTGGCGCGCTTTGCCCCGCAGATCTTCCCAAATCTCGCTGGCCATCTCTACGTGCTCAATGAGAGCCACACGTCGCTGGCGCTGGTCGGCACATGGCTTGATCCTCACCACTCGACGCTATCGTTCGAATCCAGTGCCTGCTGGGCGCTGCGCCGCGGCCGGCCGCATATCAGCAATCGCGGCCACAGCGACGTCGTTTGCCAGCATCTGGACGAGAGCGAGACCGCCAGGCTCTGCGTGCCGCTCACGGCACAGGGCGATACCGTTGGTCTGCTCTATTTCGAGGAACGCGAAGGCGACGCGCCCACGATCGAAGGATCACGGCTCTATCTGGAGCTAATCGCCGAAAACATCGGCCTTGCACTTGCCAACCTCAAGCTTCGCGAGCGGCTGACCAACCTTGCCCTGCGCGACGCATTGACCGGCCTTCTCAACCGCCGTTGCCTTGACGAGGCGCTGAACCGACATGGCCGGGAGGATACGGCCCTCGCCTGCCTGATGATCGACATCGATCACTTCAAGCGCTTCAACGACACGTTCGGCCACGACGCCGGCGATGTCGTCATGCAATATGTCGCGCAGATCATGGTGGATGCCGTGGATACGAGGGGCGCGGTCTATCGCTTCGGCGGCGAGGAGTTCACCGTTCTCCTGCCGGGGCTCAGCGAGGCGGCGGCGACGGAATTTGCCGAGCACCTGCGCGAGCGCATTGGCACGACCCCGCTCAGCCACCGCGGCCGCATCCTCGGCACGGTCTCCGTCTCCATCGGCGTTGCCGAAGCGCCGCAGGGTGGCCCGGTCCTGACGCTGCTCACCCGCGCCGACGCGGCCCTGCTGGAGGCAAAGGCGGGCGGGCGGAACAGGACCGTGTCGTCTTCGGGGATCGGCGAGGGTGTTCGCGTGGGGATCGTCGCGAGCTGACGTTGTGGCGCTTCTCAGAGCGACGTGCAAGGACGTGTCTTCTCAACACATATGATCGCACTTGCCTTGCGCCAGAAGAGGGCCTTGGCCTCCCGCCGACCAATGTCACATATATGCCGCGAATCTCAAACTAGGCGCTGAGCTTAAGTTGTGCGATACTCCGGTCGGGGATCGAGCTCATCTATCGCAGGCATTTTTTGCAATGCTGATCCCATCTGCGCCAGCCGGCGCATATCGCCCCCCTCGGGCGTGCAACACATAGCTGCAGACAACTTTCGGCCTACCGCATTTACACGCATTCGGCACCGTCCAGAACGGTGCCTTAACGAGCGCGACATACTTCGGAGGAGGAGTAAATCATGAGCTATACAAAAAATCTCTGTTTCGGGCTGCTGGCTTCGGCATTTGCTGTCACGTTGAGCGTGCCGGCAATCGCTCAGGACCAGGCGCCGAAGCCAAACATCGTTGTCATCATGGGCGACGATGTCGGCATCTGGAATATCGGGGCCTACAACCGCGGTATGATGGCGGGCCGCACGCCAAATCTCGACAAGCTTGCGGCCGACGGCATGCTCTTCACGGACTACTATGCCGAGGCGAGTTGCACCGCTGGCCGGGCGAACTTCATTACCGGCGAACTTCCGGTCCGCACGGGCATGACTACAGTGGGTCAGGCGGGGTCGCCGATCGGCCTGCCCGCAGCGGCGCCCACGCTCGCCACCGTACTCAAGTCCATGGGCTATGCCACGGGACAGTTCGGCAAGAACCACCTGGGCGACCTCAACGAGTTCCTGCCGACCGTTCACGGCTTCGATGAGTTCTTTGGCTATCTCTACCATCTCGACGCGATGGAAGACCCCTCTCATCCCGGTTATCCGCAAGACCAGTTGAACGTCGTGGGACCGCGCAACATGGTTCATTCCTGGGCAACGGAGGTGGATGACCCCACCGTGATGCCGCGCTGGGGCAAGGTGGGCAAACAACGGATCGAGGATGCAGGCACGCTCTATCCGGAGCGCATGAAGACCGTTGACGATGAAATCCAGTCCCTGTCCTTCAAGTTCATCGACAAGGCCAAGGCAGACGGAAAGCCATTCTTTCTGTGGCTCAACCCGACCCGCATGCACATCGTAACGCATCTCTCGGACAAGTATGAAAATATGCGTAACTCGGAGAATGGATGGACCATTCACGAGGCCGGCATGGCGCAACTTGACGACATCGTCGGCGCCACCATGCAAAAGCTCAAGGATATGGGCGTGGACGACAACACCATCGTCGTATTCACCACCGACAACGGAACCGAAAACTTTACCTGGCCGGATGGCGGGCAGACGCCGTTTTATGGCGGCAAGGGCACGACCTTTGAGGGCGGTTTCCGCGTACCGGCGATGATCCGCTGGCCCGGACATGTCCCGGCCGGCACGGTCGGCAACGGCTTGATTTCCGGCCTCGACTGGTTCCCGACATTTACGGCGGCGGCCGGCAATCCCAATATTGCCGTGGAACTGAAGGCCGGCAAGGAAATGAACGGACAGAAGTACAAGGTGTACCTCGACGGCTATGACCAGACCAGCATGATCACCGGGTCAGGCCCGTCGAACCGCCATGAAATATGGTATTTCGCTGAAAGTACTCTCGGCGCTGCCCGCGTCGAGGACTACAAGTACACCTTCAAGGAACAGCCCGGCGGCTGGCTCGGGGACACCGTGACACTGGGGGCGCCAACCATCGTCAATCTCCGCCTGGACCCGTTCGAACGGACAGCATTCTACAAGGGCAACACCGGATCCCTCGAATATTTCGAATGGTATAAGTTCGAATTCTGGCGCTTCGTTCTCGTTCAGCAGCGGGTGGAGGAATTGGCGAAATCCACCATCGACTTCCCACCCCTGCAGAGTGGGGCGAGCTTCGGGCTGAGTGCCGTCAAGGCGCAGATTGCCGAGGCCATGAGGAAACACGGACAATAGAGCTTGTCGCGCAAAAGTGTGCAGCGGTTTTGCGATAACGACATGCGCAAAAACAAAAAACTAACGCGTGGGAAGGGTATCTGAAAGATCGCTTCACGCGTAGAGCTTGTCGTTTTCGACGGGCGGCTCCCAAGGGCCGCCCGTCACGGAAAGAGCAGACGGTCAAGATCGCCGCACCTTCCGAAAACACCTTTGTCCCGCCCATATCGCCATCGCCAATTCTCCTGTAAGAGACCGAAAACTTTCAGCGAGACCCGTCCCATGCAGCCCACGCCGGCAAGTCATCACGATACCGCCATGCCGGACTGGTCGGCCATTGCCGCCGTGATCCTTGGCGTTACCGCCTTTTCCGTGGCGCAGGGGCTGACCTATCCGCTGATTTCGCTGACGCTGGAGGCGCGCGGCGTTTCCACGACGATGATCGGCCTCAATGCCGTGGGCTTTGCCATCGGGCTTGGTGCTGCAACCCTGTCGCTCGGCGCGCTGACGGCGCGGGTCCGTGCTGATCGGCTGATCATTGCGAGCCTTGTCGGCTGCTCGCTCTGCCTTGCGGCCTTTGCCGCGACCTCGTCGCTGGCAACATGGTTCATCGCCCGCTTCCTGCTCGGCTATTTCGCCAGCATGATCTTCATGATCGGCGAAGCCTGGCTGAATGCCGCCTGCCCGGACCGGCTGCGCGGCCGGGTCTCCGGCATCTATGGCGCCGGCATGTGCGCCGGTTTTGCCGCCGGACCGCTGGCGATCCCGCTGCTTGGCAGCGAAAGCAGCTTCGGCTTCGCCATATCAGCGGTCTATCTGGCGATCGTCGCCTTCGCGACCGCGATGCTGATGTTTTCGACCCGCACGGTGCCGGAACCGTCCTCGACACGCGATCTCTTCCGCTTCTTCAAGGTGGCGCCGCTGCTGGTGCTGATGGTCTTCGCCTTCGGCTTTGCCGATATCGCGGCGATTTCCGCCATGCCTGTCTATTTCGTCAAGACCGGGCACTCGGAAGCCTTTGCGGCCCTGAGCGTCACGGTTCTCGCCCTGCCGACCGCAATTGCGCAGCCGTTCATCGGCCTTGCACTTGACCGGTTGCCGCGTCACGCTGTCGCGATGGCCGCGTCTCTGGTTGCGGCGCTAGGCTTCCTCGCCATCCCCTTCATCGAGCATCCGGCGCTGATCCTGATCGATTACGCTGTCATGGGTGGCGCTGCCTTTTCGCTCTACACCTGCGCACTGACCATGCTCGGTGAAACCTATCGCGGCGGCATGCTGGTGGCGGGAAGTGCTGCCTATTCGCTGTCCTATGCTGTCGGAAGCGGCGCGGGCTCGGGCCTTACGGGCAGCATCATGGCGGCCGGCGGCCCGGCGGCAGGCCCGCTCAGCGTCGGTTTCGCATTGCTGGCCTTCACCGGGCTTTTCGCCTTTTCAAGGCGTGCTTGAGGGCATTCCTCACGATGCGCCCGTTCACGCGGCGGCTGGAACGTGGAGAGCCTCAAAGCTTCGACGAGTGTCTCGATGATCTCATTCAACACGGCGATGTCTCCTTCGACTGCCTTTAATGAGATCATTAGATTCCGCTTGCCGGCATCGCTCAAACGAGCTTATCGTCCTCCTCGAATGACTTGAGGTTGTGGATGAAGCGCGGACGTCTCCCCCTCACAGCCCTGCGAAGCTTCGAGGTCGCAGGCCGCCTGAAGAGCTTCACCCTGGCTGCGGGCGAATTGTTCATCTCGCAGGCCGCCGTCAGCCGGCAGGTGCGCGAACTGGAAGCGCTGATCGGCAAGCCGCTCTTCACGCGCCGTCATCGCGGCGTTGACCTGACACCTGCGGGCGAAACGCTGCTGTCCGTCCTGACCGGCAGCTTCGACATGATCGGCGATTGCCTTGATGGCCTGCGGGACGATGGAACATCCGCCACTGTTGCCATCAGCGCCGAGCCTTCCTTTGCAGCCTGCTGGCTGGTGCCGAACCTGCCGGCGTTCCAGAAGGAAAATCCGGCCATCGACATCAGCCTCGATGCCGATACCCGCCTCATAGAATTCCGCCAACACGAAGCCTCGCTCGCCATCCGCCACAGCGTAACTGCAACCTCCTGGTCGCGGGTGGAAAGCCGCTATCTGTGCGACGTGGCGTTGACGCCCGTGATTTCGCCTGTGCTTCTGGCCCAGAGACGCCCCCTGCAAGCCCCTATCGACCTCCTGGACTACGACTTCCTGCACGAGGAAAACCGCGACCTATGGCACCAATGGTTCCTGAAGGCCGGCACATCCGCAAAGCCGGAGCGCGGACTGGTCTATGCCGATAGCGGCATGGTGCTTCAGGCTGTGTTGCGCGGTCAGGGCGTGGCGCTTATCGATACGCTTTTCGCTCAGGACGAAATTGTCGCCGGGCGTCTCATCCAGCCCTTCGCCATCACTTTGCCCTATGGCGCTTACTGGATGGTGGCGCGCAGTTTCTCCGGGCTTTCCCCTGCCGCGCGAGATTTTGCTGAATGGCTGACGGCTGCGCTGTCGTGACTTTTCCTCTTCTCCCCAGCGGGGAGAAGTGCCGAGCGCATGCGATGCGATCAGGAGGGCTTTGCCTGATATTCAGAGCCAGCCCTCCCCCTCATCCGGCCCTTCGGGCCACCTTCTCCCCGCTGGGGAGAAGAGAGAGCAAGCGGCATCTTTCGGTGTCCCACTCTGCTATGGGAGGCGGGTAACACTGCCCTGCCACATAAAGGCTCAAACGAACTGGCTGAGGCCCGGAACCGAGTTGACGACTTCGTCGACGGTTTCTTCACCGGCCTTTTCCTTGGCGTAGCCGATAGTTTCCTTGGCGAGCGCGGTGATTTCGCCCATGCCGAGGCCCTGGCTCATCAACTGCTGGCCAAGCGCCATGACACCGCCGCCGGCGCCAACCGCATTCAACAGGCCGCCGAGGAGGCCACCGCCACCGCCCGAACCTTCGCCGTTATACTTGGCGACCAGTTCGGTTGCGCCGGGGATGGATTCGATCATGCGGGCAACCGGGCCATCGGTCGCTTCGCGCTGCAGGAAGCCGAGCATCATGCCGATCGCCTTTTCGGCGGTGGCGGGGTCGATGCCCACGTTGTCAGCCACGCGGTGGATCAGTTCGTTCATGGTAAATCTCCTCGTTATTTTGACGTGTACGTTAACGTAAATTATTCGATATTGAAACTCAAGCGGCGGGCGGCACCGGTGCGACGCGTCATCCCCAGCCTCTTCAGGTATCGTTTCATGGCTAGTCGCCGTTTTCAATGCGACAAGAAATACGATGCGCTTATGGCATTGGGGTGACGCTTTTCCAAGATGAATCCGCCAGTTGCCGCCCGCAGGTTCCCCTCCTATAACTAGTCGGCAAACACAGATTGCGGCGGGGGCCTTGCCCCGGCTCAGCCGCCGAAACATGGAGACATGCCGCGATGATCGAGGACGGGAAACTCTATATCGGCACCAGCCGCAAGCCGGACGACACCAACAACAAGCCGGAATATCTGGACCTGAAGTTCGGAAACCGCCACGGCCTCGTCACCGGCGCCACCGGCACCGGCAAGACCATTACCCTGCAGATCCTTGCGGAAGGCTTTTCCAATGCCGGCGTGCCGGTGTTCTGCGCCGACGTCAAAGGCGACCTCTCCGGTATCGGCGCCAAGGGCGAGCCGAAGGATTTCCTCCTGAAGCGCGCCGAGCAGATCGGCCTGACACCCTACGACTTCCAGGAATTCCCCGTCATCTTCTGGGATATCTACGGCGAGAAAGGCCACCGCGTTCGCACCACCATGTCGGAAATGGGCCCTTTGTTGCTCTCGCGCCTGATGAATGCGACGGATGCGCAGGAAGGCGTCCTGAACATCGCCTTCAAAATCGCCGACCAGGGCGGGCTGCCGCTGCTAGACATGAAGGACCTGCAGGCACTGCTCAACTATATGAGCGAGAACGCCTCAGAGCTTTCCGGCAAGTTCGGCCTGATCTCCAAGGCCTCCGTCGGCTCCATCCAGCGCGAGCTTCTGATCCTTGAACAGCAGGGCGCCGAAAACTTCTTCGGCGAGCCGGCGCTGAAGATTTCCGACATCATGCGCACCACCAATGACGGGCGCGGCGCGATCTCGGTGCTGGCGGCTGACAAACTGATGATGAACCCACGCCTCTACGGCACCTTCCTGCTCTGGCTGTTGTCCGAGCTGTTCGAGGAACTACCGGAAATCGGCGATCCTGAAAAGCCGAAGCTGGTGTTCTTCTTCGATGAAGCCCACCTGCTGTTCAACGACGCGCCGAAAGTGCTGATCGAACGGGTTGAACAGGTCGTGCGCCTCATTCGCTCCAAGGGCGTCGGTGTCTATTTCGTCACCCAGAACCCGCTCGACGTACCGGAAACGGTACTCGCCCAGCTGGGCAACCGTATCCAGCATGCGCTGCGCGCGTATACCCCGCGTGAACAGAAGGCGGTGAAGACGGCGGCCGACACCTTCCGCCCCAATCCCGATTTCGACTGCGCGACAGTCATCACCAACCTCAGCACCGGCGAGGCGCTGGTCTCGACGCTGGAGGCCAAGGGCGCCCCCTCCATGGTCGAGCGCACGCTGATCCGCCCGCCGGCGAGCCGCGCCGGCCCGCTGACAGAGGCAGAGCGCGCCAATGTTATGAAGATCAGCCCGGTTGCCGGTCTCTACGACGAGGATTTCGACCGCGAGTCCGCCTACGAAATGCTGGCGAAAAAGGCCGCTCAGGCGACCCAGCAGGCGGAAGAGGCCAAGAAGGCCGAGGAGGAAGCAGCCGAGCCCGCGGGCGGCGGCAGCATCTGGACGCTGCCGGGCTTCGACACCGACAGCACCCCCACCGGCACGACGGCAAAACCCCGCACGGCAAGCACCGGCCGGCAACGGGAATCGGTGGTCGAGGCCGCGATGAAATCGGCCGCCCGCAGCATGGCCAATTCGCTCGGTCGGGCGCTGGTGCGGGGAATACTGGGAAGTTTGAAGCGGTAGCGGATCGGCGGCACCTCAAACGACCAACGGTGAACGTGCATCATTTGGCGATAGGTTGGGAGAGGAATACCCATGTCCGCAAGCAATGCGCCTGCCAACCATGCGGATGAGGTTCTCCGCGAACTTTATCTGGCGCCTCTCGACATCAGCGCCGGTGCTCTTGCCAAGGTTTTCAGGGTGCCGCGCACACGCATCGAGCGGATGTCACGGAGCAGACCGGAGCAACCACTGATACGGCCCTGCGCTTCGCGAAATTCTTCCGAACGACGCCACAGCTCTGGCTCAACATGCAGGCGAACTATGATCTGAAGTGAAGGTGCAGGCCCCGGCGCTTGCCAGGGAGCTGGAAGCCATACCGCAGGTGGAAGCGGCTTAAATGTCGCTTCCACTGCCAACCTCGAAATTCGAAGAAGGAAAAGCTGGGATCCGGAGAAACAGCTTATCTTATTGAAAAGTCTTGAAACATGAGGAGGATTGCTTTTTGGTATTGTGTAGATCGACATCCCCCGAACCCCGAGGAGATCTTAGCACCGGCCGCGCTGCGCAAAACCCTCCATTTAAGGGGAACGCATAAAAAATCGGCAGGTTTTCGGCAAGTTTCGTCAGAAATGGATGACCCCCAGGGAGACGGCGGCAGCAACCAGTTCCGATCGGGTGCCGGCCTCGAAACGCTTGCGGGCATTTTCGACATGTTCGTGCGCAGTCGAAACCGAGATATTGAGTTCGGCGGCAATCTCGCGGTCGGAAAACCCCTTTGAAACGAGCGGCAGGCAATCCAGCTCGCGGGCCGTCAATCCGGCCGGCGCGACCGGCAGGTCATGTCCGGCGATCATGCCGCGCAGCCTGACATGGAAGCAGATACAAAGCGGTGGCAGCAGCAGTTTTTGCCGCTCGGTAATCATGCTCCGGCGGGCGACCATGCTGATCAGGCCCACCCTCTGGCCGCCGCGCGGTATCGGCACGATAAGTCCATCAATCCAGCCGGCTTCCGCAGCCTTGTCCAGCGCCTCCGTACCGAGTCGTGGCAAGGTTCGATCGGCACGGAGCTCTGCCCAGGTGAAGGGCCTGGTGTACCTTTCCAGCGCACTCAGGAACGGATCGCGATTGACCAGGCCAGATGCGAAATAGTAACGACGCCAGTCATCCGGCCAGTCGATGATGTGGAAGACGCAGCGCGCGCGATGATGCAGATCGATCTCGCCGGCCGCGAACGTATCGATGCCGCAGCGATCGAGGATGCCGCGGAACAGCTTCGTGCAGGCGTCCGGCGTGGCTGCCGACAATATACCGCTGATCGCAGTCAGGATTTCCATCGACTCGACATCAACGTCGGACATGCCCCACCCCTCTCCACACGCGCTGTTTGCCATCGTGACTGGCTCACCAGGGGGACAACATACGCTTGCTGGCTTTGTGCGCAAACGTTCAATCTATGAGGGTGGTTTCTTTTCTCTCACGGAAAGGCATTCACGACCGACAGCTCTCCCCAGCATGCATCAGATTGACACGGATATATTGCTGAAACCTTCTCCAAAGCGCCGCCAACCTTACGTTTGGCGCATCGCAGACAAAGCTGGCTGATCGATTTTCCGAATCAAAGGATGAAGAAGCTGCCGGTCAGGGCCACGGCATCATCGAGGTGGATGGCGAAATCTGCCTGCTTGTTACCGTCGATATCGCCGTAGATGTCCCTTGCCGGTCGCGATGGTATTTTTTGGATCCCAGAGTGACTGAATTGATGTTACCGGTGCCGGATATCTTCACGACGTCATTGCCTTGATACGCGGCAACGGAATTCGCATGTCCGTTGCCGAGCGTAACGGTGTTGTCACCATCGCTGACGGGCAAAACTTCCAGTTCGGCAGCACCAATATTCACGGTGTCGTCAACGGCATTTGTATCAATAACACCAACCCATCCGAGCTCTGCCGCGCAAGAAGCCGCCCGGCAACTTTAAGTCGGAAAAAACAAATGGCCGGACACATCGTGCCCGGCCTTCAGTGATCGGCGTTGATTTTTCAGACGGCTCATCACGCCGCGCGCGACATGCGTGCCGCAGGCACTAACTCATGCGAGTGTTGCGGAAACCTCGGTGGCGGTGCGCATCGCGTGGCTGTAGGGGCAGACGATGTGGGCGGCAGCCACCAGCTTTTCGCCGGTTTCGCGGTCTACATCGGGGATGTTGACCGAGAGCGAGACTTCGATGCCGAAGCCTGTGCCGTCTTCGCGCGGACCGATGCCGACTGTCGCGGTCACGGTGGTTTCTTCAGAAATCTTCACCTTCTCCTTGCCGGCAACAAACTTCAGCGCGCCGAGGAAGCAGGCCGAATAGCCGGCGGCAAAGAGCTGCTCGGGATTGGTGCCGCGGGCGCCGTCGCCGCCCAGTTCCTTCGGAACCGTCAGCGTGACATCGAGAACGCCGTCAACCGAGACGGCGCGGCCTGCACGACCGCCGGTGGCGGATGCCTTGGTGGTGTAAAGAATGGGCATGATTGTCTCCTTGGGTTCGAAATCTCAGGTTCTGTCTCAGCGCTCACAGGTTGAACGCGGCGGCTTCCTGCGCCGTTGATTAATAGATATCGCAAAATTAAATTGTGCGCAATATAATTTTGCAAATTGCAATAAATTCCGAATTTGCGATAATAGGGCATGGCACAGGAAGATGACATACCGGCAACGGGCGCACTCGACGACAGCCTGCTGGCTTTGAACCAGCAGCTCTGTTTTGCCGTCTATTCCGCCGCCCATGCCTTCAATCGTACCTATAAACCGATGCTCGACCGGTTTGGCCTCACCTATCCGCAATACCTCGTCCTGCTTTCGCTCTGGCAGAATGACGAGATGACGGTGAAGGGGATCGGGGAGGATCTGGGACTGGATTCCGGCACCCTGTCTCCCCTGCTCAAGCGTCTAGAGGCCGCCGGCTATGTGAGCCGCACCCGCGACAAGAAGGACGAGCGACAGGTCATCATCACGCTTACCAAAGCCGGCCAGGCATTGAAGCAGGAAGCGTTCAACATCCTGATGCAGATCGGCATGGCGACCGGATGCAGCATGGAAGAAGCTTCCAGCCTGCGGGTCCTGCTTCAGGATCTGGCACGCAAAATGGATCAGGCACAGAAGGCATCCTGATTTTTCGCGGGGATTGCGACCTTTTCATATGCAACCGGCGCGCTAATATCCTCTCAGGCGATTCTCGCTGCCGGGAGGCGAGCCGTTGCAGACTGAAGTCACATGGGAACGGCTAGGCCTCTGGACGGGCTGTATCAGCGCGTTCCTCGGCGCCATTGTTGCCGTGCTCTGGCTTGCACAGCCACAGGCACTCGCGACCCAGACGCCGATGCTCTTTGCCATGCAGTTCAACACCGGCCTCTGCTTCGTGCTGACGGGGGTATCGCTGGCGACGATGCAATCGCCGCATCAAAGATGGTCACTCGTCCTGTCCACAATCGTGATTGCCTTTGCCATCGCGGCCCTCATCCAGCATCTGACTGCCAAGGATCTCGGCATCGACCGGATGATCGTCACGCCCTTTTTCCAGAGCAGTGTCACGCCCGGCCGCATGGCCGCCAATACGGCGCTGTGCTTGATCCTCGTCAATATATCGATCCTGCTGACGGGGTGGCTGGGCCGGAACTCCCATATCCGGCTCGCCTTCGCAGGACTGGTCTTCATGATCGCGGCAAGCGCGCTGATCGGACATCTTCTGAATGCCACCACCAATCATGACTGGCTGCCCCTCGCCCGCATGTCGCCGCAGACGGCGGTTTGTTTTCTGGCGCTATCGACCGGGCTGATCTTTTCGCGGCCCGAGCAACTCGGCTACCAGCGCACGACGATGGGCGCTCTTCTTGCCGCGACCACCTATCTGCTGCTGGTTCTGCTCACCTATCTGGAATTTGCCCGGCAGGAAGTTCTTTTCACGGAAGAGCTGCCGGCCACCGAAAATGGCAATGCGCGCTCGACCCTGCTCGCCATTCTGCTGTTTTCGGGCATAATCTACGCCCTGCTGATCCTCTATGCGCTGCGCACGGCGCAACGCCAGCGGAACGTCGCCCGCCAGCTCGCAGAAAGCCAGCAGCGGCTTTCTGCGATCATCGACACGGCGGTGGACGGTTTCATAACCATTGATGACCGGGGCATGATCCTCTCGGTCAACCCGGCCTGCGAGGCGATCTTCGGCTATCAGGCGGCCGAGATGCTGTCGCAGAACGTCAAGATGCTGATGCCGCAGCCCTATCGGCGCGAACACGACCAGTACATCGCCAATTACAACTCGACGGGCTATGCCAAGATCATCGGCATCGGCCGGGAGGTTCAGGGCCGGCGCAAGGATGGCAGCACCTTCCCGCTCGATCTCTCCGTCGCCAAGGTCAATCTCGGGCACCAGACGCTCTATAGCGGCATCGTGCGCGATATTTCCGACCGCAAGCGCTACGAGCGGGAAATCCTCGAGGCAAACGCCGAGCTGGAAGAATTCTCCTACCGGACGTCCCACGACCTGCGTTCGCCAATCGCTTCTTCCATCGGCATGATCTCGATCGTTCAGGACATGATCAGTGACGGCGCGAGCCCCGAAGACCTCAAGCCGGTTCTCGCACGCATCGACACCAGCTTCCGCAAGCTCGACGGCCTTATCCAGAACATCATTCTGCTGACGCGCGTGCGGGTCCTTGAGGAGCCTGAGACGCTGATCCCCATTGCCCGGAGCGTGCACGATACGGTTGAGCGACTGCGCTACATGGATACCGAGCAGAAGACCGAGATCCACATCGACGTGCCGCCGGCATTGGCGATCCACAAGAAGGCCAGCCGCTTCCAGATCATCGTCGATAATCTCGTGTCGAATGCCCTCAAATACCGGGACCCCGACGAAGCTCGCCCCAAGATCAGTATCATTGCGCGGCAGGAGGGCCATACCTTCGTGCTCAGCGTTGCCGACAATGGCCTCGGCATCCAGCCCGGCGACGAGAAACATCTGTTCCAGATGTTCCGGCGCTTTCACCCGCACCATGCCTATGGCAGCGGCCTTGGGCTCTATATTCTCAAGAAAAGCGCCGAGCACCTCGGCGGTACGGTGTCCTTCCACCGCAGGCAGAAGGGTAGCCAATTCATAGTGACAGAGCCGGACGGGAGAAACCCATGAAGCTTCACTCCATCCTTGCGGTTGACGACGACGAAGGCGACCTGTTCATCTGCAACTACACGATCCGCAAGTTCGATCCGCAGATCACGGTCCACAAGGCCTTCAACGGGCTGGAAGCACTCGGCGTGCTTCGGGATACCACCCCGGATGCGATCATCCTCGACATCAACATGCCGATCATGAACGGCTTCGAGTTTCTCGACCACTATGCAAGGGAGTTCGACCGCCACGCCCCGGTGGTCGCGATGCTGACGAGCTCGCATCTGGCCATGGACCGCGAGCGGGCCATGCACTACGACTTCGTGAAAAGCTATTTCGAAAAACCACTGACGGCGGAAAACCTGCGCGTGATGGCCGCCCTGCTCGACGGCGAAAGCTCGCTGCCGTGAACGGTGGCGACTTGCTTCCTCTTCTCCCCAGCGGGGAGAAGGTGGCCCGAAGGGCCGGATGAGGGGGACAGCAGGTTCGGAGTTTGCGGCAAAGACCCCCTCATCGCCTCGCCTCCGCTCGGCACTTCTCCCCGCTGGGGAGAAGAGGGAAACGGGAACCACACCCCGTCAGATGACGAGGATCGGCGTCTTGTTCGGCACCCGATCGTAGAGATCGATGATATCCTGATTGATCAGGCGCACGCAGCCCGAAGAGACCGCCTTGCCGATGGACTGCCACTCCGGCGAGCCGTGCAGGCGATAAAGCGTGTCTTCACCGTTCTGGAAAATATAGAGCGCACGGGCACCGAGCGGATTGTTGAGGCCGGGCGGCATGCCGCCATTGGCGATCGAATAGGGCTCCAGATGCGGCTGGCGGGCAACCATCTCGTTCGGCGGCTTCCAGGACGGCCACTTCTGTTTCCACTGGATGACGCCACGCCCGGACCAGGCAAAGCCTTCGCGGCCGATGCCGACGCCGTAGCGCATGGCCGAGCCATCGGACTGGACGAGATAGAGAAAACGATCTGACGTATCGACGATGATCGTACCAGGCCGCTCACCGAACGGATTTTCGACCCGCTGGCGATAATAGCGCGCATCGATCTGCTGGTATGGCACCGCCGGAATGGAAAAGCCTCCGTCGAGCACCGGACCATAGATTGCCGCATAACGTGACGTATCGGGCATCAGGCCGCTCGGTGCCGGCTGATCACCAACACGGCCGAGATATTCGTCGCCTGTCACCGGCTGCTGGTAGCGTCCCTCCAGCTCGGGATTGCGGAAATAGGGCGCCGTTTCCTGACGGAAACGATCGGTGTTCATCGAGGACGTGCAACTGGCCAAGGCGGCGGAGGTTGCGGCAAGACCGGAAAAATTGAGGAATTTCCGACGAGTAATCGAGAAGGTCATGAAATCTACATTTCCGGTTATGGCGGATCGTCAAACAGCTATGTCCGTCGGACCGGTCGTCAATACCGGTCTTTGCCACAAAGATCGCAAATGCGACTGGATTGAGGCTTGCGCCACGCAAACCTGTTCAAAAATTCGTTAGTTCGGTCAATCTGCAGAGATCAGCCGCGCGAGACCTTCTGCCGGAACGGGTCGGCTGAAGAAATAGCCTTGAATCTCGTTGCAGCCATTGTCGCGCAGGAACTCCAGCTGGGCCTCGGTTTCCACGCCTTCGGCGATAACCTCCATGCCGAGTTCCTGCGCCAGCGAAATGATGGCGCTGGTGATCGCCTTGTCGTCCTCGTCGAAGGGAATATCCATGACGAAGGAGCGGTCGATCTTCAGCCGCTTGACCGGGAAACGCTTCAGCGCGCTGAGGCTCGAATAGCCGGTGCCGAAGTCGTCGATCGCCAGCTGGATACCGAGCGCCTCCAGCGCGTGCATCGTGGCGACGGCCTGCGGCACGTCCTGCATAATCAAGCTTTCGGTCAGTTCCAGTTCCAGATAGCGGGCCTCCAGGCCACTTTCGGCCAGCGCTGTCGCAACGCGTGACACCCAGTCGCGTTCGCGGAACTGGCGGGCCGAGACATTGACGCTGATGACGATCGGCGGCAGGCCGGCATCCTGCCAGGCCTTGTTCTGGTGACAGGCGGCATTGAGCGCCCAGTCGCCGATATCGACGATGAGGCCGGTTTCCTCGGCAAGTGGAATGAACTCCCCGGGCGCCACGATGCCGCGCTCGGGATGCTGCCAGCGGAGAAGCGATTCGGCAGCGAAGATCTTGCCGCTGCGCAGGTTCATCTGCGGCTGGTAGTGCAGCACGAATTCCTCGCGGGCGACGGCCTCGCGCAATTCCTCGTAGCGACGCAGCTTTTCGTGGGCGGTCGCGGCCATCTGGGCATTGAAGATCTGCAGGTTGTTGCGGCCGAGCTCCTTGGCCCGGTACATGGCCGCATCGGCATTGGCGAGCAGCTCCTCGGCCGTCGTCCCATGCTCGGGAAAGGCGACCACGCCCATGCTGCAGCTGACCTGCAGGCTACGCCCGGCAATCGTCAAAGGCGCTGCGATCTCGCGGCGGATATCCTCCAGCCGCGGCACGACAATGCCGTTTTCCGCCGGAAGATCGGTCAACAGGATGATGAACTCGTCGCCGCCGACGCGCACGATCATATCGCTCTTGCGCACGCAGGACAGCATGCGTCGCGCCACGATCCTGAGCAGTTCGTCGCCGGCCTTGTGACCGAGGCTGTCATTGATCAGCTTGAAATTGTCGAGGTCCAGGAAGGCGAGCGCCACCCACTGGTTGGCGCGACGGGCATTCTCCAGCGCCAGCGCCACGCGTTCGTCGAACAGCATCCGGTTCGGCAGCCCTGTCAGGGCATCGTGATGCGCCATGAAGTGAATGCGCTCTTCCGTCTTCTGTCGCTCGATCGCGATGCCCGTAAGGTGCGCGGCCATGGAAATCAGCTCCCGCTGCTCCTCGCTTGGCACACCGGGGGCGGGCGAATAGAGAGCGAATGTGCCCAGAACCTGGCCGTTATAGGAGCGGATCGGCATCGACCAGCAGGAGCGATACCCGAAGGGACGCACCAGCTCGGTGTAGTCTTCCCAAAGTGGATCGGAGAGAATATCGGCCACGAACACCGGCTCACCGCGCCAGGCCGCCGTGCCACAAGACCCGACCTTGGGACCGATCTCGATGCCATGGATGGCCGCCGAATAGGCGGGGTCCAATCCCGGTGCAGCCCCGGTTAAAAGCTGCCTGCCGTCTTCGGACAGCATCAGGACGGAGCCGACGACACCTTGAAGGTGGCTCTCGATCAGTCCGAGCAGCTCGTTGAAGAACTCCTGCAAGGAAACGCTTTTTGCAATTTTTTCCAGAAGACGCGCCTGCCCGACAAGCAGCCGCTCAACCCTCTTCTGCTGGGTGATGTCGCGCGAAACGCCGACCGTGCCAATCGTCGCGCCGGCCTTGTTGCGCAACGGCACCTTGGACGTCGCCAGCCAGCGTTCACTGCCTCTGTCGACAACGGCGAGTTCCTCTATATCGAACATCGGCTCGCCGGTTTCCATGACCCGGCGCTCGACGTCAAAAAAACTCTGGGCGGCCTCGCGGGGGTGCAGATCGAAATCGGTCTTGCCGACGATCTCGCTCATTGAGGAGAACCCGTTCTCGACGACCGTGGCATGGTTTGCCATCAGGAAGCGCCCCTCGGCGTCCTTGGCATAAATGCAATCGGGAACGTGGTTCATCATGGTTTCGAGCCAGTCGTGCCGATCGGCTATATCGGCCTCGGGGCCGGTCAGACGGGCGATTTCCGCAACCAGTTTCTGGCTTGCGGCAAGCAGGCGCCGCGTATCGTCGTTGCTGGCTATCTTTGCCCCGCTATCCCGTCGGTAGCGGCTCAGTTCATTCGTCAAGCAAGCCTCCAAGCCGGGGCGGCGCACCGTTCTGGCCGGCACCGCCTTGTCTCCTTTGGGCACACTAGCAGCGAGAGGTTATCCGTCTCTAAAGAGACCGGTTGCAATTGCGCTGATCTACAGCTTTTTTGTAGTGATTACCGTTCGTTACCTGTCTCGTTTCAAGACAGGTTTTGCTGGCACGTTTCCTGCAAAGGATTGTCCATGAAACGACGCGACCTGCTGATGGCCCTTGCCGCCGCCCCAGCCACTTTCGCCCTGCCGAGGGTCGCGTTCGGAGTTTTCGCATCTGACCATCTCCGGAAACCGCCTCGGCTGACGCCCTTCCATCACAAGATTTCATATGTGATATCAACGCAAACGGCTTCCTGCGCCGGATGGCTTTTCCTACTGTGCCGACACCATCGAACCCGATGACAACACGGTGAAAATCACGACTGCGCGCCGCGCATCTTCCGGAGAACAGAACCATGCTGACGATCTACGGCGTCTACCGCTCGCGCGCCTCGCGCAACTACTGGATGGCAGGCGAGCTTGACCTGGAATTCCGCTCCGTGCCCGTCATCCAGGCTCGCCGCCTGGATGATCCCTCAAGCCCCAACGCGCAGATCAACACCCGCTCGCCCGAGTTCCTCGCCGTCAACCCGATGGGCCTGATCCCCGCCATCGAGGATGACGGACTAATCCTGACGGAATCGCTTGCCAACAACCTCTATCTCGCCCGCAAGCATGGCGGTCCGCTGGCTGGCCAGACCGTTGCCGAAGAAGGCCTGATCGGCAACTGGACCCTGTGGGCGGCGACGGAAATCGAGCCCCATGCGGTGAAGATCGTGCTTACCCACGACAACGGCCTTCAGGACACACCGGCCGGAAAAGCTGTGATCGCTGCCTCGGTCGCAGCCCTGGACAAGGGATTTGCACGGCTCTCCGCCCAGCTCGCAAAAACCGCTTATGTCATCGGAGATCGCTTCACCGTGGCCGACCTCAACCTCGCGGAAGTCTTCCGCTATGCGCAGACGCGGGACGCGCTGTTCGAAAAGTATCCGCGCGTGAGGGCGTGGCTGGCAACCTGCCAGGGTCGGCCGGCGTTTCAGGCAATGATGGCCGTAAGGGTCCAGGAACCGGAGTGAGGTTCGAAAGTTCCTACCCCCCCAACGGGGCAAGTCCTGCCTCAAAGCCCCTCAAGCCGCTTCATGCTGTCGTCGATTTCCGTGCGCACCCATTGCTTGAAAGCCCGGACGGTGGCGGTTTCCCGGCGGTCGGGCGCTGTTACGAAATAGTGACCGAAACCGGTCTTCGCTCGTATGCGGAAGGGCGCGATGAGGCGGCCGGCGAGGAGGCTGTCGCTGGCGAGCGTCTGCCAGGCGAGCATTGGGCCTTGACCGGCAATTGCCGCATCAAGGCAGATCGAGGCTTCGTTGAAGACGTGGCGCTCCCCCATCCTGTGGCCGGAGAGGCCGACCTCGCGCAGCCAGACGTCCCAGGAAAACATCGCATGGGCATCGATGACGGCGGGGAAACGGAGGATATCGGCTGGTTCCCTCATCTGGCTTGCCATGGCCGGCGAGCAGACGGGAAAGACCTCCTGCGCCAACAGCAACTCTGCATGCACGCCCGGCCAGTCGCCCCGCCCGACCCGGATGCCGATATCGACATCGGATGTCTCGATGTTGGCCAGCGTCGTTGTCGCATCGATGCGCAGCTGGATGCCCGGATGCTGCTCGGCAAAGCGATCAAGCCGCGCCACCAGCCAGCGGGCGGCAAAGACCGGCGCGACCGAGATCGTCAGGATGCCCTCGTCACGCTTGCGCGCGGCGCCTACGGCTTGATCCAGCAGTTCGAAACCCGCCTTCAGCCTTGGCAGGAAACGTTCTCCGAAATCGCTTGCCACCAGCCCGCGCGGGCTGCGCTCAAACAGCGTGCGTCCCAGCTGCTTTTCCGTCTTGATGATCTGCTGGCTGACCGCGCCGATGGTGACGCCGAGCTCGTCGGCCGCTGCCTGCAGCGAGCCTAAACGTCCGGTGGCTTCCACTGCGCGCAGGCCGTTGAGATGAATGACATTCAGGTTTTTCATATAGAAAATCTATACCGCCATGCCGGCAATCTCAATTGAGAATGCAACCGGAAAGGCGGATTATTGCATCCTGACAACAAGGATGCCGGCGCGATGCTGAAGATTTTCTCAAGACATAAAAGCCGTTCGAACGGGATCGACAGCCCGGAGGCTGTCGCGATCGATCTTCTCGGTCACCCCGATATTGCCCGGATGGATGCCCGTGAACTCGGCGACCTGCCCTTCCCGCGCGCCTTTGAAGCCGATTGCCGGAGGGGAAACACCTGCCCCTTGGGCTCGTCGGTTCAGGCGAAGGCGTCGGTCACCCTGACATCGCCCACGAACAGCCCGTTCCAGTTGTGCATGGCGTGATCGGCCATGCCGCGGAGCGAGGCATGAAGATCGGGCTCGTCCTTGAAGAAGCGGGCGAGCGTGGCGGCGACCATGGCTTCGGCGGCACGGGTCGTGCCATCCTCGCATTTGAGCGCGATGCCGATGCCCTTTCCCGGGATGGCGGCGCAGAACACGCCTTCGGCGCCGGTCTTGGCAAAGATGCGACCGGGGGCGAGCTGCATGAGCCTGGTGCAGGCGCGGCCGGTGCCGGCGACATAGAAAGGCTCGGCCATGCAGGCCTCGATCAGCCGTTTTGACGCCCGGGCGCGCTCCGGTTCCAGACCCGCGCCGGTCGCCATCTTCGCAAAGCCATGGGCCAGACCCTTGAGCGGCACGGCGTAGGTCGGGATCGAGCAGCCGTCGGTGCCGCAATTGTCGTGGCCGAGCACGCCGCCGGTCAGCGCTTCCATCGTGCCGCGGATTTCGCGCTGAAGCGGATGGTCATAGGTGACGTAGCCTGTGGGATCGCCGCCGTCATGGCAGACGGCGCAGATGAAACCGGCATGTTTTCCCGAGCAGTTGTTGTGAAGCGCAATCGGGCGCTCGAGGGTGCGGGCCTGCTCTATCAGCGTCTTCTGGTTTCCTGACCAGTGGGCTCCGCATTCGAGCGTATCGACATCGCGGCCGGCGGCGGCCAGCATCTTCGCCGCAACAGCGACATGCTCCGGCTCGCCATTATGCGAGGAGCAGGCAAGCGCCAGTTCCCTGGTGCCGAAACCATAGGCATCGGCAGCGCCGGTTTCCATCAGCGGCAGCGCCTGCATCGCCTTGCAGGCCGAGCGCGGGAAGACGCCGACATCGGTTTCACCCAGCGAAAACACGGTGTTGCCATCGCCATCAACCGCGATGACCATGCCGCGATGGCGGCTTTCCACCAGTGCGCCACGGGTGACTTCGACGAGTACGGGGTTCGACATGGGGTGCCCTCAAAAATCCAAGTTCCGATGCGTCATATCCCACCATTACCATTCTTCAAATATTGTCTGCCGCCAAACCGGACCTGTCCATGAGATTCATCAAGCGCATGCTTGAGGGGAGATGTCACGAAGTGACAGAGTGAGGTCTTGGCTCAAACGCCTGCCCATCCCCAAAAACGCAAAAAGGGTCGCACGAGGCGACCCTTTCCATGAGCTTTGGCCTGTAACTGGCCCGGACGGCGTTTCAGCCGCCCGCAGGAAGGCGGGGTTAGAACGAGGGCTGCCTCGTTTCCGTCACCACAACTCCCATGCCCGTCACGAGGTCCGAAATCTCATTCGACATTGGATCACCTTCCTTTCACTACGTTGAACATAAGGAAAAGGTAGTCTTTTGTGACAGGAATGCAAGGGGGCAAGCATCGAGACAAGAACAGAACTTCTCCGATAGCGCCAGCTCTCGTCGCCCAAGGCCGACAGCAATGTTTCCATTCATTGCGAAGGTAAAATCCAGTACCGCAGCAGGTATTTCGCCTTGCAGCAGGGCAGCACCCCTACTCTTGAATTTCAATCCCCGCTTCATGTGCCGCGGCGATGAAGGCAAATCGGGCCTCCTCGGGCGTTTTCTTGCCTGACATCGCGGCCTCTATGACCAGCAAGGCCTTGTCCAGCGCCTCGCCATCCTCCAGTGGCCAATCCTCGATCAGCGCCCACGATGCTTCCTGGATAGTGCTGATGGTCGTGAACTTTCCCGGCCCTTCCAGCGCCAAAGTCACACCCTTGTTCCAGCTCTTGCTCACGTCTCGATCTCCAAGTTTCAATTTGGCACCCTCACATCGTCAACACGATCTTGCCGATATGATCCCCCGCCTCCAGCAGCCGGTGCGCCTCGGCAACTTCGGCAAACGGCACGACGGCGTGCATGACCGGGGCGATCTCGCCGGCATCGAGCAGCGGCCAGACATTGTCCTCCAGATCGTCACGGATTGCTTCCTTCTCCGGCGCCGTTCGCGGGCGCAGTGTCGAGCCCATGAGCTTCAGACGCTTGGTCATGATCGGCAGCACATCGAAATCTTCAGCCCTGGTGCCTCCCTGCATGGCGATGATCGCGAGGCGGCCGTCCTTGGCGAGGCTGGTGACGTTACGAGAGAAATAGGATCCGCCGATCATGTCGAGGATGACATCGACGCCCTTGCCGCCGGTTTCCTCCAATACGACGGCCTTGAAGTCCTCTTCTTTGTAGTTGATCGCACGGGCGGCGCCGAGGTCGATGCAGGCCTTGCATTTTCCGGCGGTACCGGCCGTTGCGAAGACGCGGGCGCCAAAAGCGTTGGCGAGCTGGATGGCGGTCGTGCCGATGCCGCTGGTGCCGCCGTGGACGAGGAAAGTCTCGCCTTCTACCAGATCCGCCATCTGGAAGACATTGGCCCAGACCGTGAAGAAAGTTTCCGGCAGCGCGGCGGCGCGGGCGGCGTCGTAGCCGTGCGGCCAGCGCAGCGCCTGGGTGGCGGGGATTGCGCAGAATTCGGCATAGCCGCCGCCATTGGCAAGGCCGCAGACGAGATCGCCGATCGTAAAACCTTCGGCTTCCTCGCCGATGGCAACCACCTCGCCCGAGACTTCCAGCCCCATCAATGGGCTTGCGCCCGGTGGTGGCGGATAGAACCCCTTGCGCTGCATGATATCCGGCCGGTTGACGCCGGCGGCCTCGACCTTGACGAGGATTTCGCCCGGCGAAAGCACCGGCAATGGACCGCGCGCAAGGCGCATGTTTTCCGGGCCGCCGGGCGACGGCAGGTCGACATAAGTCATTTCGACGGGAAGCTTCACGGGGCAAGTCCTCTCGAATGAAAGCGATTTACCGTGATACTTAGCGCGCGGGAAGTTGGCTTCCTAGAGCAGATGCAGGTTATTGCGGATGAGGACGAGGCAGCGGCCTAACACTTCTCCCCGCTGGGGAGAGAGCAAACTGTGCCCGCCGCCATGCGCAACAAGCTTGGAAAGATCGACGCACAGCCCTTAACCTTTGTGGCAAAAGCGGCGCGAAGCATCCGATGCTGCGCCGCACCAAGGCAAAATTGCGTCAAAATGCGTTACCGGAAAATTAAACTTCTTTAATTTGAAAGGCTTGAAAACCGGGTCTAGCTTCATTCTCGAAACCGGGAAACGCCGGCGGCTCCCTCCCCTTGAGTCGCGACTCGACGTTTCGGGACGGCTTCACTGTTACAGGTTCATCTCCGGACCAATCAAGGACGACACCGATGCGTGCTCTTCTGACTTCTCTGACCATCATTTCCGCAATCTCCCTGTCCTCGGCCGCATTCGCCGCGAGCATGACGACAGGAACCATCAAGGCCATCGATACGAAGGCTTTGACGCTGACCCTCAAGGACGGCAGTCACTTCATGCTGCCGGCCAACTTCAAGGACCCGGGGCTGAAGGCCGGCGAAAAGGTCAAGATCGCCTATGACATGGTTGGAAAGAAACATCAGGCCACGGCTGTCACGCTCGTGAACTGAGCGCGTGAGGTTCGCGCATGAGCGTACCCGATCGCGGCGTAGACGCTTTGGGATCATGCAGGACGGGCCGGAATCCATGACGGGTTCCGGCCCGCTTCTTTTTTGGGATGACCCAAGCGGATACCGGGTTTACCCCGCGTGATGCCCGAAAGTATCGAAAACCAGCCCTTCATCGCTTTCCTTGGCGTGCGTCTTGATCTCGGCAATGCGGGTGCTGACAGCGAGCGTGTCGGAAAACACGAAGCCTTGTGGCAGCTCCAGAACCGCAATCGAGCAACGCATCAGCGGGAAATAGGTGGTTTCGCCGTTGCGGCCATGGCCGGTCATGTAGCCGGCCGCCTGATGCTCGGCCGAGTAATGCTGGCGGATATCGGCGCGGAACTCTTCGAGAATGCGGGTCAGCAACGCCTCCAGCTCTGCCCGCGTCCAGCCGCGAACCCCGATGAAAAAATCGTCACCGCCGACATGGCCGAGGAATTTTTCCTCGCCTATGAAATGGCGCCGCATCAGGGCGGCGAACAGCGAGATGGCGACGTCGCCCTTCTGGAAACCATAGTGGTCGTTGAACGGCTTGAAGCTGTCGAAATCGCAATAACAGAAATAGCGTGCCTCATCGCCATCGAGCACGGCTTCCTGCACGTAGTCGCGGATCGCACGGTTGCCCGGCAGGCCGGTCAGCGGGTTCTGTTCCTGCGCCAGCTTCAGTTGCTTTTCGTTGATGATCTTCAGGAGCGAGGATGCCGAGAGGATGCCGGCATAGCGCATGTTTTCGGTGAGGATGACGCAGTCGCTGCCGTCCATGCCAGCGAAGATCTTCAGCATTTCCTCGGCCGGCGTCTCCAGATCGGCGATCGGCGCCGGACTGACGAAATGGGCGATATGGCGCTGGTAGATGTGGTTTTTCAGCAGGTCGCGGCCGAAGGGATGATAGATCATCTCCTTCACATGATATTCATGCAGCACGCCGCGCGGCTCGCCATTGGCGTTGAGCACGGGGAAGAAGCTGCGCTGCGGCGACTTGCGGAACAGTTCGAAGACGCTGTCGAGGCCGCTTGCCTCGTTGACGGCCGGCACCTGCTCGATCTGCTTGCGGATGAGGATGCTGTCGAGCGAGGCGGACGGCCGGCGCACCTCCGCCGTCTGGACCAGATGCGGATAGGACGGCTGCAGCTCGGCGAAATGCACCGTCGGGCGGGCGACGAAATAGCCCTGTACGAGGTCGCAGCCGAGATCGCGGCAGGTGGAGAACTCGGCTTCCGTCTCCACGCCCTCGGCGACAACCCGGGTGCCGAGCACATGGGCGGTGTTGACGGTATGGCGTACCAGATGGCGCTTGCGCGGGCTGGCGTCGATGCCGGAGATGAAATGACGGTCGATCTTCACATAATCCACCGGCTGGTCGCAGAGCAGCTTCAGGCCGTTGAAGCCGACGCCGAAATCATCGAGCGCCAACTTGAAACCGGCCAGCCGAAGCCGCTTGATGAGGTCGGAAAACGCCGGCATGCGCATATTGTCGAAGCGCTCGGAAAGCTCGAAACAGATGGAGGACGGCGGGATCTCGGCGCGCTTCAGGTGGCTGCTGAGGCGCTCGACGATATCGTCTTCCATGCCGATCAGCCGGGCGTCGAAATTGACGAACAGCGTGCGCGAGGCAAAATCCGGCATACCAGCGAAGCCGGCAAAGGCGCGGCTGTTGATCATATGCTCGAGCGCCAGCAGCTGGCCCGTCGCCTCCGCCCTGTCGAGCAGTTCCAGCGGTGAATTGAAGCCAAGCCGCTCGAAGCCGCGCATCAAAGTCTCGTAGCCGAAGACGGCGCCGGTCGTGGCTTCAACGATCGGCTGAAAAGCATTCTCGATCACCAGCTTGGCGAGGGTGACGATCTGATCATCGCGGAAACGGCGCAGGGATAGCATTTCGGCGGCAGCAGCAGCGGCGGACATGGGGGCTCCGGTCTTCATGGGGGCCGCGCCAAAAAAGGCGTGGCTGCACGCGACATTCGGGCCGAAGTGTCAATGAAAGCTTTCCCCAGCGTGAAAGTTTTGTGAAGCTTTCACAACAGGAAAATCCCTCCCCGCAGCTTCTTCGCCGCGAGGATAACAACCCACGATTTCAACACTTTAGAACCTGCTGATATCGCGGCAATTTCACCCGGAAATACTGATATTTCCGGGTACGCCGCTTATGCTTTTGCAAGCACGCCGAAAGCGATCAGGGCAAGGCCCTGCATGGTGATATCGATGGCGAGGAACAGACCCAAAATCCACAGGCTGTTGACCGGCCAACCGGCCAGGATGATGAGGCCCGCAAGGAACGTGACAAGGCCGCCAAGCGCGATCCAGCCCCAGCCCTTGAGCGGCCGCAGCGTGAAACCGGACCAGATGCGGAAGAGGCCGGCGACCAGCAACGCCACCCCCATGATCAGCGTCAGGACGGCGGATGTCAGCAGCGGGTTGATGAAGGCGAAGATGCCGGCAATCGTATAGCAGCCGCCAGCGAGGCCCCAGTAGAGCACGCTCTGCCAGCCCTTGACCCGGTAGGCGTGAAAAAGTTGCAGCAGGCCGGCGACCAGCATGATGGCGCCGACGTAATAGACGGACACCACTGTCGCCACGAAGAGATTGGCGAGCGCAATGCCGCCGCCCATGACGAGCAGAACGCCCAATGCGACGAACCATCCCCATTTGCTGCTCAATTTCTGTCTGGCAACCAAATCCAAGGCCATGTCAAACTCCCCAACTCTGAACTCATGCGATAAAGCCGCATTTCAACCCACAAGGGAAGTGGGAAAAATCGCGGCTTGCTCTCCGCCTGGCGATTTGCCGTTTCATATCTTGAAGGTGAGCAGCACGGCGCCGGTCGCAATCATGGCAACGGCAAACCAATGGGCGACCGACAGTCTTTCACCGAGGAAGATCACCGCGAAAACCGCGACCAGAACGACGCTGAGCTTGTCGACCGGGGCGACCTGCGCGGCATTGCCCATCTTCAGCGCCCGGAAATAACAAAGCCAGGAGCCGCCGGTCGCAAGACCGGACAGCACCAAGAACACCCAGCTCCTTCCCGGCACCGTCGAGGGCGACTGCCAGCCATCCGTCAGAAACAGCATGGCGGTGATCGCAAACAGGATAACGACCGTCCGCACGAAGGTTGCGAAATCGGACTGGACGTTTTCGATACCGACCTTGGCGAAGATCGCGGTCAGCGCGGCAAAGGCGGCCGAGAGCAATGCCCAGAGCTGCCATGAAAGGAGGAGAGGTTTCATGTTTTATCCAGACCAGAATTATTGGGTCCGAACAACATAGGGGGCACCCCTTGCCTTTGACAAATCGAGTTCCAGCAAAGTCTCTGTATCTTCGATCCAAACACCGACCGTGAACCCACCGTAGATAAGAAGCTCCAATGATGAGACTCCATTTGTCGGAGGAATGATGACTTTTTCTTGTGCGAAAGTGCGATGCAAAAAGAAATGAACATTGTGCGTCATTTGCACGCCGTCGGTTCGCGCGACACTGAGCTTTACCCGAACAAATCGATCATTTTCACCGCCGATAAAAGAGGCCGACAAATGATACCCGTCCCGATCTGCCCTTCTACCGAAGCGTCCGATATTGCGATCGTCTTCATCCTGGACTTCTGGCAGCTTGGGCATTTTCGGCCGCGACAGCTCAACCGCCTCCTCCAATAGCTCTTCCGAGGCAGGCGCAACTTTTTGCTGCAATTCTGCAAAAACGGCCTCAAGTCGCGTCAAGCGCGCGCCGATTTCATTCGTATCCTTGGCAAGGGCGGCAACGCTGTCGAACTCAATTTCGAATCCCAGGAATTTTCCTTTAAAAGTCGACCCACACGACAAAGAACAAGAGCGACCATTGAAACACCTAGACACTTCAACGTGGGGTCATCCAGTCCTTTGGCACCGTTCCCGCCCTCAGCGAATAGCCTACGATGACCAGTGCGATAATGCCGGCGGCTCCCGCAATCGTTAGCAATCCTGCCCGCAGAAAACGTTCCTCCTTGACATCCATTCGCCTCTGTCGCCCCCCAAAAAGCGAGAGTCTCAGCATCCAACCAAAACGAGAACATTACAACAAAAAGCTGTAAATTTTTTTGTTGATTGACGGATCAATCAAAAATACCATGGATGCAACAAAAGGGGAAAAACGCATGCCGAAGATCGGGATGGAGCCGGTGCGCCGCCGGGCACTGGTGGATGCCGCGCTGCAGGTGATCGGCGATCAGGGCACGTTGTCAGTCACGATGTCGGATATCGCCCGCAAGGCCGGTGTCTCTCCTGCCCTTGCCCATCATTATTTCGGCTCCAAGGAACAGTTGCTGACGGAAACCATCCGCTTCCTGCTGCGCCAGCTGCGGAATGATACGGTCCGGACATTGAAGGCCGCCGAACATGCGCGCGACAGGATTTCGGCGATCATCCGCGTCAGCTTCCAGGCCGACCAATTCGCCCCACAGACAATTTCCGCATGGCTCGCCTTCTATTCCGAGGCACAGCGTTCGGAAGCGACGCGGCGGCTGCTGGTTATCTACGCCCGGCGGCTGCATTCCAACCTCGTTGATAGCCTGAAGCAGCTCTGTTCCGCCACCGACGCCAACCGCATCGCAGAGGGAACAGCTGCGATGATCGACGGGCTTTATATTCGTCGCGCGCTCGGGTCTTCGCCGGTGACGGCGGATGCCTCCATGCGCCTCACCGACGATTACATCACCCTCAATCTCCAGATGTTTTCCATCCAGACCGATACCGAAAAGGGACATGCAGCATGACCGCTAGGCGACCGAATATTCTCATCATCATGGTCGACCAGCTCAATGGAAAGTTCTTTCCCGGCGGTCCGGCGGATTTCCTGCATGCGCCGCATATGAAGGCGCTGGCAAAACGCTCGGCGCGCTTCCGAAACAACTACACGTCCTCGCCGCTCTGCGCGCCCGCTCGCGCCTCGATGATGGCCGGACAGCTGCCGAGCCGCACGCGGGTCTATGACAACGCCGCCGAATATGTCTCATCTATCCCGACCTATGCGCACCACCTGCGCCGCGCCGGCTACTACACGGCGCTGTCGGGCAAGATGCATTTCGTCGGCCCGGACCAGTTGCACGGCTTCGAGGAGCGGCTGACGACCGATATCTACCCCGCCGATTTCGGCTGGACGCCGGATTACCGCAAGCCCGGCGAGCGCATCGACTGGTGGTATCACAATCTCGGCTCCGTCACCGGTGCAGGTATCGCCGAAATCACCAACCAGATGGAATATGACGACGAAGTCGCCTTCCTCGCCAACCAGAAGCTTTATCACCTTTCCCGAGAGCAGGACGACACGGCCCGCCGCCCATGGGCTCTTACGGTCTCCTTCACCCATCCGCACGACCCCTATGTTGCGCGTAAAAAGTTCTGGGATCTCTACGAGAATTGCGAGCACCTGCTGCCGGACGTGGGCGATATTCCGCTTGCCGAGCAGGACCCGCATTCGCAGCGTCTCATCCACGCCTGCGACTATCAAAACTTCGCGGTGACGGAAGAGAATATCCGTCGCTCGCGCCGCGCCTATTTCGCCAATATCTCCTATCTGGACGAGAAGGTCGGCGAGCTGATCGACACGCTGACCCGCACCCGCATGCTGGATGATACCGTCATCCTGTTCTGCTCGGACCACGGCGACATGCTCGGCGAGCGCGGACTGTGGTTCAAGATGAACTTCTTCGAGGGCTCAGCTCGCGTGCCGCTGATGGTTGCAGGTCCCGGTATCACGCCTGCCCTGCATCTGGCGCCGGTTTCCAATCTGGACATCCTGCCGACGCTCTGCGATCTCGCCGGCATTTCCATGGACGAGATCATGCCGTGGACGGATGGCGAAAGCCTCGTGCCAGTGATCAACGGCATGGAACGGACCTCACCCGTCATCATGGAATATGCGGCGGAGGGTTCCTATGCCCCGCTCGTCTGCATTCGCGAGGGCAAGTGGAAATATATCCACTGCGAGATCGATCCCGACCAGTTGTTCGATCTGGAGGCCGATCCGCTGGAGCTTACCAATCTTGCCGGCGTTCCCGCCCATGCGCCGACGCTGCGCGCATTCCAGGAAATGCGCGATGTGCGCTGGGACATGGAAGCCTTCGATGCCGCCGTGCGCGAAAGCCAGGCCCGCCGCTGGATCGTCTACGAGGCGCTGCGAAATGGTTCCTACTATCCCTGGGATTATCAGCCGCTGCAGAAGGCCTCCGAGCGCTACATGCGCAACCACATGAACCTCGACAATCTCGAAGAATCCAAACGCTATCCACGCGGGGAGTGAACGATGATCAAGATATGGGGGCGAAAATCCTCGTCCAACGTGCAGGCGGTGATGTGGTGCATCAGTGAGCTCGGGCTCGACTACGAGCGCACCGATGCCGGCTTCACCTATGGCGTGGTCGATACGCCGGAATTTTTGGCGCTGAACCCGAACGGCCTCGTGCCGGTGCTGATCGATGACGGCATGGAACCACTTTGGGAATCCGGCTCCATCATCCGCTATCTCGCCGCCCGCTATGGCGACGACAGCTTCTGGCCGAAAGATGCGGTTGCCCGCGCGCCGGTCGACAAATGGGCGGAATGGGCCAAGGTCACCTTCTCCCAAGGCTTCACCGTGCCGATCTTCTGGCATGTCGTCCGCACCGCCCCGAAGGATCAGAACCCGGTTGCGATTACCGCCGCCGTCAAGGCGCTACAGGGCAAGCTCGACATCGCGGAAGCCCAGCTTTCCCGCCACGCCTATCTCGCCGGCGATACTTTCACCCCGGCCGACATCCAGTTCGGCCACCTCCTCTACCGCTACTTCACCATCGATATCGAACGCCGGCCGCGGCCTGTTCTGGAACGCTATTATCAGGCGCTGACAGAGCGCCCTGCGTTTCAGGAACATGTCATGGTGTCCTACGAAGAATTGAGAGCCAAATGATGCGTGCACAACCCAAAGCTTCCCACTTCATCGACGGCGACTATGTCGAGGATACCACCGGCACCGTTTTCGAAAGCATCTATCCCGCGACCGGCGAGGTGATCGCCCAACTCTATGCGGCCACGCCCGCTATCGTCGAAAAGGCAATCGCCGCCGCAAAACGCGCCCAGCCGGAGTGGGCGGCGATGAGCCCGACCGCCCGCGGCCGCATCCTCAAGCGCGCTGCCGAGATCATACGCGAGCGCAATCGCGAACTTTCGGAGCTTGAAACGCTCGATACCGGCAAGCCGATCCAGGAAACCATCGTCGCCGACCCGATCTCGGGCGCCGACAGCTTCGAGTTCTTCGGCGGCATCATCGCCACGGCGCTGAACGGCGACTACATCCCGCTCGGCGGTGATTTCGCCTATACCAAGCGCGTGCCGCTCGGTGTGTGCGTCGGTATCGGCGCCTGGAACTATCCGCAGCAGATTGCCTGCTGGAAGGGCGCGCCGGCGCTTGCCGCCGGCAACGCCATGGTCTTCAAGCCATCCGAAAACACGCCGCTCGGCGCGTTGAAGATCGCCGAAATCCTTGTTGAGGCCGGCCTGCCGAAGGGGCTCTACAACGTCATCCAGGGCGACCGCGAGACCGGACCGCTGCTCGTCAACCATCCCGATGTCGCCAAGGTTTCGCTCACCGGCTCGGTGCCGACCGGCCGCAAGGTCGCGGCCGCTGCAGCCGGTCATCTCAAGCATGTGACGATGGAACTCGGCGGCAAGTCGCCGCTGATCGTCTTCGACGACGCCGACCTCGAAAGCGCCATCGGCGGGGCGATGCTGGGCAATTTCTATTCGACAGGCCAGGTCTGCTCCAACGGCACCCGCGTTTTCGTTCAGAAGGGCATCAAGCAGAAATTCCTGTCGCGCCTCAAGGAGCGCACCGAGAACATCATCATCGGCGACCCGATGGACGAGGCGACACAGCTCGGCCCGATGGTGTCGCGTCCCCAGCTCGACAAGGTCTTCTCCTATGTCGACAAGGGCAAGGCAGAGGGCGCGACGCTCTTTACCGGCGGCGGCATTCCGAACTCGGTTTCCTCGGAAGGCACCTATATCCAGCCGACAGTCTTTGCCGACGTCACCGACGACATGACGATCGCGCGGGAGGAAATTTTTGGGCCGGTCATGTGCGTGCTCGATTTCGACACCGAGCAAGAGGTGATCGCCCGTGCCAACGCCACTGAATTCGGCCTCTCGGCCGGCGTCTTCACATCAGACATGACCCGCGCCCACCGCGTCGTCGACCAGCTGGAAGCCGGCACGCTCTGGATCAACACCTACAATCTCTGCCCGGTCGAAATCCCCTTCGGCGGCTCCAAGCAATCCGGCTTCGGCCGCGAAAATTCGGCGGCGGCTCTGGAGCATTATTCGGAGCTGAAGACGGTTTATGTGGCCATGGGCAAGGTCGAGGCGCCGTATTGAGATGAGCGCCTCAGTCCTCCGCAACGTCCGGAACGAGATCGTCGAGATCGACCTTGAGCACCTTCGCGATGCGCTTCAGCACCGCGACGGAGCCGGTCTTCTTGCCGTTCTCGATGTCGGACAGGTAGGGCTGGGATATGCCGGCGGCAGCCGCAAGTTCGGAGGCGGTGAGCTTACGGTAGTTACGGTAAACGCGGACAGAGTTTTCTCCTCTGACGCGAGCTTCAACGACCTCCATCGGCCAGGTCTCCTCGCCGGCCGCAATCCGCGCCATGATGGCATGGGCTTCCAGCCCGTCGATCAGATCTTCGTAATCCTCCTCGCTCAGGAGGACGTAGCCTTTGCCGTCGATTGTCAGCTTCTGGATTTCGCTCATCTGAATTCACTCCTTATAGATGCTTCCGCGCGGTCCGACATTCATAACCATGACCACGACACCGAGATCATCGATGATAACGCGATCCTGACCCACGCGAATCCGGAAATAGGGAAGGCCTATCATCTTCTTGATATCGACTGTTTCCCCTCGCGCATAAGCGTGCAACTTCTCGATGATGCCACCTTCCGCGTGGGCTGCATCGACTGAAGCGCCTTGTAGGCACGCCGCGAGAAGCGAATTTCCTTCATGCGCATTCCATATCAATTGGCGATAAAAATCACAAGTTTCTTATAGCCATTACCGATATCGCCGTTCAAGAAACGAGACACTGACCATGAACGCAGACTTCATCATCATCGGCTCCGGTTCGGCCGGCTCGGCCATGGCTTACCGGCTCTCCGAGGACGGCAGGAACACCGTTATGGTGCTGGAATATGGCGGATCGGATATCGGGCCGTTCATCCAGATGCCGGCGGCACTCGCTTGGCCGATGAGCATGAAGCGCTACAACTGGGGCTATCTCTCCGAGCCCGAAACGAACCTCAACAACCGGCGCATCACAGCCCCGCGCGGCAAGGTGATCGGCGGCTCGTCGTCGATCAACGGCATGGTTTATGTGCGGGGCTCGGCGGAAGACTATACCCGCTGGGAAGAGGCCGGCGCCAAGGGGTGGGGCTATGCTGATGTGCTGCCCTACTTCAAGCGCATGGAATGCTCCCATGGCGGTCAGGATGGATGGCGCGGCACGGACGGGCCGCTGCACGTGCAGCGCGGGCCGGTGAAGAACCCGCTGTTCAAGGCCTTTGTCGAGGCCGGTCGCGAGGCGGGCTTCGAGACGACCGAGGATTACAACGGCGAGAAGCAGGAAGGCTTCGGCCTGATGGAGCAGACCATCTGGAAATCCCGCCGCTGGTCTGCCGCAAATGCCTATCTGAGACCGGCGATGAAGCGCCCGAATGTCGAACTCGTGCAATGTTTCGCCCGCCGGATCGTGATCGAGAATGGCCGCGCCCTCGGCGTCGAAATCGAGCGCGGCGGCAAGATAGAGATCGTGAAGGCCAACCGCGAAGTCATCATCTCAGCCTCCTCCTTCAATTCGCCCAAGCTCCTGATGCTGTCGGGTATCGGCCCGGCGGCACATCTGAAGGACATGGGTATCGAGGTGAAGCTCGACCGGCCGGGTGTCGGCGCAAACCTGATGGACCATATGGAGTTTTATTTCCAGCAGGTATCGCTGAAACCGGTGTCGCTTTACTCGTGGCTGCCCGGGTTCTGGCAGGGTGTCGCGGGTGCGCAGTGGCTGTTTTCCGGCACGGGGCTCGGAGCGTCCAACCAGTTCGAGAGCTGCGCTTTCGTGCGCTCGGCTCCGGGCATCAAACAGCCGGATATCCAGTTCCATTTCCTGCCCGTCGCCATTTCCTATGACGGAAAGGCGGCGGCGAAGAGCCACGGCTTCCAGGTGCATGTCGGCTATAACCACTCGAAATCACGTGGCAATGTCACGCTTGCGTCTTCCGATCCGATGGCGGATCCCGTCATTCGCTTCAACTATATGAGCACCGAAGAAGACTGGGTAAAATTCCGCCATTGCGTGCGCCTTACCCGCGAGCTTTTCGGCCAGAAGGCGTTCGATGAGTTTCGCGGGCCGGAAATCCAGCCGGGCGAAAACGTGCAGACCGATGAGCAGATCGACGATTTCCTGCGCGACCATCTGGAAAGCGCCTATCACCCCTGCGGCACCTGCAAGATGGGATCGAAAGACGATCTGATGGCGGTGGTCGACCCGGAAACACGGGTGATCGGCATCGACGGCCTGCGCGTCGCGGACTCATCGATCTTTCCGGATATCACCTACGGCAACCTCAACGGCCCTTCGATCATGACCGGCGAAAAGGCCGCCGACCATATCCTCGGCAAGCAGCCACTGCCCCGCTCCAACCAGGAACCCTGGATCAATCCACGCTGGGCGGTGAGCGACCGGTAGTCAGCGCCGGTAGGGGACGCGAACTCCGGGATGATCAGGCGGGAAGTTCCGCGCCGACGGACCAGCAATGCCGCTGATGATCACGCAATACCCCACCGGCGGCGGATCGGCGAACCATGACCGTCTCGCCCGCGTGCGGGACGCTATCGAGATGAAATAGAAAAGCCGGACGCAGAACGCCCGGCCTCCGGTATTTACAAGCTCAGGCCAGATCAAACGAAGAAGAAGTCATTCGCGTGCAGTTCGGCCTTTTCGACGCCGTCGAGCAGGATCGAGCCGGTTCCAAACTTGATAAGGACCCCGTCAAAGGTATCTGTTGCGGCAGCCTTGACCGCGCTGAAGGACGAAAGCACGGACTTGTCGAGCTGGAGCACGTCACCTGCGGTGCTACTGCCCGCGTGGAAGTCCAGGATCGTGTCCTTGCCGGAACCTGCCTTGAACACAAACGTGTCCTTGCCTGCGCCGCCGATCAGCACGTCGTTGCCGGTGCCGCCGGTGATGGTGTCATTGCCAGTTCCGCCGTTGATGGTGTCGGCTCCGGAATCGCCGAAGATGAAGTCGTCGCCAGCATCGCCGTAAAGTTTGTCCGTGCCCGCGCCGCCATAAAGACGATCGTTGCCGGCACCGCCCTTGAGGGAGTCATTGCCGCCTTCGCCGTAGAGCTTGTCGTCGCCGGCACCGCCGGAAAGCGTATCGGCCTTGCCGAAGCCCTTGAAGACATCCTTGCCAGTGCTGCCGACGAAGTTGATGCTGTTCTTGGCGAGAAGGTCGAGCAGGCCGGTGGTGTCCGCCTTGGACAGGCTCGAGCGAAGTGCGTTGGCGTCTGCGGATGCGTCAAGACCGAGACCGCTGATCTTCAGATCGGTCGTCTGCTTGAAAGTGTGGCTTGTCGAATCCAGCTTTGTTTGCTGCCGAAACGCAGGGCGCTCAGCGAGCCGGATACCTGGTGCGTCGTGGTGTTATAAGACCAGTCGGTTTTGCCGGCGTCGAAGATGACGCCCGTCTTTACGGCGTCTACCGTTGCATATTGCTTGCCAGAAATACCATTTGCGCCGGAAAATTCGCCGTAGCCTGCGGCTACAAAGCTCGTGTCGAACTTGTCGATAAATTTCGTGAAATCGAGACCGGTGCCGTTCTTGTCCGCGTCATAGTTGTGATGGCCATGAGTTGCCCCCCCTAAAGGCAGATTCAATCTACAAAACCTCCGCTAATTAAGATGAGAATTATTGTCAAGTTTAAGAAATGAAAATATGAGGATTCTTGTCATATTTTTCAAAATGTTTCCTGATGGCGATAAAAACCGATCATCGGAAGCCCTCTTCGAAAGCGGGCCGGCCATGCGGAACAAGCCCGACATTGCTTTCAAAGCGATCCCGGAAGCTTCTCATAGGGAATGTGGAGGAGATTATTAGTATATAATTTTTATGTATTTTAAGGTTTAATAGTGCACATTTCCGCCATATTCTTTGATCGACCGAGATTAGAGAGATATTTGCTCAGCGCGGGCAGCATTAGAAATCCGTTTTCCTGTCTTTTCGCGGCTCCGGCTGCGATATTCCGCACACAACATCAGGATTTCTGTTTTCATGGCATCGCATCCGCTTGAAATCGCCGCAAAGGCACTGAGCCTTGAGCTTGAAGGCCTCGACCTCTCCGGTCGCTTGGCTGTTGTCGCCAGTCTGGAAGGCAAGTCCGTCTTCACTACCAGCCTCGGCATCGAGGATCAGGTGATCACCGCGGCCATTGCTACCGGTCGTCACGACATCGAAGTCTCGACGCTCGAAACCGGTCGCCTGTTCAACGAGACCGTGGCGCTGATCGACAAGACCGAAGAAACCTACGGCATCCTCATACGCCGCTTCCATCCGGAGCAGGACGATATCGACGCCTATGCCGCCAAGTATGGCCTTAACGGCTTCTACGACAGCGTCGAAGCGCGCCACGCCTGTTGCGGCGTGCGCAAGCTGAAGCCGCTGGCGCGCGCACTCGAAGGGGCATCCTTCTGGATCACCGGCCTGCGTCGTGGCCAGTCCGGCAACCGTGCGGAAACGCCATTTGCAGAGGCCGACCTTGAACGTGGCATGATAAAGGTCAACCCGCTGGCCGACTGGTCGAACGAGGTGATGGCGGCGCATGTCGCTGCCGAAAACATCCCGGTCAATCCGCTGCACAAGCGCGGTTACCCCTCGATCGGCTGCGAGCCCTGTACCCGTGCCATCAAGCCGGGCGAACCTGAACGCGCCGGCCGCTGGTGGTGGGAAAACGACGAGAAGCGCGAATGCGGCCTTCACGTCGCGGAAGCTGCCTCCGCCATCCCGCAATCACCCCTTCCCGCGAGCAGCATCGCGCGATAACCGCGCGAACCTCGCCTCCCAAGATACTCCCGGAGACTTGAAATGCCGCTGACCCTTCCGGAAACGGAACTGCACAATCCGCAGACCTCGAAAACACCTCTCGATCCGCACCTGAAGGCGCTGGAGAACGAGGCGATCCACATCTTCCGCGAAGTGGCCGCCGAGTTCGACAAGCCCGTCATGCTCTATTCGGTCGGCAAGGATTCCGCCGTGCTGCTGCATCTCGCGCGAAAAGCCTTTTATCCCGGCCGCGTGCCCTTCCCGCTGTTGCACGTCAACACGGGCTGGAAGTTTGCCGAGATGATCGCCTTCCGCGACGAGATCGTGAAGCGCTATGATCTCGATCTGGTCGAACACAAGAACCCGCGCGGCGCGGCCGAGAACATCACGCCGTTCAGCCATGGTTCGGCTCTTTATACCGATATCATGAAGACGGAAGCGCTTCGGCAGGCGCTCGATGCCGGCGGTTATGATGCGGCCTTCGGTGGCGCCCGCCGCGACGAGGAAGCGAGCCGCGCCAAGGAGCGCATCTACTCCTTCCGCACGCCCGACCATCGCTGGGACCCGCGCAACCAGCGCCCGGAACTCTGGAACATCTACAACGGCATGATCCGCAAGGGCGAAAGCGTGCGCGCATTCCCGCTGTCGAACTGGACCGAAGTCGATATCTGGCGCTACATTCAGGCCGAGGAAATCCCGATTGTACCCTTGTACTTCGCCAAGAAGCGCCCGGTCGTCGAGCGCGATGGCATGATGATCCTTGCGGAAGATCCGCGCCTCGAACTGCTGCCCGGCGAGACCAAGCGCGAGGAAGTCATCCGCTTCCGCACGCTCGGCTGCTTCCCGCTCACCGGCGCCATCCGCTCCGAGGCGACCACCCTCCACGACATCATCTCCGAGCTTGAAACCGCGACCGTTTCCGAACGTCAGGGCCGCGCCATCGACCGTGACCAATCCGGCTCGATGGAAAAGAAAAAACGCGAAGGATACTTCTGATGACTGTTTCCGCTACCGCCCATTCTTCGACTGGACAAGCTACAGCTGAACAGACCGCAGCGATCGAAACAGGCACTGCCAACATCAGCGCCTTCCCGGCTGTTGATGCCCAGCGCCAGCCCCGCGACACGCGTCCGCTGCGCCTCATCACCTGCGGCAGCGTCGATGACGGCAAGTCGACCCTGATCGGCCGACTGCTCTGGGACACCAAGGCCGTCAAGGAAGATCAGGCGGCAACGCTGCGCCGCGACAGCGGCAAGCAGAACGATCTCGGCCTGCCCGATTTCGCACTGCTGCTCGACGGTCTGCAGGCCGAACGCGAACAAGGCATCACCATTGATGTCGCCTATCGTTATTTCGCCACCGACAAGCGCGCCTTCATCGTCGCCGACACCCCCGGCCATGAGCAGTACACCCGCAACATGGCAACCGGCGCCTCGACTGCCGATCTCGCCGTGCTGCTGGTCGACGCGCGCGTCGGCCTGCTCGAACAGACTCGCCGCCACGCGACCATCGCGACACTGATGGGCATCAAGCAGTTCGTTCTCGCCGTCAACAAGATCGACTTGACCGGCTACGACCGCGCCCGTTTCGATGCGATCAGCCACGAGTTCCGTGAACTGGCGCTGTCGCTCGGCGTGCGCCAGATTACCGCGATCCCGGTTTCGGCGCTGAAGGGCGAGAATGTCGTTTACGACGGCAAGGCTTCCATGCCCTGGTACGAAGGGCCGACGCTGGTCGAAGTGCTGGAACTGGCAACCGTACGCTCGGCCCAGACGGTCGGCTTCCGCCTGCCGGTGCAGCGCGTCTCGCGTCCCGGTGAAAGTTTCCGTGGCTATCAGGGCACGGTTGCCGGTGGCGCCGTGAAGCCCGGTGACAGCGTCGTCATCCTGCCCTCGGGCATGGTGGCCAACGTCACCAAGATCGTTACCTTCGACCTCGTGCGCAACGCCGCCGTTGCAGGTGACGCGATCACGCTGGTTCTCGACCGTCAGGTGGACGTCTCGCGCGGCGACATGATTGTCTCGATCGATGCGCAGCCGCAGACCGGCCTCGCCTTCGATGCCCAGATCGTCGCGCTGCAGCCGGATGGCATCCAGCCCGGCAAGCGCTACTGGCTGAAGAGCGGTTCGCGCCGCCAGCGCGTCACTGTTCAGCCATCGAGCCAGCTCGACCTGAAGAACGGCAAATGGAGCCATCACACGGATGGCCTTGGCATGAACGCCATCGGCAAGGTGCATCTCTCCTTCGACGAGCAGGCCGTGTTCGACTCCTATGAGCAGAACCGAACCACCGGCGCCTTCATCCTGATCGACCCCGACACCAACAACACGGTGGCTGGCGGCATGATCACAG